>JBJESJ010000130.1:0-5839 GCA_051882725.1 Oscillospiraceae bacterium
CCGAGCCCGAAAAGTACATGATATACACCCTTGAAAAGAACTCGGACGGATATATCATCTCATCGGTGGAGCTGTCCGAAAAGCACGTAAATACCGACAGCGGTCTGTAACGGAGGATATGCCATGAAGGATAATTACAAGTACATCGAAAAGCTGATAACAAATGCGATATCAAGGGACGAGATAGCGGGAGCCTCCGTCTGCGCGGCGCAGCACGGCAGGATAATTTACCGTGAATGCTTCGGATATCGGGACAAGGAAAACAGGCTGCCCATGGAAAACGACACCATTTTCAGAATGTTTTCCATGACAAAGCCGATAACCGCCGCTGCTGCAATGATACTCATTGAGCGGGGACTTATCCGCTATATGGACCCTGTGAAATACTATATCCCCGCCTTTGAAAACATGACCGTTGAGGACGAAAACGGCACCCATCCCGCTGACAGGGATATAACTGTCCGTGACCTGCTTTCCATGACAAGCGGGCTGGTCTATCCCGAGGACAACCCTGCGGGATGCAGAATGGGCGGCATCTTCGACGAGATAAAGCGGGGCAACGCTTCGGGAAAGCAGCTGTCCACCATGGAAATTGCCGATAAAATAGGCAGCAGCCCGCTGATGTTCTCCCCCGGCGAGCGCTGGCATTACGGCACCTCCGCCGACATTGTGGGAGCAGTCATTGAAGCGGTCTCGGGCATGAAATACGGCGATTTTCTCCGAAAGGAGATTTTCGAGCCGCTGGGCATGAAGGATACAGGCTTTTATATCCCGCAGGAAAAATATCATCGTCTGGCACAGATATATGACCGCAAAGAAAACGGGCTCGTCCCCTATGAGGACTTCTATCTGGGACTGACCGACTATAAGGCTCCTCCCGCCTTTGAATCGGGCGGCGCGGGGCTGGTCTCCACCATTGACGACTATCTGAAATTCGGACAGGCGCTCCTTGACGGCGGAAGGAATATCCTCAGCAAAAGCGCGGTTGCCCTGATGACGGAAAACATGCTGAACAACATTCAGAAGGAATACGCCCATGAATGGGACAGCGTAAAGGGTTATGGCTACGGCTGCTTCATGCGCATACTGGAGGACAGGACCGCAGGCGGCTATCTTGCGGGAAAGGGCGAGTTCGGCTGGGACGGCTGGACGGGCAACTATTTCAGCGCCGACCCCGAAAACGATCTGGTTTTTCTGTACTTCATACAGAACTGCGGCGCGGGCACCACCGACCTTATGCACCGCGTGAAGAACATAATTTACTCGGAAATCCTGTAATCAAAAACGCACGGAACGATATGCTCCGTGCGTTTTTTATAAGTTAAGAAATGCTTCGATATTGCGCTTATACAGCTTTGAGGGACGATGTCCCATTCCGCCCTGCGTCTCGTCGGTGAGCGTAACATATCCGCTCATTTTGCGGCGGAAGTTAGCGTCGGACTCCTTTACGTTCATGATAGTCTCGTAGACCTGCTGGAGGTCGGTCATGGTAAAATATTCGGGCAGCAGAGAAAAGGCTGCGCCTTCGTGCACAGTTTTCCTGCGAAGCTCGGTTATGGCGCAGGCGATTATCTCCGCATGGTCAAAGGCTATGCCCTCGGAGTTTTCGGCGGTTAGAGAATATTCTTTTCCCGAAGCGCCGAGGGATATCCTCTCGGTAATATCGGCGGAAAGCCTGTTTTCGCCGCTGACAAGCTCCAGCTTGTACCGTATTATCTTTTCATTATTCAGCATTTCGCAGGACAGGCGGGAAAAGTCCACCTCGAACCAGAGTGCATCCGCCGCATCGTCGCCGCTCTTAACGGAAAGCTTAGTGCTGTCTGCGAGGGCAAGATATCCGCAGGAAATTATCCAGCCGCGGGGATCTCTGCCGGGCGTGCTCGTAGTCTTAAGCTGGGAGAGGTATATACTGTCAACGGAAGTCTCCTCAAAAAGCTCGCGGAGAGCGGTATCGTCCACCGTTTCGTCCTTTTTGGCAAATCCTCCGGGCAGCGCGAAGGTATCCTGAAAGGGCGGCTTTCCCCTTTTTATCATCAGCAGGCAGAGCTTTTTCCCGCCCAGCTTTCTATAATTCTCATCGGGGATATTTTTCACCGTAAACACGGCGATATCCGCCGCAACAGAGGGCTGCTCGTATTTTTTGATATTATAGCTTTTCAGAAATTCCTTTTCGTCAGGCATATTATTTCCTCCAATATTATTACTATGATAATATCATTATAATACTATCAGAGTGATTTGTCAAGAAAAAAGCCGGAGAATTTTCATTCTCCGACCGAATTATTTCAGATAATTATGAAAGCACTACGAGATATGTGCCGTTTTCGGAAGCAACAAAGCTTACATAGCCGCTGTCGTTAGTCATAGACTTGGAAACGAGAGTAAGGTTGTTGTCGTCCTTATCATAAACATAGGACTTAGCGAACTGATTTGCGCGATTGCTGCTGAACTTGATAGTGCAGCTGCCCTTGAAGCCCAGATCCGAACCGTCGCCTGTTCCTACAGATACCTCAGCTGCTGCAATAGCGTCCTTAGTAGCCTTCTTAACGAGGTTATTGGGGATATTATCAGCATTATAGGAAACGCTGAGGTTAACAGTCTTAGCAGTGGTCACGCTTGTGCCCTTAACAGTCCATGTCACGCCGTTATCCATGTTGAATACAACGGTAACGTTTCTGCCCTTGATAGCGGACATAAACGAATCGGGAACAGTTGTTGCACCGTTCATAGTGATCTGGATAGTAGCGCCGCTCTTAGCATTCTTTGCATATGAAGTAAGAGTGGACCACGAATGCTTGGTGGAGTAGCCCTTAAGATAAGGTACGCCCTCGCCGGCAGTTGTTAATGTAGTGGTGTTGTAGTAGTAATAGTAAGGATAGCCGTAGTAATAGTAGTAAGGATATCCGTAATAATAGTAGCCGTTATAGTAGTAGCCGTTGTAATAAACGGGAGCTGCTGTGTTGACAGTAGTAGTATATGTCTTGCTGGGAGCAGTTCTTCCGGTAAAGGTATACTCTGTAATAGTATCGTCTGTACCGCCTGCTGCCATAGCGTCAGCCTTGGAAGCATAATACTTGGTGCCGAACTTGTACGCCTTGAATTCGGAACCTGTAAAATACACGTAATCCACGTTGTTGTTGGAAGCCGCCAGAGCCTCAGAAAGAGTGGGATACCATCTGTTGGTCTGGTTATTGTAATACTCGCCCGAGCCGCTGTTTGCTGTATAGGAGTAAACAGTTGTCACATAGGAAGAGATGCCTCTGGAAGCAAGAAGAGCATCGCTGTAGGTAGAGTAATACTTGTTGGTATATGAGCTGTAGTAAGCATATACGGTATTGCTTGTATATACTGTCTTGCCGTCGGTCTTGATAACATAGGAATCGACCTTTGAAGAATGAGCAAGAGCCTCAGCATATGTAGCGTAGAATCTCTTTGTATAGGAACTGTAATAGGTGTGGTTGCTGTCATATACGGGAGATCCGTCGGGACCGCCGTAGATGATCATGGACTCATCGCCCTTAGAAACAGCGTTTGCAGCAAATACAGTGGGATAGTACTTCTGTGTATATGTGCTGTAGTAAGGATATGCGAGGGAGAAGTTTACACGATAATCAAAGTTGATGGTATAGCCGTTATAAACATCAGCCGCAGAAGAAGCAGCGATAGCTTCGTCCTTTGTGTCGTAATATTTTTCAGTCTGAGCGTTATACCATGTGTAGCTGCTTGTATATACATCGTTGGATTTAGCGCTTGCGCCGATAGCGGGCAGTGCACTTACAGCCATTGCCAGAGAAGCTGCTAAAGATACAGTTCTTTTTAAAGATTTGTTCATAATTATTTCTCCTTTTTAAAGTATTGCGTCAGAAATTGTTGTATGAACAAATTATAGCATATTTTTCCCAAAATTCCAATAGTTTTTTACACATTTATTATTACAATTTGGTTACATTTTGAAAACAAAAGAAGTAAGCCCCTGCTCATCGGACTGAACAGACAGGCTGCCGTCATTTTTTTCGGCGATAGTTTTTGCTATGGAAAGTCCCAGACCATAGCCCTCCTTGTCCTCGCCGCGGGACTTGTCGATCTTATAGAACCTGTCAAAAACGCGGGAAAGCTGCTCCTCGGAAAGCTGCGCCCCCGTATTTGAAACGGTGAGAACAGCCTTGCTGCGCACTTTTTCAAGCCGCACCGAGATCTTCCCTCCCTCGTCGGAATGCTTTATACCGTTGTCCACAAGGATATTGATGAGCCTTGATATCTCCTCCTTGTTTCCTCTGCAGAGAATATCGGGCTTTATATCGGTAACAAGCTCCTTTCCCTTTTCAAAGGCAAGGGCTTCAAAGGCAAGGCAGACTCCCTCGGCAGTCTCGGACAGATCGAATTCCGTTTTCGGAGTATCGTCCCGTTTGCTGAGCATATCCTCACGGGACAGATAGAGCATCTGGCTTATCAGTCCCGACATTTTCTCCTCCTCAGCCTTGATATATTCAAACCATCTGCTCTGTTCGCTGACCTTTTCATCGGGATTTGACATAATAACGTCCACATTGGCAGATATTACGGTAAGCGGAGTTTTCAGCTCATGGGAAGCGTCGGCGAAAAAGTCCTTCTGCTTCTGCCACGCCTCGGCTATGGGCTTCACTATCCACCCCGAAAGCAATACTATCACAAGCAGCAGCACAAGCCACGCTGCAGCGCTGATTATGATGATTATGGCAAGGAGCCTGTCCATAGTCTGACCGATAAGGTCATGATTGGCAAGAACTGCCCTGCCGTTCTGGAAAAGATAGCGGTACTTCACATCGCTGACGGTGATATATCCTCTTTCCTTTTTAAGGGATTCTATCCTTACGAAAGCCGCTTCAAAGGGGGCGGTATCGGTTATCTCGCTGAATTTGCTGCTGAAACCGACCGTCACTTTGCCGTTTTCGTCTCTGGAAACGGCTATCCAGTTGATATCGGCAGGCTTGAAAAGCTCATTCTTCGCAGAATGTCTTAGCTGCGGAAGCTCTGTGGGGTCATTCAGTCCTTCGGGCTCAAACTTATCTCCCGCACGGGTCTCGGCGCCCATGGCATAGTCCAGCAGCTTATCCGTCTCGCTGTTTTCGGAGCTCTGCATTATAAAATATATCCCCGCCGCGACGCCTGCGATTATGATAGTCAGCACGGTCATTATCACGGCAGATATCCTTATCCTTAAACGGGTGATCATTTAGCTGCCTCCAAACAATATCCCACTCCGCGGATGGTCTTGACCGATACGTCGGATTTTATATAGGCAAGCTTTTTTCTGAGGAAGGAGATGTACACCTCCACATTGTTGTATTCAGCGTCGGATTCGTACCCCCAGACCTTTAAAAGGATAGTTTCCTTGCTTATAACATAGCCGCCGTTTTTCATAAGCAGCTCCATGATAGAAAATTCCTTAAGTCCCAGCTTGACGGAGTTCTGTCCGCAGAAAAGCTCGTAGCTCTGCAGATTGAGCTTCAGTTCGCCGAAGCGCATCTCGTTTTCAAAGGCGGGCTCGGAGGAATTTCTCCTGCCCAGTGCCTTTACCCGTGCGAGAAGCTCCTCGGTGTAGAAGGGCTTTGTGAGATAATCGTCGGCGCCGCTGTCGAAGCCTCTTACCTTGTCGGAGAGCTCGTCCATAGCAGTCAGCAGCAGCACGGGAACGGACATATTATTTTTTCTTATCGCCTTGAGCACTTCAATGCCGTTCATTTTCGGCAGCATTATATCCAGCACGATGACGTCGTAAATCCCCGAGAGCGCATTGTCCAGTCCGGAAACGCCGTCATAGCATACGTCCGCCGTTATCTTGTTTTTCATGAATATCTGT
>JBJESJ010000131.1:0-5706 GCA_051882725.1 Oscillospiraceae bacterium
GGGGCAAGGGCGGCGCAGAGAATTTCAAAAAGCTCTGGATAATAATGTACGACCGCTACACAAATTACTGGGAGCTGGACAATCTTATCTGGGTGCTGGGCTATTCGGGCAACGGCAAGGGCTATGAAAAATGGTATCCCGGCGATGAATATGTTGACATTGCAGGTGCTGATTCATACAGCGACGGCGCAAACGGCAATCTGTACAAAAATGTGAGCAAGGTCGTGGGCGATGATATGCCTATATGTTTCCACGAATGCGGACGTATCCCCACCGTGGAGCAGCTTGAAAAGGCTGACGCGGACTGGGCATGGTTCATGACATGGCATACCGAATACATTACCGACCACAATGATACCGCCGCTCTCAAAGCAATATATAACGACGAGTATGTCATAACTCTGGACGAGCTGCCCGATCTTTCGGGAAAATAAACATACACGACTATACATGACAACAGCCGGACTGCTGAATATGCAGCCCGGCTGTTATATCCGGTGTTTATGAGGAGCGGGACAGCTTTACTTTTCGCCGATACTGCTGAGAGCAAGCTTGATGTCCCTGTAGGTATTGCGGCTCACGGGAAGCTGTGTGCCGTCGGTGAGCGTGACTGAGCGGCGGCATATTTTGTCCACGTATGCGCTGTTGACGAGATAGCTTTTATGTATGCGGATAAAGTCCTTTTTAAGGATATCTTCGGCGATAAATCTGCCGATAGTCTGTCCTGTGATAATGGTCTTATTCACGGTGCGGACGATGCTCTGCTTGTTGTTTGCCTTTATATAAAGGATCTCGGAGGGCAGAAGATAGTGAGTCTCGGCCTTGCGCCATTCCTTGACCGACAGCTTTCCTACGTTGGCTGCGGTATTTTCCCTTACAGTCTGACGATAGCGGAGAGTCTCCTTAAGCTCCCTTGAGGGAGAAAGGCTCTCTTCCGTGTCTGCGGGGTCTTTGGCGCTGCATGACATTACCTCGATCAGTATGGGAGTATCTTCTTCGAGTCTCCAGACGAAATTGAAATGCAGCTTGGTACAGAGGGGCGGCTCACCCGGCACATCCGAGCTGACAGCACATCTGCCGAAGGAGACCCAGAGCCTGCTGCAGTGAGTAAGCACCGAATATTCCTCCTCGGTCACGGTAAGGGGAGCAGGTGCTTCTCCCTTGGAAGCGGCTGCCGCAAATTCGGTCTTTCCGCGGGTATAGAGATCGGTGTGATCGCCTATCCACACGAAATCGTCCGAAATGCTTTCGATGAATCTGTCGGTCTGTTTATTCAGCAAAAGATGTATCATAGTTCTTGTCATTTCGAGGATGGTGTTTTCTGCGGTCTTTTGTTTGGTCATGATGATTACCTTGCCTTATTAAATAATATTGTTTTTCAGCCCATCGTGTTCGATAGGCCGTTGTATAATTATACAATATTTTTTCAACAAAATCAAGGTATTTTGGTTAAAATCGAAAAAACTTCACGAAATTTTAAGATAGCGGAAAAACACAAAAAACCGTCCTGTCTCAAATCTAAGACAGAACGGCAAAGATTTTGCATATTTGTGGATAAGGCTCATGTCAGTCCCAGCGGAGTTCGTCAAGGCGCTTTTCAAATTCGTCAACGGGCATAGGCTTGTCAAAATAGAAGCCCTGTGCAAGGAAGCAGTTGTTTTCCTTTAAAAGGCGGACCTGTTCGGCGGATTCGATTCCCTCCACGATACATTCAAGCCCAATATCCTGCGCCAGCGCGATGATGTGCTTGAGCATGACATATTTCTGGGAGCCTGAATCGTTTTCATCGGGCAGAAAGCTCTTGTCGATCTTGAGGACGTTCCACGGCAGCTCTTTGATAAGATTCAGCGAGGAATAGCCCATTCCGAAATCGTCGATGGAGGTGCTTATCCCTGCTTCACGCAGACCGATAACTATCTCCTTAAGGTCGGAGAAGTTGACGTCGGTGGTGGTCTCGGTAAGCTCTATCTCGATGTATCTGTGAGGAATACGGTATTTGTCGACGCAGGAGATGATGTGTTCCAGCAGATCCATATCGCCCAGATGACGGCGGGAAAGATTGACGGACACTTTAACAACAGGTCTGCCCTCGTCCAGCCAGCGGCGGATATCGTGGCATGTATGCTCGAGCATGTAAAAATCCAGCGAGCAAATGGACTGGCTCTGTTCCAGAGCGGGGATAAATCTGTATGGAGGTATCATCTCGCCGTTCTTGAACCAGCGGCAGAGCGCTTCTGCGCCGTGGAGGGTATAATCCTTAAGATTCACCTTCGGCTGATAGTATACGCGGAACTCTTCATTTTCGATAGCGTCGGCGAATGCGCTTTCGACGCGTTTTATCTCATTGCGGCTGATATTGAGCTTTTCATCGAAGAAAACAGAGCTTGTTTTCAGGATATTCTTTGCAGTATTTACCGCAATGCTTAAGCTGTCCATGATCTGCGAGGGATTGCTGCAGTCGGAGGGTATCATATAGTACCCTGCATAAGCGGACACAAATACCCGTTCGTTGTTTTCCTCGTCGTAAACGATGCCTGTTCCGCTGAGATGTCCGGAAACTATATCGAGGTGTTCCTTTTTGAAAAGTACGATAAAGTTGTCTCCGCCGATACGGCAGACCAGTTCGCCGTCGGTGAGCTTTTCCTGCAGCTGAGAAGCGAATTTCTTCATCACGGCAGTTCCGCGGTCACGTCCGATATTCTGATTTATCACCGAAAATCGCTTCAGATTATAATAGCATGCTCCGTAATTTTCAATATGCCCATTTTCGATAATGGAAGCCACAGTCTTCATATAGAACCTTAGATTGTGGATATCCATTTCGTTGTCGAAGAAAACGAGCCTGTCTACCATGTGCATGACTCTCGAGCGGCCGTTGAAAGCGAAGAGGGCCTTCTGCAGCACGTACAACTTGGAGCGTTCTTCTTCGGACCAGTCCTCGCCGCCTGCTTTCCTGACCATGCGGTATAGAGCAATGTTTCCTCCGCCCGTCACCTCGCGTATCATAACATCCTGCCTGGAAGGATCTCCGTCGGAGTAGAAAACAGCCGTATTACCCTCTCCGCGCCGTTCGTGGATAGGAGTCTCATAGAATGAAGCCGTTACCTGCGATATCCTGAGCACGCGGCAGATATCGGAAAGAGCGTCTGACATGTCGGAGCTGAAGATATCCGAGATATGTTCAGCCTTTAAGATGAAATTTTCAAGAGCTATGGAATATTCAGCTGTGTCCAAACTCATTATTTTGCCCCCCTTAATTGTTCACCTCAAGCTGGGGGAAGCATAATCTGAAAACAGGCTCGTCCTTTTTCCCGTTTCCGACCTCAATGCTGCCCGACAGCTGCTTGGTAAGAAGTCCTATCAGCGGAACGGCAAGCTCGGAGCTTGTATCTCCGCTGATCATATCGACCGAGGACAGATTCATAAAGCAATTTCTTGCTTCCTCCATTACCGCAGGAGGGATCTTAACTTCGTCCATGCCCATCTCTATTTCGAGAATTGAAGCGTATGACTTTTTTCTGCATGAAGCGCTTATGGAAATAATAGTTTTTTCGGAGTAGGAAGCGCACCCGATAAGCAGCCTGTTGAGTATCTGACCTATCTTTCCCGAATCTCCGAGCATATAATCGGGGACAGACCCGTCAAGCCTGATGATAAGCGAGATATTTCTTTCTGAAAGGCTTTCCTTGACGCTGTCCGAAACCTGACCGAGAAGAGTTTTCAGATCGTACACATTTTCGTTGAGCTCCACCTCGCCGCCTGCCATGCGGATATAATCGACGGTATCGCCCACCATGGAATAAACGTCGGAGCTTTTGTTAATCAGCTCTCTGATAGAGGTTTCCATAATATTTCTGTCGCCGCTGCTGACAGCTTCCTTTGCCATTGACATCCAGTCACTGACATTTTTCTCCATATTGAGGCTCATGTTCATAATATAAGCAGACTGTGAGCGTGCTGCTCTTTCGAGCTTGCGGCTCTGGCTCAGCGCAAGATAGTTATTGTACGCCATTTCGGAGAGTATCTTAGCTATTTCATAAAGATATTCCGCAGACCTTTCAACTGTATCCACCGAGACCACCGCAGTTTTTTCGGCGGCAGCTATGTAAACGTCGGGGTCGATATCGAGTTCCTTGGCGATGACAGCCATAGCCTCCCTGTCGATGGAGGAGGTCCGCACCTGACCGCCGATAATGCTTCCAATAAATTTTCCGCCCACCATTATCGGGGATGCAAAGTCCACCAGACCTGCATGGCAGCGGTATACGGCAGGCTTTCCGTTGCGGAGAGTCTGCAGGGCGCCGTTCTTATCGCACTCCTCGCAGCGTCTTTCGCCCTTTTCCGATTTCCTTGTAAGGTTTGTGCAAAAATCAGTAAATCCGCTTCCAACAGTAACAGGTGTGCCGTTTTCGTCGGTGATCAAAGCAGCCAGTCCCGAAAATTTAGAAAAACCGTCCTGAAACTGCTGTAAAATATTAGGAGGGATCAGATCGATAAGTTTTAAATCCTTCATAGCACACATCCTTTGGAATCATAGTAAAAATAATGATAACTGACAAGCATTGTACTATTTTCCTGCCACTTTTTACTTATTATAGCACATACTAATAAATTTTGCAAGTGTTTTTTTGCTTTTTTTGTATTATTTGTCTTATACAAGGCAAATTATAACAATTAATCAGCGCAGAATAAGATGTTGCAGCGATTTTTCCGCGGAAAAAATCCGATATTTTTTGTAAATGTTATACTTGACAAACTTTGGGAAAGATGGTATACTGTGAATGGGTTAGCATACGCTAATTGAAAGAAGGTGAAAAAATGAGCGTAGTAGTAATAGGCGGAAACGATAGAATGGCAACAAGATACAAGGACATCTGCGAGGAATATAACTGCAAGGCAAAGGTGTTCACCCAGATGCCGTCGGATTTTGAGAATAAGCTGGGAGTACCCGATCTTATGGTCGTATTCACGAATACCTGTTCTCACAAGATGGTCAACAGCGTGAATCAGAAGTCGAAAAAGCACGATATCCCTGTGGCAAGGGTACATAATGCCAGCGTAAATGCGCTGAAAAATGTTCTGGAGCAGTATTGCGGCTGATTTTTTTTATGGCGGGTTAGCGGATGCTAATCGTTTGCGGAGGTGATCTTATGTCCAAGACCGAGTATGACAATTTCGGACAGAAGCTGGCTTTTCATACAGCACCCACATTGCTGGGGATAAAATGTGCAAGTCTTGTATCCCTTTCATCTGCGGAGTTTGACCTTGATTTTCACACGCAGTATTTCAACCGAAGAGCCGCCGCAAAGGGACTGAAAAGCAGGATATTATGCAGCTGCAAAAACCGTGCGCTGATGCTTGTCTACAGCGAAAAGCTGCTTAGTAAACGCCTTGCGGATGACGCTGTGCGGAGCGTTCTTGCGGAGTATGGATATCCCGAAAATTATTCTCTTGATGAGTGTCTTGAACGTCTTTCAATGCGGATAGGGGAGAGCGAAACATTCCCGCATGAGATAGGAGTTTTCCTCGGTTATCCCGTGGAGGACGTGTTGGGCTTCATCGAGAACAAGGGTGAAAACTTCAAGCTGTGCGGCGCATGGAAGGTATACGGCAGCGTGGAAAATGCGAAGCGCACATTCTCAAATTACGACAAGTGCAGAGTTTTTCTGTGCAATAAATTAAACGAGGGCGCAGATATCTATCAGG
>JBJESJ010000132.1:0-5656 GCA_051882725.1 Oscillospiraceae bacterium
ATAGTTTATTTTATCACTTTTATTCCCTCTTGTCAAGACTTTTTTCGGGATTTTTTGATGTTTTACGTTTTAATCACTATTTTGCCACATTCTATGTTGAAAATTGTTCACTATCACACACCGACTGCAGCCTGCTCTTCGCAAACCGGAAAATATATCATAGATACTCCTTAACAAACACCTTTTCAATGTATGAACCGACATCCTGCCTGCTTGTAAATTCTTCATAACGAGGTCGGTCTTTCGGGTCACTGTGCGAATATGTTAAATGGTATATCCTCCACAGGCCTTCGTCACTGCCCTCTCCTATCAGATATAATACGTCATCATTTGAATCACATTTTGCCACAGCATATACTTCCTTCTGAAACATCGGATCATCACATCCAAGCTCCTTTTTCAGTTCATCAACAAAATATCCCCTTGCTTGTGTAAACGGGATCATTGTCCAATTGAGTTCCTTCCCATATTTATCACACAGATCGCAAAAGACCTCTTCTATAGTTTTTACCATATTTCTCACACCTTTTCGATGTATCCTTATAACACCGACTCATAGCTAAGTAACGCAAATAGAGCTGTTCCCGACAAAACGTCAAAAACAGCTCTGATAATCCGGTAATAATTTTAATCAGCCTTCTGAGACTCAAACAGCATTCTGTCGTTGTCCAGCGCAGTTCCGCTTGCCTCTTCAAACTTTTTCAGCAGGTCCTCGACCTTCAGGTTTTTCTTCTCCTCGCCCTTCACGTCGTAGATTATCCTGCCGTTATTCATCATGATAAGGCGGTTCCCGTGGATTATCGCATGATGCATGTTATGCGTTACCATAAGTGCAGTCAGATTATTCTCCGCCACGATCTTATCCGAAAGCTCAAGCACCTTCGCGGCAGTCTTCGGGTCAAGAGCCGCTGTATGCTCGTCGAGAAGCAGCAGCTCCGGCTTTTTCAGAGTTGCCATGAGCAGTGTCAGCGCCTGTCTCTGACCTCCCGAAAGAAGTCCCACCTTCGAGGTCATTCTGTCCTCAAGACCCAGATCCAGCATTTTAAGCAGTTCATGATACTCTTCACGCTCTTTTTTTGTGATGCCCCATGCAAGGGTGCGTTTTTTTCCTCTGCGCGCCGCAAGTGCCAGATTTTCCTGTATCTCCATAGTTGCCGCAGTTCCCGTCATAGGGTCCTGAAACACTCTTCCTATGTGTTTTGCGCGCTGATGCTCGGAAAGTCCCGTAACGTTTTCTCCGTTGATGATAATGCTTCCCGAATCCACAGGCCACACTCCCGCAATAGCGTTGAGGGTGGTGGATTTTCCCGCGCCGTTTCCTCCGATGATAGTGACGAAATCGCCCTCTTCAAGGGTAATATCCACGCCGCAGAGTGCCTTTTTCTCGTTTATCGTACCGGGATTGAAGGTCTTGCGGATATCGTGGAGCTCCAGCATATTCTTAGCCATTGCCTTCCGCTCCTTTCATTGAAGCCTTTCCCGCTTTCTTGAACGAGCTCTTTGACTGCTTCCGCAGATACGGAACAGCAAGGAATATCGCAACTACGATAGCCGAGAAAAGCTTTGTGTTCTGTGACGAAAGTCCCAGCCAGAGAACTATCTGGATAACGATGTAATATATTACAGCGCCAAGTGCTGTAAATGCCAGTCTGCCAACGAAATTCATATGCTTGCCGAGGATAAGTTCGCCAAGTACCTCGCCGATGATGACAGCGGCAAGTCCGATAACAATAGCGCCTCGTCCCATATTTACGTCGGCATTGCCCTGATACTGTGCGAGAAGTCCTCCCGCCAGTCCCACAAGTCCGTTGGAGATAACAAGGGCTATGACCGTCGAGCTCTTCGTATTTATGCCCTGAGCTCTTGACATGCTCTTGTTGCAGCCCGTCGCACGGATAGTAAAGCCCAGCTCTGTGCCGAAGAACCAGTACAGCATGACAATTATCGCCGTAATGAACAGAGCTCCCTTGATGATAGTGGAGGGAATGAATCTGAGCGATACGATAAGAGGATACTTATCCACGTTGATAGCCGTGTTCGCCTGTCCCATGATATCGAGGTTTATGGAATACAGCGCCAGCTGGGTAAGGATACCCGACAGAATGGCCGGTATTCCGAGAGTTGTGTGCAGCAGACCCGTTACAAGTCCCGCAGCACAGCCTGCGATAAACGCTATGAACAGTGCCAGAGGAACAGGACAGCCGTTGATTATGAGCACAACAGCAACAGCTCCGCCCGTGCCGAGAGAACCGTCTACGGAAAGGTCGGCAAAGTCAAGGATCTTATATGTAATGTATACGCCTATTGCAAGGATACCCCATATCAGTCCCTGAGCCACAGAGCCGGGAAGCGCGGAAATAAGGGTCGAGATCGGCTTCATTTCAGATTTTCACTCCGTTCGTTTGTGTTGATTCGTTTATACAAAGCAGGATGCTGTCTTTCCGCAAACGCTTTGTCACTTCAAAAAATATGCCGATAACCGAAATGAAGCCCACCTCGGTTATCGCATACTTATTGCATTTAAATGGTCTTATCCGTTTTGTCGGGAAATTATTCACCGATAGCTACATAGCCCTCGGGAGGTGTGATCCCAAGAGTCTCGCAGATCTCGGGATTATATTCCTTAGTTACCTGAGGAGCGAACTGGATGTCCATATCAGCGGGATTTGTGCCGTTTACGAGGATATCGTAAGCCATCTCGCCTGCTGCATGACCGATATCATAGTAGCTGATAGAAAGCGTAGCAACGCCGCAGCCTGTGCAGATGCCCTCTTCGCCTGCGATAACAGGGATACCTGCGGGAACGGCAACGTTCTTGATGATCTCGGTGTTGGAAGCCATAGTGTTATCTGTGGGAACATAAAGTACGTCGCACTCTGCAACTGCGGATGTTACAGCAGACTGGATCTCGTTGGAATCGGCTGCTGTGTACTCCTTATATGTAAGACCGTCCTCGGTGAGAGCGTTCTCGAACATTGTTGCCTGATACTTGGAGTTTGCCTCGGAGGTGCAGTAGAGGATACCTATAGTCTTAGCCTCGGGGAACATCTCGAGGAGCATATCCTCCTGCTGGTCGATAGGAGCGAGGTCGGAGGTACCTGTGATGTTGGTGCCTGTCTTGCC
Organism: Oscillospiraceae bacterium; assembly: GCA_051882725.1. Classification (GTDB taxonomy): domain Bacteria; phylum Bacillota; class Clostridia; order Oscillospirales; family Ruminococcaceae; genus RGIG4694. Next base: position 3,124 of record JBJESJ010000132.1, read on the forward strand.
TGTCCAGTCGTCGATATCGAGTGCTGTTGCGTAGTCTGTTATAGATGTGCCAACTATCGGGATAGTGTTTGTAGCGGCAGCTGCAGCCTGAAGAGCGGGAGTTGCGTTTGCGAGGATAAGGTCGCAGTTATCGGATACAAAGCCTGTGCAGATAGTAGCGCAGTTGGTGGACTCACCCTGAGCATTCTGCTCGGAGAAGGTCACATTTCCCTCGCCCAGCTTTTCGGTAAGAGCGTCCTTGAAGCCCTGAGTTGCTGCGTCGAGAGCCTCATGCTCAACGAGCTGGCAGATACCGACGTTGTAAACCTTATCGGAAGCCGCCGCATTGTCGGAAGAGTTATCGGCTGTGCTGCCTGCCGAATCTCCGCAGGCTGTGAGAGCCATTCCTGCCATCATGCAGGAAAGAGTAAGAGCTGCTATTTTCTTAAGTGATCTCATGATTTTTCCCCTTTGTTTTACAAAAAATTTACAGGTATATTACATACCACGTTAGCATTATACCACAATCATCGTGCTTTGTCAAGATAATAATGCATTTTTTGATTAGTCCGGTACGTAGTGCACAGAATTTTATCAGTACGCTGAAAACGATCCTTGGACTATGGACTCCGTACTAATCTTATATAATTTCCACAGTGAAGGAAAAATCGTACTTTTCCCCTGCAGCGAGCTTCAAAGCATGGGGCATCTCGGTGAGCTCCTCGGTCTTGTCGCAGTAAACGGGGACGGAGGTCCACGGCTCTAAGCAGACAAATGACGCTTTCTCGTCATAGGGCGACCATACTGCGATACATCCGCTGTTATCGTAGGAGACCTTCACTCCCCTGCCGCTCTTTCTGCTAAGAAGGGAAACTTCGGAGGAATTTGGCTTTTCCTTCATAAACACGTCGTTTGCGAAAAGCTCCCGTGTTATATTGACAGTATCGGTATTATCCGCCACGGTGATATTCTTCCCGGGAAGCTCCTGCACGATAGTCTCGGGCTTTTCGTACTTGACATAGTAGTCGGAGAACTCCGCGCCCTCTTCAAGGGGGCAGTTGAATCCGGGATGACCGCCGATAAAGCAGTACATTGTGTCATTTCCCGTATTCTCCGCAGAATACACAGCAGTCAGCTTATTCTTATTGAGGGTATATGTAACGGTAAAATTAAAGTCAAAGGGATATAATTCCTTAGTCTTTTCGTCCGATGTCAGCGTAAAGGACACGGAGTTTTCGGTCTCTGCCGACTTCACAAATTCGGAATCCCTTGCAAAGCCGTGATTTGACATCTTGAATTCCTTTCCGTTAACGGTAAATTTCTTGCTGTCGGTGCTGCACACAAAGGGGAAAAGCACCGGAGCATGACGTTTCCAGACCTCGGGGTCTGCCTGCCAGATATACTCTGTGCCGTCGGGTGTTTTCAGCGAGGAAAGCTCTGCGCCCAGCGAGTCCACCGCTGCGGTATAGCCCTCCGATCTTATGATTGCCTGCATGTATCATCTTTCCTTTCTGTTTATGATATTATGTTGATGTTCGCTTTATATGCGAATCTGATCGGTTTATGACTTTGGATCTACATACGATCTGATGATCTCTTTCGGCGGAGCTTTGCTCCGCGCATTTGATTCGCTCCGCTCTCAAATGCACGCCGCCCGAGCAGTGCTTCTCCTTACATACGAGGAGGCTCTGCTTTTTACGATTCCACGTTGTTTTTACACGGGCGGCGCTTTTATTGTTCGCCGCTTCGGCTTACTTGGGGAGCATCGCTGTGTTACGTGCCGGTGGGGGATTTCGCCGCTTGCGAGCGGCGACCAAAGGGCGCTGCCCTTTGGAAACTCGCAGCCTTTGGAAAAGGCTGGCGATACTTTTTATGGCTGGCTTACTGCTAAGTATCTGTTCCCCTCAACCTCGCACTTTACTTAGCTTGTTTCGCACTTCCGCGGCATTGTCAGCGGGTCATTCCGCTATCAGCTTTTCTATCTCCGCTTCTTCCTCTGCCGTGAACTCCAGCTTCTGCGCCGCCTGCGCATTATCAATTATCTGCTGCGGCCTGCTGGCTCCGGTGATGACAGTCGTTACCGCTTCATTCTTAAGCACCCATGAAAGCGCCATCTGCGATAAGGTCTGCCCTCTGCCGCCTGCTATGTCATTGAGCTTATTCAGCTTTGCTACCATTTCTTCGGTTATCTCGTCCCTTATCCATGTCCTGCCCTTGCCGACCCTCGAATCCTCGGGTATGCCGTGCAGATATCTGTCCGTCAGCAGTCCCTGATACAGCGGAGAAAATACTGCCAGTCCGAAGCCCTCGTCAAGAGCCAGCTTGTCCAGCTTATCCCGCTCTATCCAGCGGTTGAGCATGGAATAGGACGGCTGATTTACCACATAGGGAGTTTTCATCTCGCGGAAGATCTCCAGTATCTCCGCAGTTTTTGCCCTGCTGTAGTTGGAGATGCCCACATACAGCGCCTTGCCCTGCCTTACAGCATTATCCAGCGCAAGAGCGGTCTCCTCCAGAGGAGTATCGGGGTCGTAAATGTGATGATAAAAGATAT
>JBJESJ010000133.1:0-25676 GCA_051882725.1 Oscillospiraceae bacterium
TCACATAATAACGTGTATTTTTCTCCGCCGCAATTGCCGTGGTAGCACAGATTCGTCTCTGTTTCCGAAAAGTCAAGGGAGTTGATGTTCGCCGCTGCATTGTCCAGCGCGGAAAATACACTCATGAACGCTGCTCTCGACGGTATCTTATCCGTTTCAAGATTAAGGCTTAAGTCCCCAAGCGACGCGGTGATGCCCTCTTCGCCAAGCTTGATTTTCAGCCCCGCTACCGTGTCGGGCTTGTCAAGGGCAAGCTCCCAGTTGCCGCCGCCAAGTCTGGACAGAGTGCCGCCGTAGGTCAGCAGCTCCTCGTCGTCCTCGCCGTCCACGGTTATCTCGCACTGCGCAGTGTAGAGCTTGTCAGCGCCTGACGGCGACTGCGTAAGAGTGTCACCCAGTCCTTTGCAGCCGCCAAGTATCACAGCCGAAAATGCTGCGGTAAGTCCAAGTGAAATAAGCCGGAATATCTTCTTTTTCATAATTGCCCTCCGTTCAAAGTCGGAACAGAAAGCACGTCGGATAATGCTTATCTGTCCATTTCTTTAAACACAAAGGGCAGGCGGCTTATCACGTCGCTTGGGAGCATGCCTGTCTGTGAAAGCTCCTCTGCGGCAATGTCCGCAGCATAGCCGTGTATGAACGCGGCGCAGGCAAGCGCTTCGGCAAGCGGTATCCCCATGGCGGCAAGTCCTGCGCAGATGCCTGTGAGAACATCGCCGCTGCCTCCTCTGGACAGCCCCGGATTCCCCGTGAACGATACATATGCAGCCTCGCTGCTTATGATAAATGTTGGAGTACCTTTGGCGAGAATAACTGTCTCATATAAGCCGCAGAACCGCATAGCTGTTCCGAGTCTGTCGGCAAGCACCTGAGAAAGGGGCATATCCATTATCCGTGCAAGCTCCGCAGGGTGAGGAGTCACCGCCGCTTTTCCCTTTGCGTTTCTGATAATATCTATGCAGGGGGCAAGACAGTTTATGCCGTCGGCGTCGATTATCAGCGGCACCTCCGCGTTATTTACAAGCTCTTTTACGAGCTTTTTCGTGTTTTCGGTGACGGACAGTCCGCATCCTAATGCGCACACCGTGGACTTGTTCATCTCGCTTATGAGGATATCCACATTTTCGGCGGATATGGAGCCGTCCTCCGCTGCCTTCAGATTCAGATATACGCTCTCAAAAATGGACGTGGACAGCGTTTTTATCACTCTGTCCACGGAGGCGGTCTTTACCAGTCCCGCACCGCTTCTTAAAGCCGCAGATGTGGATAATGCGGCAGCTCCCGTCATGTTTTTGCAGCCCGCGATGTTGAGCACCTTGCCGAAGGTGCCCTTGTGAGAGTTCTTCGGGCGCACGGGGATGTGCTCCTTGACGAAGTCCATATCTACGCGGCGGATAAGCCTTTCCATGCTGCTTATGCAGGCTTCGGGGATGCCGATGTCGCAGACGATGACCTCTCCGCAGTATTCCGACAGCGGATACATGGCAGTGCCTATCTTTTCCAGCCCGAATGTGACGGTATAGTCGCAGCGGAGGGTATCATCGCAGGCAAGCCCCGTCTGACCGTTTCCGCCCGAGGGGATATCCATGGCTATCTTGAGCGCGGAGCAGCTTTCGGCGTACCTTAGTATCTCTGCGATATTTTCGGGAAGCTCCCCATGAAATCCCGTGCCGAATACGCAGTCCACGATAACTGCGCTGTCGCAGAGCGCGTCAAAAACAGCCTCTCTGCCGTCGGACAGCATTATCACAGGCACGAGACCCTCGGCGAAGAGGTCGCCCAGTTCCTTAGCGGCGATATCGGTCCCCGCTTCGTCGGAGAGCATGGCGCAGGTGACAGCAAACCCCGCATCTGCGAGCTTACGAGCGGCAGTATATCCATCTCCGCCGTTATTGCCCTTGCCGCAGAGCATGGTTATCTTCCCGCTTATTTTCTTCTCGGACATTATCCGAACGATAAAAGCCGCAGCCGCGTCGCCCGCGTTTTCCATAAGCTGATAATAGGAAACGCCCAGCTGATCGGCGCGGCGTTCGATCTCCCGCATCTGTGACGGCGTAACGTAGAATTTACTCATAATAAAAACCTCCCCCTTCAAGAGTGTACAGTTAACAGTTAATAGTTAACAGTTATTAGCGAATGATTAACAGTTATTAGTTATTAGTTTTCAGTGAACAGCCCCAAGTTAATAGTAATCAGTGAATGAAGTGGACAAACCGAAACCCTACAACCCAAATAGCATTTTCCGTGGAAACTATGATACAAACAAAAGGCGGCCGACGGCTGCCGCCGCCCAACTAAAAGTAAGCGGGGCATTGGTAGCCGATGTGACCAGAGCGGGGCAAAAGAGAGAGGGCGAGGGAAAGGTGAGCGCGAGAGCTGCCCGCAGGCTATGAAACCGTAGGGGGAGAGAAAAGCGGCGCTACACTTGAAGTAAATCTTTCGCAGCAGGTTTGAGTAAGCTGCTTTTCTTTCCCCCGGAGGTGTCCCTCTCGCACCGCGTCGGAAGATGAAATCTTCCGATGAAAACATACACTAGCCCCGATGATAAAAACAATTACTGACAAAAACGAACCGAATCAGCGACATCTTCCCCGAAGAAAAATAAGCCGCGGTCACTTTATTGGCTTTAAGATTAAATAAAAACCGAATGCGACCTTTCGGCGGAGCAGAGCTCCGCTGCATTTGAGACGCTTCGCTGTCAAATGCTCGCCGCCCGAGCAGGGTGTTCCGCTTTGCTGTTCGCTGGAACTGATTTGAGTGGACCCGCTTTTTTTGTTTCGGGCGGCGTTATCAATTGTTCGTCGCTTCGGCTTTCGGCAGCTTTCGCGGGCAGCTTCCGCCTAAGCTGAAAAACTACCGATGCGGCATTAGCGGCGGGTCATCCCGAGGGGATTTCGCCGCGTGCGCGCGGCGACCAAAGGACTCCGCCCTTTGGAAACTCGCAGCCTTGAAAGGCTGGCGAACTTTTTGATCCGGGGTCACTGCTTAGTAATTGCTGCTCCCTGCCTCGAACCTTCCTTCGCTTGTTTCTTGCTTTTGCGGCTTAATGCTGCCTGAGCTGAAATACTTACAATGCGGCGGGGAAGTTATAAACTGCAGATCTGGAATAATAATATCCCTGCAATGCATATCAGACTTCCCGCAAAATTCGTTTTGCTGTATTTCTCACGGTTTATTAACGATATCACAAATAAAACAATGATTATCAGAGGCTGTATGAATGAGTATTGTACCAGACTTACCGCGATTATTGCATTCTCAAGAAGCAGTCCAAAGGCATTCGGAAGCTTTGCTATCGCTACTATCGCCGTTTCCTTCGGCTTCTCCCTGATAAGCTCCTTTATCCCCGATCTGGGCAGGAGAACTATCGCTAACAGTATCAGCGCAAAGAGCAATGCCATCGTTGAGGATATCCTGCCGTCGGCGTTTATCGCAGTTACGGTCAGCCCGTAGCCGAATTTTGCTGCGAGATAAAGTATCAGCGGGAGGGCTATCTTTTTGTAATTTATGTCCCTCTTGCCGGAGGAGGCTATCATTATCAGTCCTGCCGCAGTTAAGGCTATGCATAACGTTTTTGCGATAGTAAAGGTGCCTGTGCCCATTAGTATGTCTGTGAAGTAGGACAGGAACATCACTGTCCCAAGCCATGCTTTCAGCTCAAAGGCGGAAAGCTCTGTCAGTATCTTCGCCGACATCTGGAATTCAAACAGCTTCGATAAGAATAACAGTATGATGAATAGTATAGTCAGTGGTGTAAATGTGCAGGTCCTGTTCGAAAAGGGAAGTATGAACAGCATGAATACGGACGTTGCCGCTGCCATGATGAAGGTCATCCGGTCGCCGGACAGCTTTGCTTTCGATACGGCATATTTGTCGTTCAGCGATGTTATCGTGTAGCAGGCTACTATAAGCAGAAGTAATACTATCGTTGGCATTTTCAGTTCCTTTTTTTATACAAAAATATCCGACAGGACAAAAAGCACTGTCGGATGAAATTTCAAAAATATATAAGAAAGCCCTTATGCTTCCTCGGAGAAGCCGCTCTCAACAAGCTCAACAAGACCTTCAACAGCTTCCTGCTCGTCGGGTCCGTCAGCGATAACTCTGATCTGTGTGCCGCCTACGATCCCGAGGGAAAGAATGCCAAGAAGTGACTTAGCGTTTACTCTTCTCTCTTCCTTCTCGATCCAGATCGATGACTTGAATTCGTTTGCCTTCTGAATGAAGAATGTTGCCGGACGGGCATGCAGACCAACCTGATTCTGAACCATTACATCTTTAACAAACATATAACTCTCTCCTATCTTTAAGCGGCGTATAGCCTTTGTGGTATCTCCAACAATTATTATTATACAATGCAAAATCGAGATAGTCAATGAATTTTTATGACTAAATCCCGATTTTTTTAAAATTTCTGCTATTTGACGATTGTCGGGGATTAAAAATTTTCCTATTTGTCTAAATTCACCATATTTTATAGGATATATACAACTTTCAACACACAAATATATGAACATTATATAAATTATATGTTGAAAACTATTTCCTGCGCCGCTTTTTCTTTGATGAAGGACGCTTCAGCTGTTCGTCGGGGTGCTCGGACATGTACAGATCATACATATCGGGACGGCGGCGGGCAGTTATCTTTAACGCTTCCTCGTGACGATATGCTGCGATGTTCTTGTGATGTCCCGTCATAAGCACGGGCGGTACCTCGCGGTCATGCCATACCTCGGGACGGGTGTAGTGGGGATATTCCAGCAGTCCGCCGAAATGGCTCTCCTCCTCGAAGCACTCCGAGGACGCAAGCACGCCGTCGCACATTCTCGCCGCCGCGTCGCAGACTATCAGCGCAGGCAGCTCGCCGCCCGTAAGCACATAATCTCCTACGGAGATCTCCTCGTCCACTATCTCGTCGATGACCCGCTGGTCAAGTCCCTCGTAATGCCCGCAGATGATAATGATATTCTTCATGCGGGACAGTTCAAGCGCCTTTTTCTGGTCGAAAAGCTTCCCCTTCGGCGACATGTAGATAATATACGGCTTATCGTCCAGTTCCGCACTTATTGCCTCGCAGCAGCGGAATACGGGGTCTGCCTGCATGACCATGCCCATGCCGCCGCCATAGGGAGTATCGTCCACACGGCGGTGCTTGTCCAAAGTATAGTCCCGTATCTGGCGGCAGTGAAATTCTATCCTGTCCGCTTTCTGCGCCCGTCCGAGAATGCTCTCATTCAGCACAGCTTCGCACATTTCGGGGAAAAGTGTTGCAATGTCTATCCGCACGATATCAGCCCCTTAATCGAATAATCCGTCCAGCTTGTGGATAAGCATCTTTCTGCCCTCGATGTCGGTCTTTACGATAACGTCGGGAATCGCGGGGATAAGATAATCCCTGTCCTCGCCCTTTACGGTGTATACGTCGTTTGCGCCCGTTTTCTGCACGTCGGAGAGCCTGCCGTATACTGTGCCGTCGTCGCTGTCGATGACTGTCAGCCCGATAAGGTCTCGGACAAAATAACAGCCCTCTTCCAGTTCGACCTCGTCGCGGTCCATATAGAGTATCTTGTTCCGAAGCAGCTGGGCGTCCTCGACGGTGTCAACGCCCTTTATCTTCACAAGCACGATGTTCTTGTGAGGACGGGAACGCTCGATCTCCACGGGAGTCTTTCCCTTGTCAAAATAAAGCGTGTCAAATTCGCAGAGAAATTCCGCACTGTCGCACCAAGGGTCTACGCGGACTTCTCCTTTCAGCCCCTGTACTGCGACGATCTTTCCTATTTCAAGATATTTTTCCATTATAGGTTGCTCCTTTGTGAAGTTAGTGAAAAGTAATCGGTTAACAGTTATCAGTTATCAGTGAACAGCCCCAAGTTAATAGTAATCAGTGAACGCAGTGGACAAACCGCCCACAACAAGCCCCAAACAGCACTATACCATTTAACCGATGATACGAACAATGCTCCGACCCTCCGGTGTCGGAGCCCAACTAAAAGTAAGCGGAGCATTGGTAAATCTTTCGTATTTGAGCAGGGCAAAAGAGTGGGGAGAGAAAAAAGTGGGTGTGGGAGGAAAAACGTAGGGGAGAGAAAAGCGGCGCTGCACTTGAAGTAAATCTTTCGGAGGGGGTACGAGTGAGCCGCTTGTCTCTTCCCGAAGTTTGTCCTCCCACGCGCGTGGTGGCGACTAACGCAGTTAGTCAGCCAAATTAGCCGTGAACGCCTTACAATCACCGATAAGCCAAAACAGTAACCGATAAGCCAAAACAGTAACCGATAAGCCGAAACCAAACCGCAGCCGTCAGCCTTTACCCCTGCTGATTTTTGAGAAAATCGGCATTCTCCATGACCCAGTCGCGATAGGACTGTTCTAAGAGGGCGGCTATTTTGTCGTAGTTCTGCTGATCCTCCGCCGTGAGTTCGGTCTGCCATGCTTTGTGAAAATAGTATTTGAACGGCAGCCACCGCTTCCCTGTGCTGTCGATAGTTACCGCGGAACGGTTCGCTCCCGCGCCGCATAACATGTTTATTAACTCGAAATTGTAGCCCTCGTCATACGCTGCCGCACAGCTTAATGCCGATGGGTATTTCTCGGGCATGTAGTCGGGATCGGCTCCCGCTTTTAATAATTCGTAAGCCATGACGCTGTCGCCGTTTTTGCATGCGGCGGCTAAGGGCGTGTATCTGCCCCCCGTTTTGTTGATGTCCGCACCGTGCTCCAGCATTATGCTTACTGCGGAAGTGTCGCCGTTGTCGGCGGCACAGTAAAAGGCTGTGTTGCCGAATCTCGTTACCTCCGATGGGTCGCCGCCTTTTTTTATCATGCGCTTTATTGCACTGATGTCCCCCGAATCTGCCGCGACGTATAAAATATCCGAATTGTTATATTCCGAAATATTATACTCTCCGTCTAAATAAAGATAGTATATCGACGGCAGCTCCAGTATCACGCCAATCCCGAGGATGATCCCCGCAAGCCGCAGAGCAGTCTTTTTCGGCTTCAGCTTTTTTAACGCTTTCAGCAGATAAAAAATTATCGGCACAGCAATATATGCAATGCCGATGTAAAACATCACCCGAACAGCGTCTAAGTGTGTGAGAAGGGTCAGCTGCATCAGCTCGCCTCCGTATATCTGATGTATGTTATCAGTCGATCTCGACCATAATTTTCTCGTTTACTCTTCCTGCCGCAGCACGCATAACTGTTCTGATAGCCTTAGCAATGCGTCCCTGCTTGCCGATAACACGGCCCATGTCGTCGGGAGCGACGTGAAGATGATATACTGTTACGCCCTCGCTGTCAGGCTCGTCTCTGTCGATGGAAACTGCATCCTTGTCCTCAACCAGACCGGACGCTATAAACTTCAGAAGCTCTTCCATTTTCTGTTCATTCCTTTCAAAGTTAGAAAAGTGACCGATCGAGTTGATCGAGCTGTCCGCAAGGGACTGCCGATCAAATCTACACATCGGTATTTCCGCCGATTACTTGTCTGCGATAGCGAGAAGCTTCTTGACGGTATCTGTGGGCTGTGCGCCGTTAGCGATCCACTTCTTAGCCTTTTCGGTATCTACCTTGATAACGGAGGGCTCCTTAGTGGGATCGTAGTAGCCGATCTCCTCGATGAATCTTCCGTCTCTGGGATATCTGGAATCTGCTACAACTATACGATAGAAGGGAGCCTTCTTAGCGCCCATTCTTCTCAGTCTGATCTTTACTGCCATTTCTTTCACCTCTTGATTTCAGCATATTAGCATATTATTTATATATTTAAAGCGTTTCCGCCTTAAAATCACATCTTGTAGCGGGGCATTCTCAGCTTGTTCTTTTTGCCCTTCTGATTCTTGCCCGAAATGCCGAGCTGCTTCATCATCTTCTGCATTTCCTCGAACTGCCTGAGCAGGCGGTTCACGTCGGCAACGGAGTTTCCGCTTCCTGCAGCGATGCGCTTCTTGCGGCTTGGATTTATGATAGATGGCTTTGCTCTTTCGGCGGGAGTCATGGAGGTTATCATCGCTTCCAGACGGTTAAGCTGTCTGTCGTCGATATCCATGTCGTTTATCTTGTCGCCCACGCCGGGGAGCATGCCGATTATCTGCTTGATAGGCCCCATTTTGCGTATCTGCTTCATCTGCTCCACGAGGTCGTTTAAGTCGAACTCGTTTTCCTTGAGCTTGTTTGCCAGCTTCTTTGCGTCCTGTTCGTCGATGGAGGCTTCCGCTCTTTCGATGAGAGTGAGCATATCGCCCATGCCCAGTATGCGCGAAGCCATTCTGTCGGGATAGAAGGGTTCCAAGTCTTCCAGCTTTTCGCCCGTACCCACGAATTTGATGGGCTTGCCCGTTACTGCAAGTACGGACAGCGCCGCACCGCCTCTTGTATCGGAGTCCAGCTTCGACATGAGCACGCTGTCGATGCCGAGAGCTTCGTCAAACGCTTTGGCTACGTTGACGGAGTCCTGACCTGTCATGGCGTCCACCACGAGCATTATCTCATTGGGGGAGGTCTCCGCCTTGATGTTTTTCAGCTCGTCCATGAGCTCCTCGTCTATGTGGAGACGGCCCGCAGTATCGAGGATGACAACATCATTGCCGTAATCCTTGGCATGGCGGACAGCTTCCTTTGCGATAGTGACGGGGTTTATCTGACCCATTTCAAAGACCTTCACATCAGCCTTTGCACCGACCACCTTCAGCTGTTCGATAGCTGCGGGACGGTAAACGTCGCAGGCAGCCAGCAGCGGACGCTTTCCCTGTTCCTTGAAATGCTTAGCGAGCTTTGCGGCATGTGTAGTCTTACCGGAGCCCTGCAGACCGCACATCATGATAACGCAGGGGGGCTTTGACGGAAAGTTTATCTTTTCGTTCTTTCCGCCCATGAGAGCGATGAGCTCCTCGTTAACTATCTTGATGACCTGCTGACCGGGAGTAAGGCTTGCGAGAACATCGGAGCCCACAGCCCGTTCGCTGACCTTGGCAATGAAGTCCTTAACGACCTTGAAGTTAACGTCCGCTTCAAGAAGAGCGAGCTTTACCTCACGCATAGCCTCCTTGACGTCGGCCTCGTTAAGAGTACCTCTGCCCTTAAGACGTCTGAACACGTTATTCAGTTTTTCGGATAATCCCTCAAAAGCCATGAGCTGCACTCCTTTCTTATGTCAGAACAGATCCCTGTATTTTTTCATAAGTCGTTCTATCTCGGAAGCATTTTCCGCCGCCGCAGAGCGGGAATTTCCCGATCTTATGCGGATATCCTCGGCAAGAGAAGTGACCTTGGAATTAAGCGCATAATATATCTCTGCCCTTTCGGCGAGCCCGAGCTTTTCCTCAAATTCGAGCAGCCGCTGTTCGGCATGCTTGATACCGTCGCGGACGCCCTGACGGGTGATATTTTCATGTTCCGAAATTTCGGCGAGAGAGAAGTCCTCATTATAATAAAGATCCATAAAATCCCGCTGCTTCTCGGTGAGAAGCTCACCGTAATAATCGAGAAGCTTTGAAAACCGAAGATCCTTCTGAGTATCCGCCATAAACGATCTCCTTCCCGTCATCTGTAAAGTAAAAAGCTTTATAAAGAATTTTACTTTACAAGTATAACACAGTTATTTCGTTTTGTCAAGAGGTTTTTGAAAAATTGGTGAATAGTGAATAGTGAAGAGTGAATAATGAAGAGGGATTAGTTGATAGTTTACAGTTATTTGTGAACGCAGTGGACGAACAGCCGCCGAGACCCCCCAAACAGCACTAAACCCATTTATAAGAAATCTAAGCCGAAGAAGCAAACCGATTGTTATTTTTCTGTAACTTTTTAGGAACTTTATATATCTTTGATTGGCAGTTTTTATAATTTTTGCCCAAAATATGAACAAATTATTTGTTATTAGATACAATCGACACTTATTGACTTGTGGGATAAAAATATGGTATAATTAGTATAATATTGATTGACGGATGATGTCTGTCCGCTGATAAAATGAAAATATGATCAGCGGTCTTACTAATAAAGCCGGCAGGAGGGCGGATAATGGAACAGAATAATATTAATTACGGCAGCTATACTTCATTCCGTGAGATGATGGATGAACTGTCCGAAAACCTTAATCAGCTTAAGATCTACTGTACAGATCTGGGTCTCGATAATACCGCGAAGTCTATCAGCGATACTGTGGAGAAAAATGCTAAGGAACGCTTTGAGGTCGCTATAGTGGGCGAGTTTAAACGGGGTAAGAGTACCCTTATAAACGCTCTTCTCGGTCAGGAGGTCCTCCCTGCGGATGTTCTTCCCGCTACCGCTACCCTGAACCGTGTTACATACAGCTCCGAGCCTTATGTTATGGTCGAGTTTAAGAACGGCTCCTCCGAAAAAGTCGATATCGAACATCTCGCCGATTATGTCACTAAGCTTTCCTATGAGTCCGAAAAAATGGCGGAGACCGTTAAGGAGGCTACCGTTTACTATGATACCGACTTCTGTAAGAATCATGTCGATATCATAGATACTCCCGGCCTTAACGACGATGAACAGATGACTAATGTCACTCTTTCCATACTTCCCGAAATAGACGCAGCTGTGTTCGTTATCAGCGCAAATTCGCCCTTTTCACAGTTTGAAAAGGAGTTCCTTGAAAAGAAAATGCTTACCAGCGACCTCGGAAGGATAATCTTTGCCGTGAATTGCTTCGGTACCTTCTCAAAAGAGGACGAGGACCGTATCGTCGATACTATTGAAAAGCGTATCTGCAGCTATGTTATGGAAAAGGCCAAGAAGGTCATGGGCGAAAACTCTAAGGAGTTCGACGTATATAAGCGTAAGATAGGTAAGCCGAAGGTCATCGGAGTATACGCGAAAAAGGCTCTTATGGCTAAGGAAAATAACGACGCCGCTATGCTTGAGGAGTCTAATTTCCCTAAGTTTGAGAGCGTCCTCGAAACAATGCTCACTCAGGAGCGCGGCGCTATCTCTCTGCAGATACTCGCAAATAAGATAATCAGCTCGGGCTCCGAGGTCATCAACGCTATCGTGCTCCGCGAAAACGCCCTCATGATGGAAAACGATGAGTTCATGGAAAAGTATCAGCTCGCTATCGAAGAGATCGAGGAGATACGCACCAAAAAGCGTGAGGAGTTCGTCCGCATAAACGACGCCGCTAACCGCGTGTTTGAAAAGCTCCAGCCTATCCTCGACGATTACTGGGTGCAGATAGAAGAGACCGCTATGCAGGTCATCGACGACTATCAGATGTCCGCCGACGACCTTAAGCGCGAAAAAATGAAGATCGTTTACGAGCGCCTTACCGATAAGATAAAGGAAAATATCGAAAATAAGGCTCAGCTTATCTGCGAACAGATACAGAACGATATCAACGTCGGACTCAGCGACGAGGCTACCCGTCTCCAGACCTTCGAGGACGAATTCTTCGCTTCCATCAACCGTATCCAGGAAATGTTCAGCGTGAACTCCCGCTCCGCAAGAAACGGCGGCGCTGTGGATTCCGTTATCGGCTCCGTTATCGGCTCCGTGGGTATCGGCGGCCTGTTCATAGGCTTCCGCGAGGCGGGCATAAAGGGAGCTCTGCTGGGCGGTCTTACGGGTCTCACCGCTTGGGTGGCTACATCATTCGTGCTGGTTTCCGCCGTTGCGGGAGGAATGTTCCTCTCTCCCGCGGGACTGTGCATCATGGCTATCGCAGGTCTGGCAGGCACCTTCACGGGCAAGTTCTCTGTGGATAAGTTCCTCGTTCAGGAGCGTATCGACAAGTTCAAGAACAACTTCAAGACTCAGGTCAAAAAGCAGTTCCACGAAATGAAGATAAACAGCGACTTCACCGAAACAGTCCGCCGTCAGGTCTACAACTCCTTCTCCAGCCTCAAGGAGCGTATCGAGGAGGAGACTGAGGTCATCCTGAAGGATACCCAGAAGACCCTCGACAGCCTTAACGAACAGAAGGCAAAGAAGAAGGAATTCTCCGACAATGAGAAAATGCGGCTGCAGAATATCGCAGAGTATACCGGAAGTCTCCTTGCCGAGACCTATAATCTCCACAAGAGCTTTGCCGATGCAATGATGGACGAAGAATAAGGGGAGGACTGCATAGTAATGGATATAAATAATTCCGCAAATCCTCTGCTTGAGATAAATACGTCCTTTTCCGCCTATCTGGACGCCCGTACAAGGACCTCCACCGAGCATATGGTGGACGGACGGATGGACTATGCCTTCGACGGCGATTTCTCGGGCAGGGCAAAGATAAATACCGTATCGGGGTGGTCAAAGCTCTATAAGATGATAACCTCCGCCGATATTCCCAATGAATTCAAAAAGGTGTTCCGCTCGGCAGATACTGCTACCTCTATGCTGTACGCCAACGCCTACAATGCCGCTAACCTCTGCAGCGAAAGGCTTCAGGCAAGAGTTCCCGCCGTTATGGTCAAGACCGCAAGGGATATCCCGGAGATATATTCTCTTTCGGGCGACGGCTTTGACCCCTGCGTGGTGCTCACGTCGGATATCGCGGAGATGTGCAGCATGCAGGAGCTTTACTACCTTATCGGCTGCGAGATAGGCAGGATGCAGAACAATCACTCTGCGTACAATTTCGCCTTTACCTATCCCGGCATAAGCGTGGGCAACAGATATGCTGAGGAGGCTCTTCCCGAGGGCAGGGCTGCAGGTGAGACAAGACAATTAAGCTATGCGCTCAACAGCTGGCTTCGCTCGGCGGACCTTACCGCCGACAGGGCAGGAATAATCTGCCTTGATGACCCTTCGGAGTTCCCCGAGATATACGCTTCCATAAGGAAAAAGACGCTTCCCGATTCCTTCGGAAATACCGATACCAACATCGACCTCGACAGCGTGAAGGAAAAGTACGATATCGTTCATAAGACCCCCGTGCGCTCCCTGAAGCTGGACCCCGATACTACGCAGGACGAGCGCCGTATCATGGCAGGCATGGAATTTATCGCCTGTGAGATACTCTATTCATGGCGGCCCGATCTGGATGCGGGAGGAATACATCTCACAAATAAGCAGACTCTTGAGATCAGGTGTGAGATCCTTGCAGGCGCCGAAGAGTCGCCTAACGTCTGAAAGGGGGCTTAGCGATATGGAAAATATTAACGATACCGCCGAGAAGGACATAGAATTTGTTCAGCAGGAGCTGAACCGTCTGATAAGAGACCGCGAGCTCTGCACTATTCTGGGCGAGGAATGTACCGACAGAATGGCAAAGTGGGACGCTATCATCAATCAGAAAAAGGACGAGCCCTTTTCGCTGGTAGTCATCGGAGATTTCAAGCGGGGCAAGAGTACCATAATCAACGCAATTCTGGGCAAAAACGTGGCACCTACCAATGTGGCGCCCGAGACCTTTACCATAAACTGCATATCCTACGGGGAGGTGCCCTCGGTGGAGGCTGTGCTGAAAAACGGCAAGCGGGTGAACCTTATGAAGGACGATCTGCGCCGTGACAGGCTTTCCGAGCTTTTAGACTTCTTCCCGGGTGAGCTGGACTATGTTGATGTGCGCAGCGACGCGGAAATTCTCAAGGATATCCGCATAGTGGACACACCGGGTCTGTCCGACCTTGACGAGCTGGATAATCAGGTTCAGGAGTTCCTGCTGAAAGCGGACGCTGTCATCTACGTAGCAAGTGCGCTTTCGCCATTTTCGGAGTCGGAGCAGTTCTTCATCGCGAGTCACATCGTTCCGCTGAATTTCAGCCGACTTTTTGTGCTTGTGAACATGATAGACGCTATGAACACCATGGAGGATATCGAAAAGATAGTCAACCGCGTGCAGGAGCGCTGCGACAACATCATGCCGAACGCTTCCGTTTACGGCATAAGCGGCATTGATGAGTACAGACGGAAGATAGGTCTGAACCGTCCCGATATCAAGGGCTTTCAGGACTATTACGAGAACGAGTTCCTTAAGTTTGAGATAGCCATGAAGCGTGAGATAATCGTGCAGAAGGACATGATACGTCAGCAGAGAGTATTCTCAATGCTGAAGATAATGCTGAACGATACGCTGAACCGACTGAACATCATTTCGGAGATGCTCCGCATGGACAGGGAACGCCTGAACGAGCTGTCTGCGGACATGCAGGCGGAATGTACAGCCCTTGCTTCTGCGCTGGAGCGGAAAAAGCCGATAATACGCCTCTGCGTAACGGAAATGATGCAGGAAGCGGAGCGGTGGATGTACGAATTTTTCTCGAAGCTCCGCGAGGACATCGTAGCATGCCGCACCAATGCCGCAGTCAGCGACGTGGAGAAGCATTTCTACTCCTTCCTGATGGACAAGGTAGGCGAAGCGTACCGCCGATGTCTGGAGATACATCAGCAGCGCTTAAACGACGTGATAAAGGACCTCGGCAACGAGCTTTCACGAAAGCTGGGGCTGGAGAATCTGTCGGTGCAGAACACCTCGGCAGGAGAAATTGTGAACATCAATTCGCTGGAGGTAGCGGATACTGTAAAGCAGGCAGCGGTACAGGGCATGACCTCGGGAACGTTCCCCTCTGCGACGATGGACGCATTCAGGAAGATACTCCACAAAAAGCGCCAGAACGAGATAATCGACACCACCTTAGAGAACTACGACGACATCCGCAACAATACTGTCAAGGACTTAAAGTCCCTCTACAAGAACTTCGAGGAATACGCCTACGAGCAGCTTGACAAGATCTATCAGAATCAGGCAGAGATAGGTTCGGAAACGATAGCGCAGGCGATGGAGATGTCAAAGAATCTTGACAACGAAAACGTCCGCCGCAACCTCGAAAAGGCCTCCGAAATAGTTATCGGGGCTGTTGAGGTACTGAAAAAGTATTAATTTTAATTTGCTCCCACGGTAACCGGTTACCGTGGGAGCTTTTCTGTTTTAGTGAATAGTTTTTTTGTGGTTTGTAATTGTTACTCCCTTCGGGGCGGTTCGTTTTTGGGCTTGTTTGTAATTGTTTTTGTCATCGGGGCTATTATATGTTTTCATCGGAAGATTGCATCTTCCGACGCAGTGCGAGAGGGACACCTCCGGGGGAAAGACAAGCGGCTTACTCGTACCCCCTCCGAAAGATTTACTTCAAGTGTAGCGCCGCTTTTCTCTCCCCCCTACGTTTTCCCTCTCGCGCTCACCTTTCCCTCGCCCTCTCTCTTTTGCCCTGCTCAAATGCGAAAGATTTACCAATTCTCCG
Organism: Oscillospiraceae bacterium; assembly: GCA_051882725.1. Lineage (GTDB taxonomy): Bacteria > Bacillota > Clostridia > Oscillospirales > Ruminococcaceae > RGIG4694. The sequence goes on from JBJESJ010000133.1 coordinate 15,195, forward strand.
CTTACAAAAAAATTGGCTCCGACACCGGAGGGTCGGAGCTTTGTTCGTATCATCGGTTAAATGATTTTAGTGCTGTTTGGGGATTTCTGTGGCGGTTTTTCCACTGCGTTCACTGATTACTATTAATTTGGGGCTGTTCACTAATAACTGTTAACTATTAGCTGTTAACTATTAACTGTCAACTATTCACTAACCTTCGAGGGGGTGGACCTTTTCGGGAGCAAGCTCTAAAATGCGGGCAGCAGCGGGCTTGATGTAGGAGAGGTCGCCGCAGTCGTCAACGCCGTTGGAGGTCCATGCCATAACGCCCTGCCAGCCGTTGTTGAGAGCGCCCTCATATTCCTCGGTCAGCGACCAGCCCGAGTCTGCATTCGCGGAGGTCTCGCCGATAACGCAGGGCTTCGAGCCGTCCAGCTTGAAGGCTTCGGGGTCGCCGTCAAAGGGGAAGCCCATGTAGCTCTTCTCCCATGTGTAGTAGTGGGTGGAGTAGAAGTCCAGATACGAATTTTCGCTGCCGCTGAGAGCCTGCAGAAATTCGTCGGATACATAGTTCCCGTCGTAGCCGTCGGAGTTGTACTTCACCATGCCCATGCCCACGGTGACAAGAATGTCGGAGTGTTCATGTATCGCCGCCGAAGCCTTTGCGAAGTAGTTGGATATGCGGTCGAAGCCAATCTGACCGCACTCGGCGTTTTCCTTTATCCAGTCGGGCTCGTTGCAGAGGTCTATGCTCCAGAGGTAGTCGCAGCTGTCGTAGCGCTCGCAGAAGGGGATAACATACTCATTGACAAAGCTGTCGGTAGCGTCGTCGGAGTTGAGCATAGCGCGCCATGTGTCATAGCCCGTGTTGGAGTCCTTGAAATGGTCGAAGGAGATGAGGGTCGCCATTATGTAGATGTGGTGCTTTTCGGCAAGCTGCAGGAGAGTGTCCACGTCCTGCCAGTGTTTGTCGTTAACAGACTTGACCTCGCCCGTGGATTTGAGCCATACTCCGTTCATGGAGGGTGAGCAGTTTATCCATACGCGGGAAGCGTTGATGCCCGATTCTTCGAGCTCGGCGAAATGGCTGTCCCAGAAATCGGCGTCGAAGTTATTGCTGCCGAAGTCGTTCCAGTTGTCCCAAGGCGTGTTTACGCCGTTTATCCAGAGTTCGCTGCCGCCTACCATAAAGGTATTGCCGCTGACGGTTACCTTAGCGCTGCCGTCTGATGTGAACACGGCGGCGGAGGCTCCCTCAGAGGAGGCATCGCCGTCGGCAGCCGCCTCGGTCTGTACATCTGCGGAGGTCTCGGCGGAAGTCTGCGCGGGCTCATCGGAATCGCCGCATGCGGCAAATGACATCATCATCATGACTGCCGTAAAAACAGCCGTTATTTTGTTCATAGTTTTCATATTAGCTTCCTTTCATGAATTTTGCGGTATTATATTCTATTATACGATCTTAAAGCGGAAAAGTCAATAGAATCGCCCAAAATCCCCACAGCATTTTCCGTTTGCCCGATCACGAACGCGTAATATATCATCATTACGAAGGTCCCGCCGATATAAATGACCTTGTAAGTCGGATTGAAGCTCTGCAGGATCATGGCGATTATCTCTGCAGCGAAAAGCTCGGTCATATGTATCTTGTCCGTGCGTTCAACATAGCTTAATTCAATGTAGGAATATACTGCCCAGAGTATGACGAACACTATCCCCAACTGCTATATATGTAAATAGGTCCCCGGGAGTATACTGCGCGGAAGCGAGTATCATATAATAAATGCACAGCGGAGCGCAGGCATAGGTCAGCACATTGGCAATATAAGCCGGCGGCAAATCAGACACTGCTGAAAAAATCAGCATATTTATCGGACCTGCCTCATAGATATATTACAGAAAATACAAGCCGTGCACGGCAGAACGGAGAATTGAAATGAGTTTGAAGATCAATACCGAGCAGCTCTGCTCACGGGAGATAATCTGCAGAACAGCCAAGGAACAGCCTGTGGAGCTGGATTACATACTTCCCGACTACTACCCCGAGATATTCAGGATAATCCGCTGCAGTGCCGCCCCGACGGTGACCTCCTGCTCCGTCAACGGCGACAGGCTCACTTACGAGCTTTCCGTTGAACTGAAGGTGATATACTGCGGCGGCACAGGGAATAATATCCGCACTGTGGAGCGCCGCATGAACTATTCGGGCAGCGTGGACTTAGAGGATAACGGCATGCTGCCCGCCGCAAAGGCAGTGCCCTCGGTGGAGTATATCAACTGCCGCGCGGTGACGGGGCGGAGGATAGATATCCACGGCGCAGTGAGCGTGTCAATAACAGTCACTGCGGAGAAAATGCGCTCGGTGATATCCGACGCCTTCGGCTGCGGAGTGCTGCTGAAAAAGCAGGAGATGCTCTGTCCGTCTCCCGAGATATTCGCCGAAAAGCGGGTCACCGTTTCGGAGAGGATAGACCTCGGCTCGGATAAGCCCCCAATTTCGGATATCCTTCGGTGCAGCGCCATAGTGCTGACCTCGGAGAACAAGGCTATCGCCAATAAGCTTGCGGTCAAGGGGGATATCAAGGTCAATATGCTCTGCACATGCCGCGGGGAGGACTCGGATACCGCACAGCCCGAAGCTATGCAGTTCACAATACCTTATTCCCAGATAATGGACATGGACGGACTGGACGATCGCTATGATGTGCGTTCGTCGGTAACGGTGTCTGGCTGCGAGCTGCGCCCCTCGTCGGAGGACGGCAGCGGCGAGGCGCATTCCGTTGAGTGTGAAGTGATACTGCTCATGACCTGCACAGCGGAGCGGTACTCGGAGATATCCGCCGCCGCAGACGAATTTTCCACACTCTGCGTCACCACCCATAAGACAGAGAACATCAGGATACCCTGCCGTCCGCAGAAAATAGAGCAGACCCGCACAGTCAAGGGCACCGCCGAACAGCACGACGGGACTATCGACCGTGTATACGACGCATGGTGCGAGGTAACGGCATGCGATACCGTCCGCGAGGAGGACGGAAGTCTTACGGCAGTGGGCAAGGCACTGCTGTGCTGTATGCTGTCGGGGAGCGGCGGCGAGCCTGTCATAAGCACGGCGGACGTTCCCTTCCGCTTTGAGAATATCGGCAGCGGAAGCTGTTCGCCCGACGCGGTGACAGATATCGAAGCAGTGCCGCTTTCGGTGTCCTACAGCCTGACCTCGGACAATACCGCGGAGATAAAGGCGGAGCTGCGTTTTTCGGGCGAGCTGCGGGACCGTATCCGCTTTGAAGCCATCACCGAAATGACCGCCGACGAGGATACGCCTCTGACCTCCGATTCGGACGTATCGGTTAAGCTGTACTTTGCCAAAAAGGGTGAGGATCTGTGGGAAACAGCGAAGCGCTGCCGCACCTCCCCCGCCGAGATAATGGAGGAAAACGGTCTCGATTCGGAGATAATGCCCGAGGACGGGATGATAGTCATTCCCATCGTTCGATAGTACTTTGTGAATAGTGAAGAGTGAATAATGAATAGTGAACAGCGATCGGCAAGTGAAAAGCTTACAGCTGGCAGCAATTAGCATATGGCTGTTTGCTATTAGCCTGCGTAATCGGGCAAGGAAGGAGAATTATGGTAAAGACCGATATTTACTGCGATATTGCAGAGCGTACCGACGGGGATATATATATAGGAGTCGTGGGACCCGTGCGGACAGGAAAATCCACGTTTATCAAGCGTTTCATGGAGGAGCTCGTTATCCCCAACATCGAGAGCGATTACCGACGCGGCAGAGCCGTTGACGAGCTTCCTCAGTCGGCGGGGGGGAAAACTATCATGACCACCGAGCCGAAGTTTATCCCCGAGGAAGCGGCGGAAATCTCCGTCGGCGGCAAGGCAAAGCTTAGCGTGCGGCTCATCGACTGTGTGGGATATATCGTCCCGGGAGCGGTGGGGTACATCGAGAACGAAGCGCCCCGAATGGTGATGACTCCTTGGTTCGACGAGGAGATACCCTTCAATATGGCTGCGGAGATAGGTACGCAGAAGGTCATCAACGAGCACAGTACCATAGGTCTTGTAGTCACCACCGACGGCAGTATCACTGGTATCCCCCGCGAGGAGTACGCCGAGGCGGAACAGCGGGTCATCAACGAACTGCGTGGGATAAACAAGCCCTTTGTTGTGCTGATGAACAGTGCGTCTCCGAAGAGCGGAGATGTCATTGAGATGTGTGGGGAGCTCACCGAAAAGTACGGAGCGCCTGTTATGCCCATAAGCTGCCTCGATATGACGGTGGAGGATATCAACGAGATCTTGCGGCAGGTACTGTTCTCGTTCCCCGTGCGGGAGATCAACATTTCCATGCCCGGCTGGATAAACGGACTGGAGCGCACAAACTGGCTCCGTTCGGAGATATACGGCGCAGTGAAGAAGTCTGCGCAGGGAGTCCGTGCAGTGCGTGACGCGGAAAATGTGGCGAAGTCGCTGCAGGAGTGCGGAGATATCACCTATGCGGATGTGCGTGGGATAGACCTCGGCAGGGGCAGCGCGGATATCGCTGTTACGGTGAAGAGCGAGCTTTTCTATCGGATATTGGGCGAAGCGGCAGGGATAGAGATAAAGTCGGAAGGCGATCTGCTACCGCTGCTGACGGAGCTTATGTCCATCAAGGAAAAGTACGGCAGACTGGAAAATGCACTGAAAGAGGTCGAAGCAACGGGCTATGGCATAGTGATGCCGTCCATCGACGAGCTGACCTTGGAGGAACCCGAAATAGTCCGACAGGGCGGCAAGTACGGAGTGCGGCTGCGTGCGTCGGCGCCGTCGATACATCTGATGAAAGCGGATATCATCACCGAGGTCAATCCGATAGTAGGCTCGGAGAAGCAGTCCGAGGAGCTTGTGAACTACATGTTAAAAGAGTTCGAGGAAAGCCCGTCAAAGATATGGGAGAGCAATATTTTCGGAAAATCGCTCCATGAGCTGGTGAACGAGGGACTGCATAATAAGCTCTACCGCATGCCCGTAGATGCGCGCATGAAGCTGCAGGAGACCCTTGAACGTATCATCAACGAAGGCTGCGGAGGCCTCATCTGCTTTATCTTGTAATGAATAGTGATTAGTTTACAGTTGATAGTTTTTGTTGAACGCAGTGGACGAACAGCCCACAAGATCCCCAAACAGCACTAAACCCATTTGCCCCTTACAGCAGCCTCAGCTCCGACCCTCCGGCGTCGGAGCTGAACTTTTTGTAAGCGGAGCAGTGCAAAAGAGAAAATGCGAGGGAAGAGACGGGTGTGGGGGCTGCCCGCAGGCTATGAAAACGAAGGTGGAGAGAAAAGCAAGGAAATTTAACTTCCCCGTTGATTTATTGGCTTTTATGTGGTATAATAGATTAGTGAATGGTGAAGAGTTTTTGGGATTCGGTCCTTTTCTTCGGCTTTTGATTTCTATGTGATGCTTTGGGCAGCTCTCGCGCTCACCTTTCCCTCGCCCTCTCTTTTGCGAGTTAGAAGTGCGGGGGATCTACCGCGTGTTCCGCGGGGCATAGTTGGGCGGCGGCACCGTCAGCCGCCTGTTGTTCGTGACATGGATTCCACGGGAAAGGGCTGTTTGGGGATCTTGTGGGCTGTTCGTCCACTGTGTTCACTAAACTCTTAACTGTATGCTATCAAATAAAAACTATTCACTAACTCAGCAAAGGAGCCAATAACAGTGCCAAAAAATAAATCGATCTACGTCTGTTCCGCGTGCGGGGCAGAGAGCTCTAAGTGGAACGGAAAATGTCCGTTCTGCGGGGAGTGGAACACTCTGGAGGAGCAGGAGTATGTTCCTCCCGTTAAAACGCGGGCGGCATCGTCTGCGGTGAGGAGCGTTTCCGCCGTGTCCGACAGCAATATTTTAAAGCTGTCCGACATCGGCATTGACAGCGATGTGCGTTACTCCACGGGGCTCAAAGAGCTTGACCGCGTGCTTGGCGGAGGACTTGTAAAAGGTTCGATCGTACTTATCGGCGGCGAGCCGGGTATCGGAAAGTCCACGCTGCTGCTGCAAATATGTCAGTTTATGGGGGAAAATCACTCCATAATGTACGTATCGGGCGAGGAAAGCGCCCGCCAGCTGAAAATACGCGCCGACCGTCTCGGAGTAGACAGCGGTGAGCTGTACATACTGTCTGTGAACGACGCCGAGACTATATGCAGCACCATTTCGGCGAAGCGCCCCGACATCGTCATAATAGATTCTATCCAGACCATGACCATCAGCGGCGTAAATTCAAGCGCAGGCAGCATATCGCAGGTGCGGGAGTGTACCAACCTGTTCATGCGCACTGCAAAATCCGAGGAAATACCTATATTTATAGTAGGACATGTCAACAAGGACGGCGCTATCGCAGGGCCGAAGGTCATGGAGCACATCGTGGACGCGGTGCTGTACTTTGAGGGCGACAGGCATTTGAGCTACCGCATACTGCGCGCGGTGAAGAACCGTTACGGCTCCACCAACGAGATAGGCATGTTCGACATGCAGGACAAGGGGCTTATCGAGGTAGAAAATCCGTCGCTGATGCTGCTGTCGGGGAGACCGAAGGGCGTATCGGGCAGCTGTATCGCATGTGTAATGGAGGGCAGCCGTCCCATAATGGCGGACGTGCAGTCGCTGGTGACGAAGAGCGGATATGCAGTCCCCCGCAGGACATCTACGGGCTTGGATTTTTCGCGCATCGCGATGATACTTGCGGTGCTGGAGAAGCGTGCGGGGCTGTTTTACGGCACGCTGGACGTGTACATGAACGTGGTAGGCGGACTGCGGATAGACGACCCTGCAGCAGACCTTGCGGCGGCATTATCTCTGTACAGCGGGCTGATGGATATCCCTATAGACGGCAGGGTGACTGCATTTGGCGAGATAGGTCTTGCAGGCGAGGTGCGCAGTGTGACGAACATAGCTCAGCGCATACGTGAAGCTCAGCGGATAGGCTTTGAAAAATGCATAGTCCCGAAGCTGTCCATGAGGAACATAAACGTGTCCGACTACAGCATAGAGATAATCCCCATAGCCTCCGTAAAGCAGGGCATAGAGCTTGTAAAGCAGTTAGGCGGTTAACAGTTATAATAGCTGTCAACTGTTAACTGAAATAAGGGAATTTGAAGTGAAAAAGTTATTATTGATAATACTGCTGCTGACGGCAGCCATAACATTGGGAGCCTGCGGTGATGATAATGACGGGGCGGACGGTACGTTTTATACGGTGATACCCTCCAATCCGCAGAATCTTGACCCGCAGCTTGCCGAGGACAGTGAGAGTCTGTCCGTCATCAGGAATATATTCGAGGGGCTGACGGAGATATCCGAAACGGGGGATATAGTCTGCGCGGCGGCGGAAAACTACGCCGTTTCGGATGATATGCTGACCTACACGTTCCGCCTGCGGGAGGGCATGACATGGAGCGGCGCGGGAGGCTTTTCCGCGGAGGTGACCGCTCATGATTATGTGTACGCCTTCCGTCGGATATTCGACCCCGAGATACACTCCCCCTATACCGACGAGTTCGCGGCGCTGAAAAACTCCGCCGCAGTATATGACGGGGTGATGTCCTACACCGACCTCGGAGTGAAGGCGCTGGACGATTATACTCTGCAGTTTGAGCTTGACTATCCCGTCAGTGATTTTCTGTATCTGCTCAGCACGGGAGCGGCGAGCCCCTGCTGCGAGGAATTTTTCCTGTCCACGGGGGGAAGATACGGGCTTTCCGCGGAATATACCGCAGGAAACGGCGCATTTACGCTGACTGAGTGGAATTACGACCCATATTGGAACGAGAACTTCCTGACGCTGAAAAGGAACCCCGACAACAGCACGGAGGAGCGGCGGACATATCCGCTGTATGTGAATTATATTATCACCGACAGCGCGGAGGAGTACGAAAAGACCTCGGGGAACACGGTAGATGTCATGTACTGCGAAGCGGAGGATATTCCGAAGCTCCGCGGAAAAAAGGCGGGAGAATATCCCGTGTACGCGGTAGGCGTGACCTTCAACATGAAGGACGAGATCTTTTCCAACGAGAACATACGCAAAGCGCTCAGCATAACGTCCGACCCGTCTGTATACGAGGGCAGGACCTCCGCGGGGATATCTTGGGGCAGGGGAGTGCTGCCGCCTGCGGTGACTGTCATGGGGAGATCGGTCCGAGACCTGCTGGGTGACTATTACGAAAAGCAGAGCGGCGGCGCGGAGCTATGGAGCCGCGGTCTTGCGGAAACGGGCGGGAACTATCCCGAGCTGTCTGTGATAATAGTGCCCGAAAGCTTCGCAGACGCGCCGATAGTGTACATGCTGACGGACAGCTGGAACGAGGAGCTGGGCTTTTCCTGCGGAGTAGAGATACTGTCGGACGAGGAATACAGCGAGCGCATAGCAGAAGGGAATTATTCCGCTGCGCTGTCGGTCATCACGGCAGACAGTCCCTGTGCGTCGGACTTTTTTGAAAGCTTTGAAGAGTACGTTTCCGACCCGGACGACCTTGAGGAATACAGAGGTATAATATCGGCGGAGCGGTACAGCGCCTCGGCGAATGCGGCGCTTAAGAGCTGCAAGGAAGCGGAGAAGCTGCTGACGGAGAACGGCTATTATATCCCCGTATTTTACGAGAGCAAGCTTTTGGTGACGGAAAACAGCGTATCCGACGTGATATTCGAGCCCTTTTCGGGCACTCTCTGCTTCAAATCCGCGAAGAAATATAGCTGACGATATTGACGATATCGGGCAAATGTGGTATAATAGCGAGTAGTGAATAGCGATGAGCATACTATCCGCTCAAAGCTGACAACTAATAGCTAATGGCTAAAATCAACTGTCAATTGACCAAAGGGAGATTTCATCGTAATGATAAAGCTGACGCTGGCGGTGCCGTGTTATAATGAAGAGGGAAATGTCGGGGCGTTTTATGACGCTGTGAAAAAGACCTTCGACGGTGTGCTGTCATATGAAATAGTGTTTGTCAATGACGGCAGCTCGGATAAGACTGCCGAGCGGCTCAAAGAAATATATGACGCGCATACCGCCAATGTGACGGTGGTGAGCTTCTCGCGGAATTTCGGCAAGGAAGCCGCAGTGTATGCCGCTCTCCGCCGCAGCCGCGGCGAGCTTGTCTGCATAATAGATTCGGATATGCAGCAAAGCCCCGATGTGGCGCTGGAAATGGTGCGGTATCTGGACGGGCATGAGGAGTGCGACTGCTGCGCCGCATATCAGGAAAAGCGCATCGAGGGTAAGGCGATGACCTTTTTCAAGGACGCGTTCTATTCCTTCGCGGACAAGCTGTCCGATGTGAAAATGCGCCAGTCAGCCAGTGATTTCCGCGTTTTCCGCCGGAACGTGGCGGAGGCGCTGCTGGAGATGAAGGAGTATCATCGTTTTTCAAAGGGAATGTTCTCATGGGTGGGCTTTGACACTCACTATGTGCCGTACACTCCCGACAGCCGTCTTGCGGGTGAGACCAAGTGGAGCTTTTCAAAGCTGATGAAGTACGCCTTCACGGGGATAATATCCTTTTCCACAAAGCCGCTGAAGCTGCCGCTTTATCTGGGGGGACTGTTTTCCGCCGCAGGGATAGTGTGGTTTATCGTGACGGCGGTGCTGGGCGGGATAAACGGGCTGTCGGATAATTACAGAATGAATATAATACTGTCCTTTATCATGCTGATGAGCGGGATAATACTTGTCTGCTTGGGGATACTCTGCGAATACATCTCGCAGGTGTTCATTCAGGTAAAGGACCGTCCGATATATATTGAAAGGTCATGCATGACCTATAACAGCGAGGAAAATGAAGAAGATAAAGGAACTGTTTGATAAATACCGTGAGCTGATAATGTATGTCATCATCGGCGGATGCACGACCCTTGTGAACTGGATAGTGTACGCCCTGCTGACTGCTGCGGGAGCGGGAATGACCGTTTCAAACGGCGCAGCATGGGTCTGTGCGGTGATATTCGCCTTTTTCGCCAATAAGCTGCTTGTCTTTGAAAGCAGGAGCTTCGCCCCGGGCACGGTGATAAAGGAAGCAGTGAAATTCGTGGGCTCGCGGGTGCTTACGGGGCTTATCGAGATATTCCTGCCGTCGCTGCTTTTCAAGGCGGGGCTGGACATGGACATTCTCGGCATCGAAGGCGCGGCGGCAAAGCTGACGGTCAGTGTGATAGTCATCGTGCTGAACTATGTGTTCGGCAAGCTGGTGGTCTTTACGAAAAAAGACAGGTGACGTACTCCACAACAAATTACAAGGAGAAGCATAGCATATGGTGGTTTTCATAACAGGCGCAGCATACGGTCTGGGCAGGATATTTGCCGATGAATTTACATCCCGCGGCCATGAGGTCATGAGCGATGAAACGATAGGCATTTCGGACGTAAATTCTCTTTATGAGCATCTGAAAATGCATCGTCCCGATGCGGTCATACACTGCAGGAGAGACCTGCCCTCACCCGAACGCACT
>JBJESJ010000134.1:0-5622 GCA_051882725.1 Oscillospiraceae bacterium
GTGTAATCTCGAATTTTTGTTTTTTCGAGTGTCTACTCTAAGGGGATTATATCAATCGTCGGGGATATACTCCGTTTTTTCGTTGTTTTATCAGCAGGACTTCATCTTCCGTGTAAAGAGTATCACCGCCGCAATGAACACTGCCAGCATATACCCTGTCACCCATATCATATCGGGGAAGATATCTCCATAATTTCCTGCAAGAGCGGCTCTTCCGATGTTCACGCTGTGCGAGAAGGGCAGCAGGTCGCATACCTTTTTGAATCCTCCGCCCACCATGGCAAGGTCGAACCATGCTCCCGAGGTGAAGGCAGTCAGATTTGTCAGCAGTGCGCCGCACAGTCCTCCCACCGCTTTTTCGTTCATTATAGTTCCGCAGAGCAGTCCCAGTCCGATAAAAAACAGCGCAGACGGCAGCAGGATAAGTATCGTCAGCAGCACGTCCGACGTGAATTTCAGCCCGAGGATCATCGCCGTTACAAAACAGATCATGCACTGCACCACCGCCATCGGAAACAGCGGCAGCAGATAGCCTGCAATGAAATCAAACGCGGAAAGAGGCGTTGTGAACAGTCTCTGCAGCATTGCAGAGGCTCTGTCTCCTGCGATAAGCTGCGCCGAAAACAGCGTCAGAAAGGAAAATCCGAACACCGCAACTCCCGGAGTAAGAGTCTCTATCTTGAATATCTCCACGGGAACGTTGGACTGTATAGCCGTAAGCAGCAGAAGCAGTATCACAGGAAATCCTATGCCGAATATAAGCGTAAGAGGGTCACGCAGTATCTCCTTTGTCACTCTCGATGAAAAAGCTGTCATTTTCATACGGCTTCCTCCTTTACAGTTCTGATGAACGCGTCCTCGAAGCTGTCCGCGCCCGTTGAGCGGACAAGCTCCTCCGAGGTGCCGCAGAACAGCAGCTTTCCGCTTTTCATCACGCCCACTCTGTCGGAAAGGCTCTCCGCCTCTTCCATGTAGTGGGTGGTGAGAATTATAGTGATCTTTCCCTTAAACTCTCTGATAACGTCCCAAAGCTCTGAGCGGGCTATCACGTCCAGTCCGAGGGTAGGCTCGTCGAGAAAAAGCAGCTGCGGACCGGACACCAGTGCCATTGCAATGCTGAGTCTGCGCTGCCAGCCGCCCGAAAGCTTTTTCGCCTGCTTGTCCCGTATCTCGCCCAGCTTGAATTTCCCGATAAGCTCCTCAGCGGTCTGCCTGCTTTTCTCCTTGGAAAAGCCGTGAACTCCGCCCATAAGCACCAGATTTTCATACACCGAGAGATTCTTCGCCACCGCTGTCTCCTGCGGTGATACTCCGATCATCTTCTTGACCTCGGCAGACTGTCTGAACACATCAAATCCGCCTATTTCCGCTCTTCCCGAATCTGCGGGACAGAGACAGCACAGCGTTTTTATCGTTGTCGTCTTTCCTGCGCCGTTAACTCCCAACAAAGCGAAAAGCTCCCCCTTTTCGACGTTAAGCGACAAATTATCCACCGCCGTAACGTCCTTATAGGACTTTGTCAGACCTTCTATCTTAATCATGTCCATTTTTTTCACCATCTTTTAGTTTGGATAATAAGCCAATTTTTTCCTTAAAATCATTTGCAGGAACTATTGCCATTCCCTGATTTATATCGCCTAAAACTATAACCAGATCGCCGGGCTTTATCCCGAATATCTTTCTTGCCCTCTGAGGAATGACGATCTGACCTCTTTCGCCGACCTTGACTGCCCCGAAAAGATACTTTCCTGTCCGTTTTTCCTCGGGATTTTCTCCCTCCTCAACGAGAAGCATATCCAGCGAGATATCGTACAGGTCCGCAAGCTCCTTACATTTGAGCACATCGGGAACTGTCTCACCCGATTCCCACTTTGAGATGGTCTGTCTCGACACGTTTATTTTTTCTGCAGCAAATTCCAGAGAATATCCCTTTTCTCTGCGAAGCTCCTTGAGTCTGTCTCCAATCATGTTTTTCAACCTCCCGAATTAATTATATAACGTTTTTTCACACATTTCAACCAACAGAACCTAACAAAACATGTTAAGATTCATTACATAAAAAAGTCCGTATACCATCTATTCGGTATACGGACTAATGCTGTCTTTCTGTTTATCAGTCCTCGGGAGCAAGCTCTCTGTAAAGACCGATATAAAGCTGTGCCGACGAATCCCAGCTGAAATCGTTGTTCATCGCGTCGATGACCAGCTTGTTCCACCTGCTGCGGTCGTTGTAGCAGTCCTTTGCGCGGCGGACAGCATCGAACATATCATGTGCATTATATGTCTTGAAAGTGAAGCCGTTGCCATTTTCTCCGCCTGCATCGCGGACGGAATCACGCAGACCGCCTGTTTCGCGGACTATGGGAATTGTACCGTATCTCATGGATATCATCTGTGCAAGTCCGCAGGGCTCGCTCTGGGAAGGCATCAGGAACATATCCGCGGAAGCGTATATCCTCCTTGCCAGCTCGGGGATAAATCCGAGAGTTACGCTGACCTTATCGGGATGTCTCCACGCCATTTCCTTGAAGAAATCCTCGTAGATCTTTTCACCCGCGCCGAGGACCGCAAACTTTACACCAAGATTGAGCATATCCTCAAAGACATACTTGATAAGGTCAATGCCCTTATGTGAGACGAACCTCGTAACTATGCCGATAACAGGCTCATCGCCTTCCTGCAGGTTCAGCTCGGAAAGCAGTGCCTTCTTGCACTCCGCCTTGCCGCTGACATCCTTTGCGGAGAAATTCTTCGCAATTACTGGGTCTGTTTCAGGATTGTAAAGGTCGGTATCTATTCCGTTTAAGAAGCCGCAGAGCTTATACTGCTTGTTGACAAGTGCCCTGTCCAGCGAGTAGGAATACCACGGGTCAAGTATCTCCCACGCATAGCTGGGGGAAACGGTGGTGATCTTGTCAGCCGTTTCGATAGCGCCCTTCATCATGTTGATGGAGCCGTCATATTCCAGCAGACGGGTATGGTACATGGGAATGCCCATAACATCGTTGAGCACGTCCATGCCGTATTTTCCCTGATATTGGATATTGTGAATGGTGAACACTGTTTTTATGCCGTCGTAGCCGTACTGGTACTTGTAGAATACCTGATAATACACGGGCACAAGAGCTGTCTGCCAGTCGTTGCAGTTGATGACCTGGGGCTTGAAGTCGATGTGCTTGAGCATCTCAAGGATAGCCCGCGAGAAGAAAACGAATCTCTCGCAGTCATCGTAGAAGCCGTACAGACCATCTCTGCCGAAATAGTATTCATTATCTATAAGATAGTAGACCACGTCATTTACAACGCCCTTGAACACGCCGCAGTACTGCTTTCTCCAGCCTACGTCAACGGTGAAGTTGCAGAGGAATTCAAGTCCCTCTCTCAGCTCGGGCTTGATGTTTTTGTAGAGGGGAAGGACTATCCTGCAGTCGTGTCCCGCTCTTTTTACTGCGGCAGGAAGTGAACCCGCAACGTCAGCCAGTCCGCCCGACGCTGCGTAAGGAAGCGCCTCGGAAGCTGCATATAAAATTCTCATGTATTTTCAGCGTCCTTTCATGTTGATGCTCAGATCTCAGCTCCCTTGCCGATATACAGAGGATAATTCTTAGAGCCTGTCAGCATTCTGCCGTCGCTAATGCGGACGTTCTTATCTGTGATAACGCAGTTTATCTCGCACTTGCTGCCGATAACGCTGTCCTGCATGATAATGGAGTTGCGTACTGTGGAACCCTTGCCCACTCTTGCGCCTCTGAAGAGGATGCAGTTCTCAACGGTGCCCTCGATGATACAGCCGTCGGCAACCAGTGAATTTCTTACATTTGCGCCGATAGCGTACTTTGCGGGCGGATTATCTCTTACCTTGGTGTAAACGGGAGCGTTGTCGGGGAAGAGCATATTTCTCTTTTCGGTGTCCAGAAGATCCATATTTGCGTTATAATAGCCCACCATGGAAGAGATCTTGTTATAATAGTTCTTGTGGCAGTAGCCAACTATATTGTACTGATGAGTTCTTGCTCTCAGGATATCTTCCTCAAAGCTGTACATACCCTTTGCAGCACCCTCGAGAATAAGGTTCTTAAGGAATTCCTTGGAGAGGATAAAGGTGTTCAGCGAAACGTTTGCTGTGCCGCTGATAGAGGGATTGATGAGAACATCGTTCACTCTGCCGTCGGGACCGATCCCGAAGATAGTGCTTCTGCGTGCGTCCTCAAGGTCGATGACATCGCTTGCGTATACAACGGTGATATCTGCACCGGATTCGATATGCTGTTCGATTATGGGATCGAAGTCCATGCTGGTAACAACGTCGCAGTCGGACATGATGATGTACTCTGCATCGGAGCGGATGATGAAGTCGCTTACGCCGTAGAGAGCCTCAAGACGTCCTCTGTACATACCGCTGGTAACGTGGCTGAAGGGAGGGAGCAGGTGCAGACCGCCCTTTTTGCGGGCGAGGTCCCACTCACGGCCCGATCCCAGATGATCAAGCAGGGACTGATAGTTGGACTTTGTGATAACGCCAACCTCGTCGATGCCGCTGTTAACCATGTTGGACAGGGTAAAATCGATAAGTCTGTAGCGTCCGCCGAACATAACCGAGCCCATTGTTCTTTCCTTAGTAAGCTCGGGAACTGTATTTTCGTGCATATTGGCAAAGATCATGCCAAGAACCTTTTTATTCATACTCATTATCTGTAACCATCCTTTTTTCAAGTGTTCAGCTCTTCGGGCTTACATATTTTCGGAAATGATCTTCTTGGGAGCGACCTCGGTATTTTCGGAGATCGTAATGTTGTGGCCTACCACAGCGATGCCCCAGTCGTCACGATTTTCAACGTCCTCGGGACGCTTGCCTACTCTTGCTCTGCTGTTGATGACGCAGTTTTCGCCGACGATAGCATACTCAACGACAGCGCCTGACTTGATGACCGAGCCGGGCATGATAATGGAGTCTGTAACGACAGCGCCCTTTTCGATGGTAACTCCCTCATAGATAACGGAGAAATCAACGGTACCGTCAACGGAGCAGCCCTCTGCGATCATGGAGTTTTCCACCTTGGCATCGGGTCCGATGTACTGAGGAGGAAGAACGGGGTTTCTGGAATACATCTTCCAGTCGGGGTCGTAAAGGTCGATAGGAATGTTGGGATTGAGCAGGTCCATGTTAGCTTCCCAGAGGGAATCGAGAGTTCCTACGTCCTTCCAATAGCCGTCGAATGCATATGCAACAAGCTTTTCGCCTGCATTCATCATGTTGGGGATAATAGCCTTTCCGAAGTCCTTATCTTCATCGGGATTGTTCTCGTTATCGATAAGATACTGACGGAGCTTACTCCATGTGAATATGTAGATACCCATTGAAGCCAGCGTGCTGCGGGGATTCTTGGGTTTTTCTTCAAAGTCGACGATATTTCCGTTTTCATCGGTTATCATGATACCGAAGCGGGAAGCTTCTTCCATGGAAACGTCAAGAACAGCGATAGTCGCATCTGCATTTTTTTCCTTGTGGAACTGAAGCATATCGTTGTAGTCCATCTTGTAGATGTGGTCACCCGAAAGGATAACAACATACTCGGGGTTGTAGCGGTCAACAAAAGGAATGTTCTGATAGATTGCGTTTGC
>JBJESJ010000135.1:0-25566 GCA_051882725.1 Oscillospiraceae bacterium
ACAAGCTTGCAGATACAGTTAAGATCACTCTCGGTCCTAAGGGCAGAAACGTTGTACTGGACAAGAAGTTCGGCGCTCCGCTTATCACCAACGACGGCGTTACCATCGCAAAGGAGATCGAGCTTGACAATGCATTCGAGAACATGGGCGCACAGCTCGTTAAGGAAGTCGCTACAAAGACCAACGACGCAGCAGGCGACGGTACAACAACAGCTACTCTCCTTGCACAGGCTCTTATCAGAGAGGGTATGAAGAACATCGCTGCAGGCGCTAATCCCATGGTAGTAAAGAAGGGCATGTCCAAGGCTGTTGACGCAGCTGTTGACGCTATTAAGAAGAACTCCAAGGAGATCGAGGGCACAGCCGATATCGAGAGAGTAGCTACTATCTCCTCCGCAGACGAAAAGGTAGGCAAGCTCATCGCAGAGGCTATGGAAAAGGTGACATCCGACGGCGTTATCACCATCGAGGAGTCCAAGACCGCAGAGACTTACTCCGAGGTAGTAGAGGGCATGCAGTTCGACAGAGGCTACATCACTCCTTACATGGTAACAGATACCGATAAAATGGTCGCAAATATCGACGACGCATACATTCTTATCACCGACAAGAAGATCTCCAACATTCAGGAACTCCTTCCTCTCCTTGAGCAGATCGTAAAGACAGGCAAGAAGCTTGTTATCATCGCAGAGGATATCGAGGGCGAGGCACTCTCCACACTTATCGTAAACAAGCTCAGAGGAACATTTACCTGCGTTGCAGTCAAGGCTCCCGGCTTCGGCGACAGAAGGAAGGAAATGCTTCAGGATATCGCTATCCTCACAGGCGGACAGGTCATCTCCTCCGAGGTCGGTCTGGAGCTTGCAGATACTGAGATCTCTCAGCTGGGCCGTGCTCGTCAGGTAACAGTTACCAAGGAGTTCACAACTATCGTTGACGGCGCAGGCGATAAGGACGCTATCAAGGAAAGAGTTAACCAGATCAAGGCTCAGATACAGGAAACTACCTCCGATTTCGACAAGGAGAAGCTTCAGGAGCGTCTTGCAAAGCTCAGCGGCGGCGTTGCAGTTATCAGAGTAGGCGCTGCTACAGAGGTAGAGATGAAGGAGAAGAAGCTCCGCATCGAGGACGCTCTGGCAGCTACCAAGGCAGCTGTTGAAGAGGGTATCGTAGCAGGCGGCGGAACAGCTCTTATCAATGCTATGCCCGCAGTAAAGGCTCTTATCGACGAACTCTCCGGCGACGAAAAGACAGGCGCACAGATCGTATACAAGGCACTTGAAGAGCCTGTACGTCAGATCGCAGCAAATGCAGGTCTTGAAGGCTCCGTTATCATCGACAAGATCATCACCTCCGGCAAGGTGGGCTACGGCTTCGACGCATACAACGAGGAGTATAAGGATATGATCTCCTCCGGTATAGTAGACCCCACCAAGGTAACAAGAAGCGCACTCCAGAATGCAGCTTCCGTATCTGCAATGGTGCTCACAACAGAGTCTCTCGTTGCTGATATCAAGGAGCCCGCTCCCGCAGCAGCTCCTGCAGGCGCAGGCATGGACGGAATGTATTGATCAGTTAACAGCTGATAGCTGACAGTTAGTTTCAGTGACAAAATAGAAAATAGTATAAATTAAAAGATCCGTCGGACAGAATGTTCGGCGGATCTTTTAATTGAAATAAAAAAGTCAGCCGAAAAGACTGACTTTTTTATGTAAAATGATTTGCAGGCACTGATGAAGGTAAACTATTAAACCTTAACGACTGCCTTGTTCATAACTCTGCCGTTCTTGATGTTCTTGTAGCCGAAGAGTATGCACTCGGCAACGGGACCGGAATATTCTTCCTTCTTCTTGTCGCCGAAGAAGAGAGCCTTTCTTTCCTCACGGGACATGATGCGCTCATGGAGCTCTTCGTCGTACTGGGTGCCGTTGGGAGCGTCGATAAGCTCGTAAACGGGACTGCTCTGGCTGCTGTTATGGAAATCAAGGAAGTATGCGAACAGCTTGTTCAGACTTGCAACGTCGGTGAAGTCCTCGGCTCTTATCCTGCTCTGTGCGTATTCCCACAGACCCTGAATATGACCCCACTGCGCGCCGCAGCAGAGGAAACTTCTGATAGTAACGCCCTCGGGGAATACCTGCGCCTCGTCCAGACCTGACTTGGACTTGGGGGAGAGGTTTGCGTAAAGGTCGTACATGGAGGTAAGGTCGCCGAAGGTGGACTTGTAAGCGTCCGCGCTGCGCTGTGCCTCTTCGACCTCATGCTGCATTGAGGTAAGGCGTGTGTTGAGGTCTCCAATGGAGTTTTTGTAATCGTTTATCTGAGATTCAAGAGCTGCGGAATAGTTGCCTGCGTCCTCGATCTGCTGTTCTTTAAGCGCGATAGTATCGGTAAGGTGGCTGATATTTGCGGAAAGCTCGGTTATCTGACCGTCTCTTGCGGTGATAGCGACGTGAGCCTTTTCTACCTCCTCCGCGTAAGCGTTGGCAGTCTCGGCGTATTCGTTAATCTTCTCCTTGAGAACGAGCATAGCCTGCAGCTGTCTTCTCATAACGTCGATCTTATCGTTGCGCTCATTGATAGTGTTATTGAGCTCGTTGATAGAGGATGTAAGATTTTCGTTGGTGCTGCGGAGATTTTCCATTTTTTCCGCATACTCGTTGCGCTCGGAGTTGAGCTCACTGATAGCGGAGTCTCTCTCTGCGATAAGAGCCTTTGCCTTTTCGAGCTGGTCTGCGATCTCTGCCAGCTTGGAGCCTGTGAGAGCGGCCTTTGAGGTAGCCTCGTCTGCAGCAGCCTTGATTGAGAGCTTGTCGTTTTCCAGAGAAGCGGTCTTTTCCTGCAATGCGGAGATCTGTTCAAATCTCTGTTCCAGCTCTGCGTTCTGCTGAGCGATGATCTCGTCTGCTTCTGCCTTTGCGGCGTAAAGCTCGGAATATTTAGCCTTAAGCTCTGCGGCAGCCTCTTCCTTGGCGATAGCCTCTTCCTTGACCTTGGCGGTCTGAGCCTCTGCGTCTGCGATCTTGGCGTTGAGAACTTCTATCTGTTCTGCGGCAGCCTTAGCGGAGCTGTCTCCCTGTGCCTGAGCGGCGGTCATAGCGCTGATACGGTTATCTCTGTCGGTGATATCTGCCTTAGCCTTGTCCAGCATTCCGGTAAGCTCGCCCACCTTAAGAGTGAGTTCGTTTATCTGATTTGCAGCTTCCTGAGCGCTTGAATCGCCCGCAGCCTGAGCGGCAGTCATGCTGCTGATACGGCTGTCTCTTTCGGCGATATCTGCCTTAGCCTTTTCGGCTGCAGCGGTAAGCTCTTCGATCTTGGCGTTAAGGGACTCTATCTTGTCCTGAGCAGCCTTAGCGGAGTTATCACCGGAAGCCTGAGCCTCGGTGAGTTCGGATATCTTTCTGTCGCGATCGGAAATTTCAAGCTTCGATTTGTTGAGCTGGAGATTGATACCCGATATCTCAATATTTTTGGAGTTGACTTCTTCTTCAAGCTCTGCGATGCGGGCTTCAAATTTTGCGATATCTTCCGCAATAGAATTATCGCCAAAGATCTTTCTGAAGGCAGACTTGACGGTATCGTCCGCAAGACTGTCGATCAGCATTTGTGTAAATTCTTTTAATTCCATACAACAACCACCGTTTCATAATTTGATCGGCAGAATAATACTATTCTGCTTTTACCTACTTATTGTTAATATATCATAAAATCATTTTTTTGTCAAGGATTTTTTTATACATTATCATTAAAATAAAACTGCAATAATTACACTTCTTAACATACAATGATTTGTGATATTGTGACAGCTGCCCGAAATTCCTTCCATTAAATGTATATTTTCGGGCAGATAATGAGAAAAACAATCAATTTAACATTTCAGACGGTTGACTTTTTTACGAAAAAAATATATAATGTTATCAGATTGAAAATCATGTGAGGGGAGGAGCATTATTACGGACAAGGAACACGATCACGGCGAATATATAATGACGAGAATGATAATGAGCGCAAAGCGGCTGGCGGGGATAAAGCTTGTGAAAAGCGATATGGAGGATATCACCAGAAGCGACCTGAATATCATGTATGTCATATCCGAAGCACCTGACGGGGTGCCCGTTTCGCTTATTTCGGAGCAGCTTGGCTGCAGCGTTCCCGCCGTTTCCAAAAGGCTCAAGCCGCTGGAACAGGGGCATTATATCACCCGGCGGAAGGATGGCATGGATCACCGCACCATTAAGGTGTGCCTGACCGATAAGGGCAGGGAGATAAGTGAACGCGCCAAGAGAGAAACTGCCGAGATAATGAGCCGCATCACTGACAGAATGGGCGATGATATGGACGAGTTTATCACTCTGGCGGAGAAATTCATCGACATAGCCGAGCGGGAGGTCAGGGACTGGCAGTCCGACGGCAGATAAATAATATCACGGTAAAGGAATACATATTATTATGAAGAAAACACTTGACTGGAACAAATATCTGGATAAGGCGGCAGAGGCAGTCTCCGAGGGTGTTGTTCTGCTGAAAAACGAGAATAACGCACTTCCTCTGGACCCTTCGGAGGAGATCGCTCTCTTCGGAAGGATGCAGCTCCATTATTATAAGAGCGGCATGGGTTCGGGCGGAATGGTCAACGTTACAAAGGTGACGGGGATACTCGACGGGCTCCTTGAAGCGGGCGCGAGGGTGAACGATGAGCTGCTCGGAGCTTATAAGAAATGGGACGGGGAAAATCCCGTCAAGGACGAGGAAAGCTGGGGCAACGCCAAATGGTCACAGGAGGAAATGCCGCTCGATGACGCTCTTGCCGAAAAGATCGCAGGACAGACCGACACCGCCGTTGCAGTCATCGCAAGGACTGCGGGCGAGGAAATGGACAACACCTGCGAGCGGGGCTCCTATCTGCTGTCCGAGGGCGAAAAGCAGATGCTTGTCACCGTCAGGAAGCATTTCAAAAAGCTGATTGTCCTGCTTAATACGGGCAATATCATCGACATGAGCGAGATAATGGAAATATCCCCAGACGCGGTGATGTACGTATGGCAGGGCGGCATGACGGGCGGCACGGGCACTGCACAGGTGCTGCTCGGCAAGTCTCCGAGCGGAAAGCTTCCCGATACCATAGCTTATTCGATATCCGATTATCCGTCGGATAAGTATTTCGGGAACAAGGAGAAAAATTTCTATTCCGAGGATATCTATGTGGGCTACAGATATTTTGAGACCTTTGCTCCCGAAAGGGTGATGTTTCCTTTCGGTTTCGGTCTGTCCTATACGGATTTTGAGGTCAATGTTACGGCGTCGAAAATTGATGGCGCGGCGGCAAAATTTTCCGTATCGGTGAAAAATACCGGAGAGTATGAGGGCAAGGAGGTCGTCCAGCTGTACTATTCCGCTCCCTGCGGAAAGCTGGGACAGCCTGCAAGACAGCTTGCCGCCTTTGAGAAAACGGACAGCCTTAAGCCCGGCGAGGAACAGACTTTAGTTCTGTCGGTAAAGATCAATGACCTTTGTTCTTACGACGATTCGGGCGTTACGGGACATCGCTTCTGCTATGTACTTGAAGAGGGCGCATACGGATTCTATATCGGCACAGATTCTCGCAGCTGCGAAAAGGCAGGGGAGTATGTCCTCGATAAGCTCTGTGTTGTACATGAGTGCACCTCGGCTATGGCTCCCGTTGAGAGCTTCAAAAGAATGAAATCGGATAACGGACGGCTTGTTTTCGAGGATGTTCCCGTTATGTCCTATGACGAAAACGCTGTCAGAAAGGCTGCCCAGCCCGAGGAGCTTCCATACACGGGCGATAAGGGCATAAAGCTCGCAGACGTGCTTTCGGGTAAATATCCCATGGACGAATTTATCGCACAGCTCTCCGATGAGGACTTGGCGGCGATGATCCGCGGCGAGGGCATGGGCAGTCCTAAGGTCACTCCCGGAACGGCTGCGGCATTCGGCGGCGTGACCGAAAGGCTGAAAAGCTTCGGCATACCCTGCGTGTGCTGCGATGACGGTCCCTCTGGAATGAGGCTTGACTGCGGCACAAAGGCGTTCAGTCTGCCAAACGGCACGCTGCTGGCGGCGACCTTCAACACAAAGCTGATGACCGAGCTTTTCATATATCTGGGCGAGGAAATGGCTGCCAACAAGGTGGACTGCCTGCTGGGTCCCGGAATGAATATCCACCGCCACCCCCTGAACGGAAGAAACTTCGAGTACTTCTCCGAGGATCCATATCTTACGGGCATCATTGCTTCGGCACAGCTTGCGGGTCTGAAATTGTCGGGAGTATCTGGAACAATAAAGCACTTCTGCGGAAACAATCAGGAGACCTGCAGAAGAACTGCCGACGCGATAGCCTCCGAAAGAGCACTCCGTGAGATATATCTGAAAGGTTTCCGGACAGCCGTGATGAACGGCGCGGATTCCGTCATGACCACATACGGTTCGGTAAACGGTCTGCGTACTCCCGTAAGCTATGACCTGAACACTGTAATTCTTCGCGGTGAATGGGGCTTTGACGGTATTGTAATGACCGACTGGTGGGCTGCGGTCAACAGACGTGACGAGGAGACCTCTCTCACCGACTTTGCCGCAATGGCTGCCGCGGGCAACGACCTGTACATGGTCTGCGCCGACGGCGAAAAGCAGGAGGGAAATACTCTTGAAGAGCTGAAAAGCGGCTTCATCACAAGGGGCGAGCTTCAGCGGAATGCAGCGGATATCTGCCGCTTTGTCATGAACAGCATGGCAATGAAGCGCATGCTGGGCACTGCCGACGAGATCGAGCTGATAAACCGTCCCGACGAGGGCGAAAGCAACGAGGGCGAAGTGGAATTTTTCAAGGTTGACGGAAAGGCTTCGGTTTCGGGCGAGAATATCCGCACATCAAAGGGCGGCTCCCATGCCTTCGGAGTGGACGTGACGACCCTCGGCAGATATAAGGTGAAGATAACCGCTTCATCGACAGCAAGCGAGACCGCACAGCTTCCCGTGACGGTGTTCTGCATGGGTTCCTCCATAGGCACCTTCACATGGAACGGCACAGGCGGCGCCCCCGTATCCTTTGAAACGGATACCTTCTTCTTCTCACGGTTCATCACGATGAGGCTCTATTTCGCACAGGGCGGACTTGATATAATAAGCCTTGATTTTGAGCTTATCGAACCCGGTTCAATGCAGTGAGTGCTTGATTTTCGTCAATTATCACACTATTTGACGCATTAAGAAGTTTTTTCATGTGAAAAACAAAGAATTTATTGATAAATTCTTGACAAAGTGAAAAAATCTATATATAATATAGGTGTTAAATTAATATATATTTTTATGCGAATAAAATTATATAAAGGCTATCAGACGAATGATTTTTAAATGGAGGTTATCAGTATGGCTTCGAGAAAAACAGAAGGCACAGTATCAAAGACAGCAGCTTCCACCACTAAGAAAGCTGCCGCAAAGACAGCTGAGAAAAAAGAAGTAAAGGCAGAGGTAAAATCGTCGGTATATGTTGAGTACGGCAACGGTCAGATCGACGTCAAGAATATTCTTCAGGACGTTATCGCAGCTAACTCCGCTGAGGGCGGCGCTGCTCCCGAGTCTGTAGAGATCTACATAAAGCCCGAGGAAAACGCTGCTTATTATGTTATCAACGGCAAGTCCGAAGGCAAGAAGATCGACCTGTATTTCTGATTTGTCAGCAAATAAGCTTCAGCCTGAACAAAGACGTTTCGCTTTTGTAACGGAACGTCTTTTTGATGTAAGCGCTATTTGCGCGAAAAATATATTTTAAAGGAGAAAATGATCATGAATCTGAAAAAATCTGCTGCAGCTCTCTGCATTATGAGCTTCTGCGCTCTTACCGCATGCGGAAGCTCTGTTCCCGCAAATACAGTAAACTCCGTTGACGATCTCAACGGTAAGACTATCGGCGTTCAGCTCGGCACCACCGGCGATATCTACGCAGGCGATGTTGAGGGCGCTACCGTTGAGCGCTATAACAAGGGAGCTGACGCTGTACAGGCTCTCAAGCAGGGTAAGGTCGACGCTGTTATCATAGATAACGAGCCCGCTAAGGTGTTCGTTGAAAATAACGACGATCTCAAGATACTTCCCGACGCTTTCGCTGTTGAGGAGTACGCTATCGCAATAAAGAAGGGCAACGATGAGCTCACCGAGCAGATAAACGGAGCTCTCGCAGAGCTTCAGGCTGACGGTACTCTCGATTCCATCAAGGCTAACTGGATCGGCGACGAGGCAGGTCAGTATCCCTATACCTCTCCCGAGGATGTGGACCGCAGCAACGGCAAGATCGTTATGGCTACAAACCCCGAGTTCCCTCCCTATGAAAGCATGAGCGGCGATACCGTTGTGGGCTTCGACGCGGATATGATGCAGGCTGTCTGCGACAGACTGGGCATGGAGCTTGTTATCGACAGCATGTCCTTTGACTCCATCATCGCAGCTGTTGACTCCGGCAAGGCAGACGTGGGCGTTGCAGGTATGACCGTAACCGAGGAAAGACTTGAAAACGTAAACTTCTCCGACCCCTATACTACCGCAACACAGGTAGTTATCGTCAGAAAAGACTGATCTGATGCGCGGGGAGAATTAACAGATGAACGAGATCCTTGATGTACTGTACAAGACCTTTATCGTGGACGACCGCTGGAAATTCCTTACCGACGGTCTGAAAAACACGCTCACTATCACGCTTTTCGCCGTTATCATAGGAATGGTGCTCGGTCTGATAACCGCAATTATCAGAACGACCCATGATAAGACGGGACATCTTAAGATACTTAATTTTATATGCAAGGTGTATCTGACGGTAATCCGCGGAACGCCTGTTGTTGTCCAGCTTCTGATTATCTACTTCGTTGTGTTCGGCTCGGTCAATATCAATAAGCTTTTCGTTGCTGTGCTGGCATTCGGTCTCAATTCGGGAGCATATGTGGCGGAGATAATCCGCTCGGGCATCATGTCCATTGACAACGGACAGTTTGAAGCGGGTGAAAGTCAGGGCTTCAGCTATACTCAGGTGATGTGCTATATCATTCTTCCGCAGGCGTTCAAGAACGTTCTTCCCGCTCTTGCAAACGAAGCTATCGTTCTGCTCAAGGAGACCTCCGTTGCGGGATATATCGCCATAAACGACCTTACCAAGGGCGGAGATTATATCCGCTCCGTGACCTATCAGGCGTTCCTGCCGCTGGTGACGGTGGCGCTTATCTACCTTGTTATGGTAATGGCATTATCATGGCTTGTTTCCAAGCTGGAAAGGAGACTGGCTCTCAATGACAGACGATAAGAAAACCACATGGGACCCCAATACCGATATGATAGTTGCGGACGGGCTGTACAAGTCCTTCGGTACGCTCAGCATACTGAAAAATGTCAGCGTGACCGTAAAGAAGGGCGAAAAGGTCGTAATAATCGGACCCTCCGGCTCGGGAAAGAGTACTTTCCTTCGCTGTCTGAATCTTCTTGAAAAGCCCACCTCGGGACATATCCTTTTCGAGGGTACCGACATCACCGAGGCAAAGGGTGCCGAGCTCAACATGATTAGACGCCGCATCGGAATGGTTTTTCAGCATTTTAATCTTTATCCGCATTTAAGCGTGAAAAAGAATATCACCCTTGCTCCCGTGAAGCATAAGATCATGACCCCAGAGGAAGCCGATAAGCGCGCGGACGAGCTTTTAAAGCTGGTCGGACTTTCCGATAAGGCGGGGGCTTATCCCAATCAGCTTTCGGGCGGTCAGAAGCAGCGTATCGCCATCGCGCGTACTCTTGCCATGAATCCCGACGTTATCCTTTTCGACGAGCCTACCTCTGCACTTGACCCCGAAATGGTCGGCGAGGTGCTCAATCTGATGAAGCAGCTTGCGGACGCGGGAATGACCATGATCGTCGTTACACACGAAATGGGCTTTGCACGTGAAGTCGCTTCACGAGTAATGTTCATGGATGACGGGAATATTCAGGAGGAGGGCACTCCCGATGAATTTTTCGGAAATCCGCAGAATCAGCGCTTAAAGGACTTCCTTTCAAAGGTCCTGTAAACAGAATCATCGCTCATTGTCGGCTTTTGCCGATAATGAGCTTTTTGAATTTATTGTGAATTTTTAGTGAAGATATGCAGATATTTCTCCTCGGACTATTGCAATTTCATGATAAATATGGTATAATATATTAATTAGTATGGATTGCTATGTGCTGAAAAAATATGTTGGAGCGGAGATTACTATGATTAAAAGCATGACCGGATTCGGAAGAGATGAAGAAATTATCTGCGGACGGGATATCATCGTGGAGATACGTTCTGTCAATCATCGTTTTTACGAGTTTTCCGCAAGGATACCAAGAAATTACGGCTACCTTGAGGAGAAGCTGAAAAATACTCTTAACGGCAGGATATCCCGCGGAAAGACCGAGGTGTTCGTTTCGATAACCGACGTCGAGGAAAAGGATACTGTGATAAAGCTTAACGAGGCGGCTGCCAAGGCGTGCATAGACGCTCTCCGCAGCGCCAACGAGAAGCTCGGTCTCAAGGACGATATCACCCTTTCACAGGTGATGAGGATGCCCGACGTTTTCACTGTGACAAAGACCGAAGCGGACGAGGACGAGATCTGGGAATCTGTCAGAACGGTGTCTCTTAAGGCGCTGGATAATTTCATTTCCATGCGTGAAAACGAGGGCGAGAGAATGAAAGCCGATTTTCTGGGCAGACTTGATCTTATCGAGCAGCTCGTGGGAATGGTGGAGGAACGTTCTCCACAGGTGAATGAGCTTTACCGCGCAAGACTGTACAACAGACTTAAGGATATCCTCGAGGACAAGAACATCGACGAGTCACGCATACTCGCCGAGACAGCCATATTCGCCGACAAGACAGCCGTGGATGAGGAGACTGTCCGCCTGAGAAGCCATATAAAGCAGTTCAGAGAGCTGCTGGAGCAGGACGATCCCGTGGGCAGAAAGCTGGATTTTCTCATTCAGGAGTTCAACCGCGAGGTCAATACTATCGGCTCAAAGGCGCAGGATGCCGAGATAACCAAGATCGTTGTTGACCTGAAGTCCGAGATCGAAAAGATCAGGGAACAGGTACAGAACATAGAATAGTAACATATCAGAGGTGCAAAAAAATATGAAGCTTATCAACATCGGCTTCGGAAACGCCGTGAACGCTGACCGTGTGGTCGCTATTGTAAGCCCCGAGAGCGCGCCCATAAAGCGCATTGTACAGGAGGCAAGGGACAAGGGTCTGCTTATCGACGCTTCCTACGGACGTAAGACCCGATCGGTCATTGTCGCAGACAGCGGTCATGTGGTGCTGTCCGCAGTGGCTCCCGCTTCCGTGGCGGGACGAGCAGCCGATGATGATAAAGAGGGGAGCGTTGAGGAAGATGTCTGAAAAAGGACAGCTTATCGTTGTTTCCGCGCCGTCGGGCTGCGGAAAGGGTACCATTCTTGCGGAGGTATTAAAGGACGACAGCTTTTACTACTCCGTTTCCGCCACCACCCGCAGTCCCAGAGAGGGCGAGCAGGACGGCGTGAATTATCATTTCCTGACAAGGGAAAAGTTCGAGGAACTCATAAACAGCGGCAGTATGCTGGAATATGCGGAATACTGCGGAAATTATTATGGTACGCCTCTTACCTACATAGACGAAAATCTTAACAAGGGCAAAAACGTTATCCTCGAGATCGAAGTCAATGGCGCTATGAATGTCCGTAAGCTTCGTTCCGACGCGGTGCTGATATTTATCCTGCCGCCGTCCATGAAGGAGCTTCGCCGCCGCCTTGAAAAGCGGGGCACGGAGACCTCCGAGGTGGTAGAGAAACGTCTCGCTCAGGCGGCGCAGGAGATAAAATGCGCCGACAAATACGATTATATCATGGTAAACGGTCCGCTGGACAAGGCTGTGGAGGATTTCAGAACTATCGTATCCGCCGCGGCAATGTCCTGCGATAACAATAAATATTTAATTGATGAGGTGCTTGAAAATGCTTAGACCATGTCTTTCGCAGATAACAACAAAAAATGAGAGCTATTACTCCGTTGTAATGGCAGTTGCCAAGAGAGCAAGAGAGATCACCGACGAGCTTATCGCCAATGAAAAGCCTCTTGAGGAAAAGCCCGTAAAGACCGCAGTCGATGAGCTTGCCGCAAGAAAATACTTTATCGTCGAGGATCCCTCGCTCAGAAGCTCTTCCAGAGCTGAATGAACGCCGGGCTGCTAAGTATTGCCGAGATAGGCATAAGCGGTGCTTCCGCCGCTTATGACAAGCGGTACAGCTATATCGTTCCGGACGAGCTCTCGGGGACGGTATCTGCGGGAAAAAGAGTTGTCGTTCCTTTTGGGCGGGGCAGCAGAAAGCGTATCGGAATAGTCCTTTCCGTATCGGAAAAGCCGGCGGCTGAAACACAGAAATGCAAATGCATAACGTCGGTCATCGACAGTGAGCCTGTCATCGGAGATGAGATGCAGAAAATGCTGGAATGGCTCCACGATATGACACTGTGTACCTATTACGACGCTTTCAGAGCGCTTATCCCGCCGGGGCTCAGCGTGAACTTTATCGAGAAGTACAGCCTTTCCGAAGCCGATACTGTGCAGAAAAAGGCGCTTACTCCGCAGGCGGCGGATCTGTACGCTTCCTTTTCGGAGGTAAAAAACCGCAAAGAGCAGGAAATGATGATATCCGCAGCCTTTGGCGGCACAGATAAGGCTGCGGCTGAGGAGCTGCTTTCAAAGGGGCTTATCGTCCGCTGTGACGAGGTCAAGCGCCGCGTCAAGGACGAGACATTACAGATGATTCATCTGTCCGAGCCATACTTTTCTCATCCCGAGCTGTTCAAGCTTACTCCCAAGCAGAAGAAAATAGCCGAGGTATTGGAGGAAAACGGCGCGGCTTCCGTCAAGGAGCTGTGCTATCTCTGCAGCGTCACAAATCAGGTCATAAAGAATATGCTGAAATGCGGAGCTGCGGAAAGCTTTGAATACGAGGTCATACGTCCCTCTGAGGCAAAGGCTGATTCAAGCCCCGACGATATCGTCCTCACAAGTGAGCAGCAGGCGGCTTATGACGGCATTTCTGCGCTTATCGACAATGATAAGCCCGACTGCGCTCTGCTTTTCGGAGTTACGGGAAGCGGCAAGACCTCTGTTTTTGCAAAGCTTATCAAACATACCCTCGATATCGGAAAGAACGTCATTATGATGATACCTGAGATATCTCTGACTCCCCAGACGGTCAGCCGTTTCCAGAGTTTGTTCGGAGATATGGTGTCTGTCATTCACAGCAGCCTTTCCATGACTGCGAGGCTCAACGAGTACAAGCGTATAAGGTCGGGCGGCAGCAGGATTGTGGTGGGAACACGAAGCGCCGTGTTTGCGCCTGTTGAGAACATCGGGCTCATAATAATGGACGAAGAGGGGGAGATGACCTACAAGTCGGAGACCTCTCCCAGATACAGTGCAAGAGACGCCGCGAAAATGCGGTGTGTATATCATAATGCGGTGCTGCTGCTGGCTTCGGCAACTCCGTCGATCGAGAGCTTTTACAACGCCGAAAGAGGCAGGTACAAGCTTTTCGAACTTAAGCGGAGATATGCGGGGAACCTGCTGCCCGCCGTGGATATAATAGACATGTCCGAGGAGGAGCTATGCGGTACCTCGGGGATTTTCAGCGCAAAGCTGGTAAACGAGCTGAGCGCCAATCTTTCACGGGGGGAGCAGTCCATTCTGCTGTTGAACCGACGTGGATATTATACCTTCATATCCTGCACGTCCTGCAGAGAGCCTGTGAAGTGTCCCAACTGCAGCATACCGCTGACCTATCACAAGACCAACAACCGTCTTATCTGCCATTATTGCGGCTTCAGCGAGGATATGCTGACAAAATGTCCCTGCTGCGGCAGTGAAAAACTTAAAATGACGGGGCTGGGCACTCAGAAGCTGGAGGACGAGATATCCGACCTTTTCCCGAGGGCAAGGATACTCCGCATGGACGCGGATACGACCTATTCACGCTATGCCTACGAGCGTTCCTTCAAGGCCTTTGAAAACGGCGAGTATGATATCATGCTTGGTACCCAGATGATAGCTAAGGGGCTTGATTTCCCCAACGTCACCCTTGTGGGCGTGCTTTCGGTGGACAAGGCACTGTTCTGCGGCGATTTCCGCAGCTACGAGCGGACATTCTCTCTTATCACCCAGGTGGTAGGACGAAGCGGCAGAAGCTGCAAGGCAGGCAGGGCATACATCCAGACCTGCGTTCCCGAGCATTATGTAATAAATCTTGCGGCACAGCAGAATTACAGGGAGTTTTACCGTCAGGAATCCGCTTTGAGAAAAGCACTGACCTATCCTCCGTACTGCGATATCTGCGTGGCAGGCTTTTCCTCGGTGAACGACAGGCATGCCGACGACGGCTCCAAAGCGTTCTTGAGGCTTATAAGCGGCGAGGCGGATAAGGGAAACGTGAAATTCCCGTTAAGAGTTCTGGGTCCTGCGCGGTGCGTCTACGAAAGGATTAACGGACGATTCCGCTACCGCATTATCATAAAATGCCGCAATACCGCAGAATTTCGTAATTTTATTTCGGAAATCCGGCTAAAATTTCTTAAAATGAAAGAATATTCCGACGTTCAGCTTTATATTGATATAAACGGTGAGATCGGATTATAATAAATTGCATACTAAATTAATCTCGAAAGGATAGTTTTTAATGGCAATAAGAAACATTGTAAAAAAGGGCGACGAGGTGCTCAGAAAAAAATGCCGCCCCGTTACAAAATTCGATGACAGGCTCTTTCAGCTTCTGGACGATATGAAGGATACCCTCGTCAAGGCTGACGGCTGCGGGCTTGCCGCTCCTCAGGTGGGAGTGCTCCGCCGCATCGTGATAATCGACGTGGGAGACGGTCCCATTGAGCTTATCAACCCTGAGATCACTAAAATGAGCGGCAAGCAGAGAGAGGTGGAGGGCTGCCTTTCCTGTCCCAATGAGTGGGGATATGTAAAGCGCCCCATGAAGGTCACCGTCAGAGCTCAGGACAGAAACGGCGATATTGTGGAATATACGGGCAAGGAGCTTTTTGCCCGCGCCGTATGCCACGAGCTGGATCACCTTGAAGGACGGCTTTTCGTCGATATTGCCGATGAAATGGTAGACCCCTCGGAGATAGAGGATTCTAAGTAAAAACGCAAGGAGGCTTCCGCCATGAATATAATTTTTATGGGCACTCCCGATTTTTCCGTACCCTGCCTTAAGGCACTCATTGACAGTGGAGAAACTGTTTCCGCCGTGTTCACACAGCCCGACAAGGCAAGGGGAAGACGGGGCAACAAGCTTATGCCGTCGCCTGTTAAGGAAGTTGCTTTACAGCATGATATCCCTGTGTACACCCCTGCAAGCCTGAAAAAGGGCGAGGACGCGGAGGAGTCATGGAAGGTCATAAGCGATATCGCGCCCGATCTAATAATCGTGGTCGCTTACGGAAAGATTCTCCCCACAAGGATACTGGAAGCGCCGAAATATCACTGTATAAATATCCATGCTTCGCTGCTTCCGCGGTACAGAGGAGCTGCGCCGATACAGCGGTGTATCATTAACGGAGAAAAGGTGACCGGAGTGACCTCCATGCTCATGGCTGACGGTGTTGATACGGGCGATATGCTCCTGAAGGAGGAAACGGAAATAGGTGTGAACGAGACCTATTCCGAGCTTATCGAAAGACTGTCGGAAATGGGGGCAAGAGTTTTGCTCGATACCATTTCCGCTGTAAAGAATGGAACTTTGCAGCCTATCCCGCAGGACGAGGCGCTGTCCTGCCAGTCTCCTATGATAACCAAGGACATGTGTCCAATAGATTTTTCCAAGTCTGCCAAAGAGGTGCACTGTAAAGTGTGTGGATTGTCAGCCTCACCCTGCGCGGTGTGCTATATGAACGGCAGACGGCTTAAGATATATCACTCGGAGCTTTCCGATATCACATCGGACAAGCCCTGCGGCTCTGTCGTCAAGGACAATGAGCTTACCATAGTCTGCGGCGACGGAAAATGCGTGACCTTCACCGAGGTGCAGACTGACGGCGGTAAGCGCATGAGAGCGGCAGATTTCCTCCGCGGAAATCCCGTTAAGGCGGGTACCGTTTTGACATCGGAGGAATGCGCCAATTGAGATCTGCAAGGTATGTTATCTATGAGCTGCTGATGAAAATGGAAAAGGGCGCGTACTCCAACATCGCGTTGGACGGTGCACTTTCTTCGGAGAAGCTTTCTCCCGAAGACAAACGCTTTGTTTCGAGGATATTTTACGGCGTGACAGAGCGGCGGCTCACTCTTGACTATATCATCACAAAATACAGTAAGATTTCGCCTGAAAAGCTCGACAGAGAGGCTCTTACCGTGCTGCGCATGGGACTGTATCAGCTTATTTTCTGCGACAGTGTGCCCGACAGCGCGGCTGTGAACGAATCGGTGAAGCTTATCAGGGAAGTGGGGAAAGGAAAGGCCTCGGGGTTTGTTAACGGGTTGCTCCGCAATTTTATCCGGAGCGGATACGGATACGAACTTCCCGAGGATGAAATAGCCGCTCTTTCGGTGAAGTATTCCTGCCGTGAGGATATCGTCAGGCTTCTCCTTGATGGCTGCGGCGAGGAAAACACCGTTTCGCTGCTGGAAAGTTCTTTCCTTGAAGGGGACATGACAGCAAGAGTCAATACGCTGAAAATATCTGCGCAGGAGCTTATCAATAAGATATCCGAATGCGGCGGAGAAGCTGTTCCCTGCGGTTTTGAACCGCTGAAAAGCTGTGCTTTGGAGATACGCTCCGTCAAAGGCGGAGACCTGAGCCGCTCGGAGGCATATAAAAACGGTCTGTTCCATATTCAGGACATTTCCTCCCAGATATGCTGTATGGCGGTGGCTCCCGAGGAAAATGACACAGTCATCGATGTCTGTGCCGCTCCCGGAGGAAAATCCTTTACGCTGTCCGAAATGATGAACGGCAAGGGAAATATCATCTCCTGCGAGCTTCATAAAAACAGGGCCGCGCTTATCGAAAAGGGCGCGAAACGGCTGGGACTTAATAACATCACCGCCGTTGTCAGTGACGGGAGAAAATTCAACGAAAGCCTTCCTCAGGCGGATAAAGTGCTCTGCGACGTTCCCTGCTCGGGACTTGGCGTTATGCGCGGCAAGCCTGAAATAAAGTACAAGGATCCCGACGATTTCAAGGGTCTGCCGAATATACAGTACGATATCCTGCAGAACGCGTCAAAATATGTGAAAAGCGGCGGCGAGCTGGTGTATTCCACCTGCACGGTTAATCCTGCGGAAAACGACGGAGTGACCCGTAAATTTCTTGAAAATAATCACGATTTTTATGGCGTCCCCTTTCTTGAGGAGTGCGGTGAGCCCTTCGGAGAGCATTCCGTCACTGTTTTTCCGAAGCATTTCGGCAGCGACGGCTTTTATATATGCAGAATGATGAAAAAATAAACGGAGACTTTTATGGAAAAGCTTGATATTCTGTCTCTTTATCCCGACGAGCTTGCGGCTGAAATTGAAGCCCTCGGCGAAAAAAAATTCAGAGCGGCTCAGATATTTGACTGGCTCCATGTGAAGCGGGCTGTCAGCTTTGAGGAAATGACAAATATTTCGTTGTCACTTCGTACAAAGCTTGATGAAAAATTTTATATAAATCGCCTAAATGTTGCGAAAACGCTTGAATCTTCCATAGATAATACTGTAAAATATTTGTATGAGCTGTATGACGGCAATCATGTGGAGTGCGTGCTTATGGATTACAAGCACGGTAACAGCCTGTGTATATCGACACAGGTGGGATGCAAAATGGGCTGTCAGTTCTGCGCGTCTACCATTGCGGGGTTCAAGAGGAATCTTGCACCGTCAGAAATGCTGTCGGAGATTTACGAGGCGGAGCGCAGCTCGGGGCGCAAGGTGGAAAGCCTTGTCCTTATGGGCATCGGCGAGCCGCTGGATAACTTCGATAACGTGGTGCGCTTTCTGAAACTGCTGTCCTGTCCTGAGGGCAAGAACCTCAGTCTGCGGCATGTTTCACTGTCTACCTGCGGTCTTGTGGACAGGATATATGAGCTGGCGGAGCTGAAGCTCGGACTTACGCTGTCCGTGTCGCTCCATGCCGCCGACGATAAGCGCCGCAGTGAAATAATGCCCGTAAATAACTCATATAATATAGAAAAGCTCCTTAATGCCTGCCGTGATTACATAGCTTCGACGGGCAGAAGGATATCCTTTGAGTATGCCGTTATCCGCAGCGTCAACGATTCAAAAGCTGATGCGGACAAGCTTATCGGTCTGCTTAAAGGTATGAACTGTCACGTTAATCTCATTCCCGTCAATGAGATAAAGGAACGTGATTTCAAGTCTGACAGAAGGTCTGTTCTGAATTTTCAGCAAATGCTGGAACGCGGCGGACTTAATGTTACGGTCAGACGTACTCTGGGCAGCGATATCAACGCCGCCTGCGGTCAGCTCAGACGGGAATACGAGATCTGAACGCAAAAAATAACATGAAAAATCGGAGGTGACGGTGGATTGGATATAATCGCAGAGTCGTCCATAGGCAGTGTACGAAGTGAAAATCAGGACAGGGTCAGCACTATAAAGCTTGGACCCTCCGCAGCTTTTGCTGTTGTCTGCGACGGCATGGGCGGCGAAAACGCAGGCAGCTTCGCAAGTGAAACGGCTATTTCAGTTATTTCCAAGCGTATTGAGTCGGGATATCGTCCCGACAGCGGGGAAAACGCCGTCAAGTCTCTTCTGATGAGCGCCGTCAGAACGGCAAATGCAGTGGTGTACGACCTTTCCGAGGTCGATCCGCTGAAAAAGGGCATGGGAACAACAGCTGTGGCGGTCCTCAGGCGCGATGATATGATATACTGTGTGAACGTCGGCGATTCAAGGGCCTACCTGATCGACGGCGGCATAAAACAGATAACAAAGGATCACACCGCTGTTATGCAGCTTTACGAAAGCGGAAAGATAACCTTTGAAGAAATGAAAACTCATCCGAACCGCAACTATCTTACCAGAGCAGT
Organism: Oscillospiraceae bacterium; assembly: GCA_051882725.1. GTDB lineage: Bacteria > Bacillota > Clostridia > Oscillospirales > Ruminococcaceae > RGIG4694. The sequence continues at coordinate 19,100 of JBJESJ010000135.1, forward strand.
GGGCGTTGCGGAGCATGTCAGCCCCGACTATTTTGAGCTTTCCGCGGACAGCAAAAGCACGGTGCTTCTGTGCTCCGACGGACTTAGCGGCGTATGCAGCGACGAGGAGATACTCTCGGCTGTGAAGGGCTGTTCTCTTGCCGAATTACCGAAAAGGCTTATCGCTCTTGCCCTTGAAAGGGGCAGCAGGGATAACATAACTGCGGCGGTCATCTCGGGTCCCGGCAATACCGACTTATGAAAATAACGGAGCTATCCGTTTGATAATACATTCGCATGCGAGGGCATCAGCTCACGCGGCGGCTTCTTGTTTCAGACATATGAAAACTTAAAGGAAGGTTATATTGATGGATAAAAACATAGGCAAGCGACTTGACGGCAGGTACGAAATAACCGAGCTTATCGGTATGGGCGGAATGGCCGACGTCTACAAGGCAGAGGATATCGTTGATAAAAAAGTGGTTGCCGTAAAGATACTTAAAAAGGAATATGCGGACAACGACGACTTTGTAAGACGTTTCAGAAACGAATCCAAAGCTATAGCTGTACTTTCTCATCCGAATATCGTGAAGATATACGACGTGGGCTTTACCGATAAGATGCAGTTCATTGTTATGGAGTACATCGACGGGATTACCCTCAAGGAGTTCATGGAGCAGCAGGGCGTTCTCAAATGGAAAGACGCAGTGTACTTTATCACGCAGATACTCCGCGCTCTCCAGCACGCTCACGACCGCGGGATCGTCCACCGCGACATCAAGCCGCAGAATATTATGCTTTTTCCCGACGGAAATATCAAGGTCATGGATTTCGGCATAGCCAGATTTGCCCGCGAAGAGGGCAAGACTATGTCCGACAAGGCCATAGGCTCCGTTCACTATATTAGCCCCGAGCAGGCAAGCGGAGATGTTACCGACGAACGCAGCGATATCTATTCCACGGGCGTTATGCTTTATGAAATGCTCACGGGCAGGAAGCCCTTCGATGCCGATACCCCCGTTGCGGTGGCTGTTATGCATATGAAGAACAGCGCCGTTCCTCCGAGACAGCTCAACGATACTATCCCCATCGGTCTTGAAGAGATTGTTATGCGGGCCATGCAGAAGGACCCTTCCAAGAGATATCAGTCCGCTTCGGAGATGATAAACGATATAGAGGAATTCAAGAAGAATCCTTCTGTTGTGTTCGGGTATAATTTCGGTCAGAACTCCGCAAGCTCTGCAGTCCGTGAGGATAACGAGAAGACTATGTATTTCGACAAGAACGAGGTCAAGTCCTCTTCGGGCAGCCAAGGTACGAGATTCTCTTCCGCAGCTGCTCCCGCTCCCGCGCGCAGGACAAAGACTGCCGTCAAGACTGTTCCCGACTACGAAGAGGACGACGATGACGATGAGGATGACGATGAAAACGAGGTTTCAAAGTCCTCCTATTTTGTGGTGACGCTCACCGCTATTGCCGCGACTGTGCTTATCGTGGCAGTTATATTCATTGCTATAAACCTTCTTCCCATAATAAATCCACAGACAGCTACCGATGTGATGCCCAATCTCATCGGAGTGAACTACAACGACGCAAAGTCTACTTATGCGCCCTATTTCGATCTCAGCGTTGAGGGTCAGGAATATTCCGCAGAGTATGACGAGGGCGTTATCATTGCCCAGACACCGAAGGCAGGAAGCGAATTCATCGTTCAGAACACTACCGTCAAGGTAAGGGTCAGCAAGGGTCCCCAGATGGTCACTATACGCAATGTGTACGATCTGGAGGCGAATACTGCCAAGGATATGCTTGAAAAGCAGGGCTTCTTCGTAACTATTGCATTCCAGACCGACGACAGCGTTGACGAAAACCATGTTATAGCCACCGAGCCCGCTCACAATGAAAAGGTGGAAAAGGGCTCCACTATCATCATGTATGTAAGTCAGGGTCCCGAGGTTCAGGACGTTCTTATGGTGGACGCTGTTGAAATGGGACTTTTCGCTGAGGACGCAGAGAAGCTTTTCAAGTCCAAGGGACTTGTGGTGACCGTGAAGGAAGAGGACAGCTTTGAGGAAAAGGGTCTTGTTCTTGCACAGAGCATACCCGCAACAGATGAGTACGGCAACGTCAACGTAGTCAGCCCCGGGACTGAGATAGTTCTCACTGTAAGCTCGGGTATCCCGCCTGCGACCGACGCTAATATCACATTTGCCGTTCCCTCCGACGTTAAGGGCGCAGCAGCCTTCAAGGCTTATATCAACGGTAATATTTCGGGTACCGTTACAGTAGATAATCTCGCTTATGTTTCCACCGTTACCATTACCGTTAACGGCTCGATGACACAGACTGTAAGCATCGAGGCTACCAACTCCGATACAGGCAAGTCCGACAAGATAAGTGAGTACGTGGTTGACTTCACCAACGGAACAGTCACCGAAATGAGCATGAACAAGGAGCTCTTCATAGAACTGTTTGAGGAAGAGGAAGAGACTACCGTGGAGGAAACAGAAACGGAGCCTGAGACGGGCTTCACATTCCCCGATATCCTCGGCGGCCACGGCGATGGCGGCGAACAGACAGAGGAGACTGTTATTGATACTGAACCCGTGCCCGATGATAATGTTAATGTGAACGAGATAACAAACGACGAGTGGTGGCAGACCATCACCTAATTGAATATGGAGGAATTTAGTTGCAGAACGAAGAAACGTCTGTGAAAAATTCTCCCGGACTTATTTTGAAATCCGTTGGAGGTCTGTATTTTGCAGAGACCTCCGACGGTATTATTGAATGTAAGGCAAGGGGGATATTCAGAAAAGAAAATATATCTCCCTGCGCAGGAGACAGGGTGAACGTCGAACACAACGGGAAAAATGGTCTTATCACCGAGATATTTCCGAGGAAAAACCAGATAATACGTCCGCCGCTGGCAAATCTTGATTATCTGATTTTTGTCATATCCACCTGCGAGCCCGAGCCGTCATTTCTTGTGCTGGACAAGTTCCTCGCAGTGGCACAGTTCAAGAAGATAAACGGCGCGGTGGTACTTACCAAGAACGACCTGAAAAAGCGTAAGGATATCGAGGATATATACCGCGGCATCGGACTGCCCGTATTCGTCACCGATTATTCCGACCCCGCAAGCTATATGCCTATCTGCGACCTTATCGCAGGACATATCTGCGCTCTGACGGGCAATACGGGGGCGGGGAAATCCACTCTGCTGAACAATATCGACGCGTCTCTAGGACTGGAAACAGGCGAGATAAGCAAAAAGCTGGGCAGAGGACGTCATATTACAAGACAGGCGGAGCTGTTCAAGCTTTCAAACGGCGGATATATCGCAGATACGCCGGGTTTTTCCGCATTCGATACCAACAGCTACGATATTATACTTAAGGACGAGCTGAAATACTGCTTCCCCGAATTTGAACGATACGAGGGGAAATGCCGCTTCCCCGACTGCGCCCATATCAAGGAAAAGGGCTGCGCAGTCATTGAGGCTGTGAACAGCGGAGATATCGCTAAATCGCGGCATGACAGCTATGTTCAGATGTATGAGGAGGCTAAGCTCATCAAGGAGTGGGAGGTCAGAAAACAGTGATATGCAGTATTTTCGGCGGCGCGGATATAAGTGCTTATGAGGATATCTGTCTGTCGGACGGGCTTATTATCGCGGCTGACAGGGGATATATCCACTGCAGAAGGCTGGGCATTGCTGACAGGATATCCCTGCTCATAGGTGATTTTGACAGCATTGGGGAGAATATCCCCGAAAATATCCCTGTGATAAAGGCTCCCTGCGAAAAGGACGACACCGATATGATGCTCGCCGTCAAAAAGGGATTCGAGGCCGGCTGCGATGAATTTCACATATACGGCGGTCTGGGCGGACGGTTCGGACATACTGCGGCGAATATCCAGACTCTCATGTACATCCTTAACCGAGGAGGACGGGGCGTTCTCTTCGGAGATGAATATAATATTGAACTGCTGCCCCAAGGAACGAGGTCTTACGATGACTGCGGCACGAGATATGTTTCGATATTCGCTGTGACCGAAAGAGCGGAGGCAGTTTTATCGGGGCTGAAATACAGCGGAGAAGTAACGTTCACCAACGATTTCCCGCTGGGTGCGAGCAATGAATTCACCGAGGACGGAAAATGCAAAATAACGGTAAAGTCGGGAGTAATTGCGGTGATTTTTGAAAAAATGTAACACTTTTCTCCAAAAGGAATATGATGAACTGTGGAAGCAAATACATATTCATTTGGAGGTACTTATGAAGCTTATCGTTGTGAAAAGTCCGAAGCTGCTTACAAAGCTGTTCAGGATAATTTTCAAGATCAGCAAGGAGGATATATCTGCCGAAGAGTAGCTTATATCCGTCTTGGCAGAGCCGCAGTCATATTTCTGCGGCTTTTCTCATATTATGCAGTATCATACAGAATGGAGGAATGGTCTTGAAGTGTACCTTATCCGAGATAAAGGGCAAGGAAATAATATGCGTTAAGACGGGCGCAAAGATCGGCTATGCAGACGATATGGAATTTGAGACCGACGGGATGACTGTTAAGGCGCTTATCATCTTCGGGAGATATCAGCTTTTCGGACTTCTCGGCAGACAGGACGATATCAGGGTGGAAGCCGAGGATATCCAGCTTATCGGCGAGGATACTGTGCTTATCCGTGGGAATAGGTATATTTCACCAAAAAAGGATAAAATTAAAGTGAAAAGTTTGTCATAGCTGTATGAATGTAGTGCTTGACAAATCGGGAAGAGTATGCTATAATATTAAATGCAAATTCACACGCTGGGTTTTCGGCGTTGGTGTCCGTTTATACGGATAAGCGCAGAGCAAGGCTTGGCGGAGGAAAATCTATTAACCAAATCGGAGGAAAATTAAAATGGGCGTAGTATCAATGAAACAGCTTCTTGAAGCAGGCGTACACTTCGGTCACCAGACAAGAAGATGGAACCCCAAAATGGCACCCTACATCTTCACAGAGAGAAACGGTATCTATATCATCGATCTCCAGAAGACTGTAAAGAAGCTCGATGAAGCTTATGCATTCATCCGCAGCGTAGCAGAAAACGGCGACAATGTTCTTTTTGTAGGAACAAAGAAGCAGGCTGCCGATTCCGTTAAGGAAGAGGCTGTAAGAGCAGGCGCTTACTATGTAAACGCAAGATGGCTCGGCGGTATGATGACAAACTTCAAGACCATCCAGAGAAGAATCGCAAGACTTGAACAGCTTCACACAATGCAGGAGGACGGCACATTCGACCTTCTCCCCAAGAAGGAAGTTGTTAAGCTTGAGCTTGAAATAGAAAAGCTTGAAAAGTATCTCGGCGGTATCAAGGAAATGAAGAAGCTCCCCGGAGCACTCTTTATCGTTGACCCCCGCAAGGAAAAGATCGCAGTAGCTGAGGCTAAGAAGCTCGGTATCCCGATAGTTGCTATCGTTGATACAAACTGCGACCCCGACGACGTGGATTATGTTATCCCCGGAAACGACGACGCTATCAGAGCTGTTAAGCTTATCGCAGGCGCTATGGCAGACGCTATACTCGAGGGCAGACAGGGCGCTGAGGGCGCTTCCGAAGAGGCTGCCGCAGCTGAGGAAAAGGCTGACGAGGAATAATTCCACCTTTATCGGGAAAAATATTTACGGATATTTTCTTTGAATTTCAGGCAGATATAATTTTTTATGTCTGCCTTGATTTCGATTTACGGAAAAAATGTGAAAGGAATGTTTATAATGGGAAAGGTATCAATCGCAGAAATCAAGGATCTTATGAAATCCACAGGCGTCGGCATGATGGACTGCAAGAACGCTCTTACAGAGGCTGACGGCGACAGAGATAAGGCAATCACTATCCTTCGTGAAAAGGGACTTGCTACACAGGCTAAGAAGAGCTCCAGAGTTGCAGCAGAGGGTATCGTTACTTCTGTTGTAGAGGGCAATGTTGGTGCTGTTGTAGAAGTTAACATCGAGACAGACTTCGCTGCTAACAACGACGAGTTCAAGGCTTTCGTTGCAGCTGTTGCAAAGACTGTTATCGAGCAGGATCCCGCAGATCTCGACGCTCTCAAGGCTGCTAAGATCAGCGGCGGTGACAAGTCTGTTGAGGAGTCTCTTCAGGATCTCTTCATCAAGATCAGAGAGAATATGGTTATCCGCCGTTTCACCAGACTTGAAGGTGTTCTCGTTCCTTACGTTCACGGCGGCGGAAGCATCGGCGTTATGGTAAAGCTTGACACAGATCTTCCTGCTGACAAGGTTTACGAAGTTGGTAAGAACTGCGCTCTCCAGGTAGCAGCTATGAACCCTGCTTATCTTAACCGTGAGTCCGTTCCCGCAGAAGTTCTCGAGAACGAGAAGAACATCATCATGGCTCAGATGGCTGAGGATCCCAAGATGGCTTCCAAGCCCGAGCAGGTAAGAGCTAAGATCGCAGAGGGCAAGGTTGGCAAGTACTACAC
>JBJESJ010000136.1:0-25244 GCA_051882725.1 Oscillospiraceae bacterium
GCTTTTTCGGTCAACGGTCACTCCGGGGAAGTTGCCCACGTGCTGATTGGAGCCGGTAAGCTGATTAAAGAGGGTAGTTTTTCCGCAGTTCTGATTGCCTGCAAGAGCAAAAATCATATTATGTACGGTCCTTTCCATCGGAAGATATAGGCGTTATCTCGATATTTTTCGCGTCGTCGAGACGGATAGTCAGGTCGTAGCCCCGAAGATGTATCTCGATAGGGTCTCCCATAGGAGCGGTCTTTCGCAGTGTGACCGCGGTCCGTGGGATTATCCCCATATCCAGCAGACGGCATCTGAGAGCGCCTTCTCCGCCCACAGCGGTGATAGTTCCGCTTTCGCCGGGTTTAAGCTCGTTAAGTGTCAAAACGTATCTCTCCTTCACATATCAAAGTGTTAGTTTATTCTAACTCCATATTAAGTATATACCTTTTTTATCCTTCTGTCAAGTAGAGAATCCCCCTCGGCGAAAAAAATATCCTCACAGGGTACCTAAAAGCACCTGTGAGGATATTTATGCAAACGGCATTGAAATCGCAGTATGCGCAGACTTATGTCCGATCATGTTCTCCGGTATGATTTGCAGAGGAAAATCTCGTTATTTTTTCTCGTCCTTGTTGGGCGAGCCGTACATTTTCACAAGCTCGACGTGGGAAACGATGCCCAGTTTCTTATAGCCGCTGTGTACCAGAGCGTTGACTGTGCTTTCGGATATGTTGAGCACGCAGGCTATGTACTTGCTGGGATAGCCGTCCGCGGCAAGAGAAAGCACATCGTGTTCGCGGGGAGTCAGCTTTGAAAGAGCACTTGCCCTCGGAATGACGTTTATAAGTACCACCAGCTCGGAACGGCCGTCTTCCGTATCTTTGGGGAATACCCTGAGATTGTAATGGAAGCCGTTTTTGCTGCACGCGGACGATTTTATGGACAGGCTCCGCGACTGCTCCGTCTGGGTGAACAGCTTTTCGCTGCAGATATCGGAGTAGGAAATATCTCCGCTCTGGAGCAGAAGTGACAGAGTCTTGTTCATGCTGCTGATAAAAACGCTGCCCGTTTCTGTGCGGCAGAGAGTGCAGACCGCATATCCGATAGAATCGGTTATCCTTTCCGAAAGGTCGGAATTGGTCCTTTCTATGGTGACTGAAGCCATCTTCTGTGACTGCGAAGCGGAAGGGAATACCGAGAATCGGTACACCTTAGGGTGGGTGCCGGGCTCGGCGGAGGACAGGTCGTAATAGGATACGGGCATATTGTTTGCCATGCTGTCCCGCAGCAGATTCAGCGATGAATTGAAGAACATATACTTTTTCGCTGCATTTCTCACGCTTACCCTCTGTGAAAATTCTGGCAGAGCAGCAAGTATCCCCTCTGAGCAGGATTCTGCCATGAAGTCATCCTTTTCGGCAGATACTATCACCGTGCCCACATATTCCGAGCTGTCGCAGTTCATGGTGCTGAAAAGGTCCATATCCCTGCAGGAGAGCAGCGAAAGATCGTTTAACAGCTTGCCGGCAAACTTGATCTCGCCCTTTGTACAGACGGCGGTGACTATCCATGTGTCTCCGTGGCAGCTGCTTTCGCGGATATACTTGTAGGTCTTGCCGGATGTGACAGGGTTTATGAACATTTCCGCGATAAACTCCGCGTACTTTTCCGATAGGAAGCTTCGGATATCCATGCCGCAGTAATTGAAGCTCTTGTTGATAACTTTGAAATAGGTGGCGTTCGCATTGGCGAGCACTATCTTATTGTCCACCTGTCTTATGGTGCAGAAGAAATAATTCTCGTCGTTCCAGTATTTGTGTATCTCGTCCTTGTCAAATTCAGTTTTCAGGAAATCTCCGTTTCCTGTATGGAGCTTAAAAAAATCATTTTTACTATTCATATATTTATAATCAGTTTTAGCAGTTACGGACCTGCTTAGTCCCTTTGCTTTTTTTAGCTGTTTCGCTCAGCAATTTTTAAAAAACGGCTTGAAAGACTATGCAGTTCAAGCCGTGTGCAGCTGGAGACTTCATGCCGTTCTCAAAATGCAGAGAACGGTCAGCATAAAGCATCGCTGCGAATGTTCATGCAAAATATTTTTCCAGCTGACAGATAAGCGTGTCCATTTCCTCATCGGTGCCCACGGTTATCCTCAGATAATTATCTATTCTGGGAAGGTCGAAATATCTTACATAAATCCCGTTATTTTTCAGATATCCGAATATATCGGCGGCTTTTTTGCTGCTGTGAGAACAGAAAATAAAATTTGTACTGCTTTCAAAAACGTCAAAACCCATGCTTCGCAGTCTATCCATTGTTCTGTCGCGGGTCTTTACGACCTTTCCGACCGTATCCCTGAAATATTCCTCATCAGCCACAGAAGCTGCCGCAGCCGCCTGTGCTACGCTGTCGAGGGGGTATGAGTTATAGGAATTCTTCACAGCCTCCAGAACGGATATAAGTTCATTGCTTCCCATAGCCATTCCGACGCGCAGTCCCGCCAGCGAGCGCGATTTGCTCATAGTCTGCACCACGAGCAGATTGTCGTACTCATTGATAAGCTCCACTGCGCTGTATTTCCCGAAATCGGCGTAAGCCTCGTCGATGATGACCACCGAATCGGGATTGTACTTAAGTATCTTTTCGACAAACTCCCTGCCCTCGCCGATGCTCGTAGGGGCGTTGGGATTGGGTATGACCACGCCGCCGTTTTCCGGTATATAATCGTCGGGGTCGATGCGGAAATCATCTTTTACGGGGATAGTGCGGTAAGGGATCTTAAGCAGATCGCACCACACGGGATAGAAGGAATATGTGATATCGGGATAGAACAGAGGCTTATCCGAATTGAAAAAGGCTCTGAATGCAAGGGCGAGCACATCGTCCGAGCCATTCCCGACGAACACCTGTGCGGGAGACAATCCATATCTTTGGGCGAGGATCTTTTTCAGACCGTTTGCGTCTGCGTCGGGATATTTTTTCAGCGACGCAGGTTCGAAGTTCCTGACAGCCTCAAAAACCTTCGGGGAAGGGGGATATGGATTTTCGTTTGCATTCAGTTTGATAAAGCTGCCGGTTTTAGGCTGTTCGCCTGCCACATAGGGTTTGATGGACAGCAGATTTTTCCTCCATAGCTTTTCCATAAAATAACATCTCCTCTAATATAATCATTATACTATATTATAAGAGATTTGTCAATGAAGAATAGGCGGGTGAGGGTCGGTTTTCTTTGAATTTTGTCAATACTGCACAAATTCTCACCCACTATAGTACATGCTTTTTGTATAATGCGAGATTTACAACACATAATAATTATTGTATAATTAAAATGTTAAACTTTAAGGCTTCCTGATTTTCAGGAATAGGGATTTCTGTGCCCCTCTGCGGGGTTATCCGCTGTAACGGGAACAGATAACAGGAAAGGAGCTTATATGAAAAAACAAAGGATCATATCTGTTTTTCTGGCAGCTGCTCTGGCGGCTTCGCTGACAGCATGCGGAAGCGGAAACGATGCTTCGTCCGACAGTGCGTCCGACGCCTCCGCCGAGACAACGACCGCTGCGGAGCCTCTTGAGGACGCCGAGATACTGAACTTCACTCCTCCCGAGATAGGCGAGGAGATAGCAGTCATCACCGTTAAGGATTACGGCGAGATCAAGATCAAGCTTTTCCCCGACGAATGTCCTCTTGCGGTGGAAAACTTCAAGGGACTTGCAAACATGAATTACTATGACGAGCTTATTTTTCACCGAATCATCCCCGACTTTATGATACAGGGCGGCGACCCCAAGGGCAACGGCACAGGCGGAAACAGCATGTGGGGCGGCTCTTTTGACGGCGGCGTTTCCGACAAGCTTTACCACTTCACGGGAGCGGTGGCTTATGCCAACAGCGGCAGCACATCCACCAATTCCAGCCAGTTCTACATTGTGAATACCGACGATGATTATGTGTCCTTAGGCGGAGCTCAGGACTCCGAAACAGGGGAGATAAAATACTATGAGACCTTTGAAGAGGCGGGAATGAACGTTCCCAAGAATGTACAGGATATGTACTTTGAAAAGGGCGGCGTGCCTTATCTGGACGGAAGCTATACCGTATTCGGACAGGTATTCGAGGGAATGGACGTTGTACGCGCCATTTCGCAGGTGGAGACCGACCCCTCCAACGACAAGCCCTTAAAGCAGGTGCAGATGGAAAGCGTCCGCATCGTGGAATATACGGGCGAATAATTTCATTATAACAGAACAGGCGCTGCCGATATGCTTCGGCAGCGCCTTATTATATGTATTCAGCTTTTGACGATATCCGAGGTGCTGACGATCGGGTCAACAAGCCCTGTTATTACGAGATTGTAGCTGGACATATCCTCGTTCATATCGAGAGATCTTCCGCTTTCGTCGAGCCGTATCAGCGGGCGCAGCGGATGATCGGCGGCATTTTTGACAACAGTTGCTGTTTGGCCATTGGAAAGGATTATTTTTGAGCCGATAGGATACGGTGCTATCTTCCGCAGGAACGCACGGACGACGGTCTCGTCGAAATGGCTTCCCATGCCGCCCATGATGAACTCGATAGCCTCGCTGGGAGGACTGGGGACTCTGTAGGGGCGGTTGGAGGTCAGCGCGTCATAAACGTCAGCCACAGCCAGTATCCGCGCAAAGAGTGGGATAGCTTCTCCCGAAAGCTTAAAGGGATAGCCGCTGCCGTCCCAGCGCTCATGGTGAGCGATTATTCCGAGATAGCAGTTCCGGGGCACCAGCTTTCGTTCCTTAAGATGAGTTGCCGCATGGATCGGGTGCATTTTAACGATAGCGTATTCCTCGTCGGTGAGTCTGCCGTTTTTGTTGATTATCTCGATAGGAATGGAGACCTTTCCGATATCGTGGAGCAGTCCCGCAAGACCGAGCTCGTAAAGTTCATTTTTGGACATTCCCAGCTCCATGCCGATTGTTATTGCAAGGATTGCCACGCTCAGGCAGTGATGAAAGGTATAATCATCGTACATTTTGATATCGGCGATATTCACCAGTATATCCTTTTTATCGGCGAGAGCGTCGATAAGCTTTGAAGTAGTACCGCCCACCTCAGCGATATCGCTCTGGGTAACGCCCTTGCTGGTGTCGATAAAATTCTCCGCGAGGTTCTGCAAATTGCTGACGGCGTCGTTTTTTATCTCCTTGCTTACGCTGGAAAGGATATGGAACTCACTGTGAGTATCGTCGATGTAAGCGCCCTTGATGCCGTTGTCCTTCATTTTAGTGATAGACACGTCGGTCAGCTTTTGTCCGTGGCGTATGCAGATAGCCGTTCTGACAGAGGCGTCGTAGAAATTAATATCTCTGTCCACGCACATTCCGGAAGTAAGCTCGTTTACAGAAAGATATACCAAACCTTTTCAGCCTCCAAAAATAAGATAATATGCATGCAAAAAATGCCTGCTCTGATTATAGACGTAAATAGCGCGTATAATCAGACCAGACAAAGAATATATTTTTTATGTAGCTTTATTTTATGCCTTGAATGTCTTAACGTCCTTGATGCAGTCGGGGCAGATGTGCTTACCCTTATATTCGGTAAGGTTATCTCTGGAACCGCAGAAGGTACATGAATCAATAAATTTCTTCATTATGATCTTATCGTCCTCAATATAGAATTCAAGCTCTTCATCTTCGTTTATTTCAAAACGTCTTCTGATCTCGATGGGAATAACTACTCTTCCCAGACTGTCTAAAGCTCTTGTTACACCTGTTTCTTTCATAGCAATTTTCCTTTCTCAACATCATAGAAATTATAATGTTTAGCATTATAAACAAAATATAAAACAATTCTCCCTGCACGTGCAAAAAAGCATTATTTTATGTATTTTATTCCATTATACAATCAAAATTTTCCTTTGTCAACACATTTTTTGTAAATTGATAAAAATTTCATATTATTTTACAGAATAATCACAAAGTGAATAAAAAAGTGAGTTACTGGAGGAGAAAAAATGGTAGGTAAATTTGCGGGGTTCCTGATACTTGCTTCGGTAATATATTCGCTTATTTCGGGGAAAATCCCTGACGTTTCCGCGGCGGTGCTGAATGAACCTGTGAACGCTGTAGAGCTTGCAGTGTATCTGTGCGGGGGGATGTGCTTCTGGAGCGGGCTTATGAGAGTGGCGGAAAAGTCGGGCATCACCGAATTTATAGCGGGACTTTTAAAGAAGCCGCTAAAAGCGCTGTTTGCGGATATCGACACCGAGGGCAGAGCCTTCCGATGCATATGCATGAATGTATCGGCAAATCTTCTGGGACTGGGAAACGCCGCTACGCCGCTGGGACTTGAAGCGATGAAGGCGCTCTCCGAAGAATCGGAGGGTACTCTTCCGTCGGACAACATGGTGATATTTACTGTGCTGAACACTGCCTCGCTGACTCTTATCCCCACAACGGCAGCGTCGCTCAGGCTGAAATACGGCGCAGAGCGTCCCTTTGACATAATGCCCGCAGTGATATTCACTACCGCCGCTTCGCTGACGGTATCGCTTATCGCAGCAAAGGCAGGCTGTGCGCTCGGCAGGCGCAGGAGAGAACATGCACGGAAAAGAGGGGAAAGCCTTGGGTGATTATATAGTGCCCGTTCTGACAGCGGCGGTGTTTGTCTGCGGGATAGCAAAAAAGACGGACATCTTCGGGGAATTTACCGCAGGCGCAATGGAGGGTCTGCGAACGACTGCGGATATACTTCCTCCGCTTATACTGCTGGTGACGGCGGTGGGGATATTCAGGGCTTCGGGGCTGCCCGATTTTCTGTCGGAGCTTTTATCGCCCGTCCTGTCCGCGGTGGGATTCCCTGCGGAGTGTCTGCCGCTTGCGATAATACGTCCTGTTTCGGGCAGCGGAGCCGCTGCGGTGTTCGAGTCAATTCTGCGGGAAGATCACCCGGACAGCTTCGCGGGCAGAGTAGCTTCGGTGATATCGGGCTCCACGGAAACGACATTCTACACGGTGGCAGTCTACTACGGCTCGCTTAAAATAAAAAACACCCGTCATACCATCGCCGCTTCGCTCAGCGGAGATATAACCGGATTTCTTGTGAGCGCACTTGCGGTCAGGCTGTTTATGTATTGATAAAAAGGCGGCAGATGATGTCCGTTATCATCTGCCGCCAAAAAAATTACTTGTTAAGGAACTTCATGTTCTTTTCTATAAGACCGCATCTCTGTTTTACGCAGTCTGCCGAGCGCAGGGGATCGGAGGGCGTATTGAAGGTATAGTCCATGAGCTTGTCGATGGTCGTCGTCGCAACGTGGACTCTTGTGTCGGAGGAAGCGTAGTAGATATATACATCGCCGTTTTCACGGACGATAGCTCCGTTTGTGAACACAACGTTGGAAACGTCGCCCACTCTCTCGCTGCCGTGGGGAGCGATGAAAAGTCCCGAAGGAGAAGCGATGAGCTTTGAGGGGTCATTGAGGTCTGTTGCGAATACATAAATTACGTAGCGAAGACCTGCGGCAGTATTTCTCACGCCGTGGGCGATATGTATCCAGCCCTTGGGAGTCTTGATGGGCACAGCGCCTGCGCCGTTCTTGACCTCGGTGATGGTGTGGTACTGTCTGGGGGAGATAACGGTCTCCTCGGTGCAGATAACGGGGTCTGTGATATCCTCGCAGAGACCGAAACATACTCCGCCGCCGGAGCCTGTCTGGATGAAATCGTCCTGAGGACGGGTATAGAAAGCATACTTTCCGTCAACGAATTCGGGGTGGAGCACAACGTTTCTCTGCTGTGGAGACTTGGACTTCAGATTGGGAAGTCTTTCCCAAGTTGTCAGGTCCTTTGTGCGGACGATGCCTGCCTGCGCGGTGGCAGCGGACAGGTCGTTTGAGGAAGTATCCTTGCTCTCGGAGCAGAAAACGCCGTATATCCAGCCGTCCTCGTGCTGAGTGAGACGCATATCGTAAACATTGGTCTCCTCGGGCTGGGTATCGGGGAGGATCACAGGGTAGTCACGGAAGCGGAAATTATCAATGCCGTTATCGCTTTCTGCAACTGCGAAGAAGGACTTTCTGTCGCTGCCCTCCACTCTTGCCACAAGGCAGTATTTGCCGTTGAGATAAACAGCTCCGCTGTTGAGGACTGCGTTAATGCCCAGTCTCTCCATGAAATAGGGATTTGTCTCGGGGTCGAGGTCATATTTCCAGTAATAGGGGACATGCTCCGCGGTGAGCACGGGATATTCGTAACGGTCGTAGATGCCGTTATAGCATTCGGAGACCTTGTTTCTGCGTGTGATGAGCTTCTCGTAATTTTCAATTACTTTTGTCTTGTTCTCTTCAAAAATTGATGACATGATCGTTCCTCCGTGATAAGTTATTCTGTAATTTTTCTGCATTCTGCATAGAAGCGCTTGTCCTCGGCGTGACCCATTGAGAAGGTCTTTCTCGGAAGAGCGCCGTCCTTTATGACCGTGGGGAAAAGCTCCTCCTTGCTCATATCGGGGAGCAGGAAGCCTATGCTGTTCTTATCCTCCGCAAGCCTTCTGACAACGTCCTCGCCGTGGATATAATCTATTTCGCCGCCGTTTTCCTTAATGTATTTATCAAGGAACTGCTGCAGACTGCCGACTGTAAGATTTGATGCAGGTCTTCCGATGAAAAGCCTGATATCCTTATCGCCCGTGACAGCGGTGAAGGACTGTCCCTCGGAGGGAGTCTCGCTTGCTGAAAGCTCGGCTTTGAGAGCTTCAAGCAGAGCGTTCACATCGACCCTGCTGACGATCCTGTGGATAGCCTCGAACCGCAGAGCGGGGCTGTGGAGGTTGACTATCTCGCACAGGGCATATCTTGCGGGGTGGTTCGACATATCCTTGCCGGGATTTGCAGCCTTCAGCTTTTCGTAGTATTCCTTTGCTGTGGCAAGGGAATGATTTCCGTCGCCCATTGCATACAGGAGCACAGGCTTGTCGGAAAGACCGTATCTGCTGTTGAAGGCGTCCTTATCGCCGAGGGCTGTCAGGGACGAATCAATGCGGCTTATTTCCTCATCGGGGATAAGATAGCCCGAAATATGGCCGCCCTTCTGCATAAGGTCAAAATCGTAGAGCTTTTTCATGGAGGACTTTTTCTCGGAAAGGGGTTCGATGACCGTACCCTTATCATCGTCGATAAGTATCATGATATGGGGCAGCTCCAGAGGAGCGCCGTCGCGGACCTTTATTCTGGGAGGTATCCTTTCAACGACGGTGGCTTCGGTAGCTCGTACAGACGATGTGCTGCCCTTGCGGTAGTCGTATTCCTCAAGGTCTATCATTCCGACGACACCTGCCCGCATGCCGTCGGAGGTCATGCGTTCAACGTATATCATGGAATTTTTGTACTCGGTGAACAGACCCTGTGAAAGGTTATCGTCCATATTTTTATGAATATCGGAAATGCGCTTGTCCACGTCCTTTTCACCGAGATATACCTCGGGCAGGATAAGCTTCAGCGCAGACGGTGAATCTCCGACGATACGCGCTGTTTCCGACCAGTATTCGGGCTGGGAGGTATATTGGTCGCAGGCTACCACCGACCATCTGGACATATCGGCAGTTTCACGCGGCAGCAGGATATCCGCCGCTTTAAAAGCTGTACTCATAGCGTTTGCTCCTTTGGAAAATATTGCAGACATTTTAAGAACCGGTCTGCCATGACTTGCATAAAACACTATCATTATACACCATGAAAACAAAAAAATCAATAGAAAAATGCGAAGATTTTTAAGCTGAGGCAGATGAAAACGATTTTATTTTTTCGTAAACGATATCACAAAACATGCTTTGGTTTCAATTGACAAAAAAATGTTACAGATATATATTTTCTGTTGACATTAATATCCTGATAAGTTATAATATAGAAAATCAATGACTGAAAGGGGTAACATCTATGAACAAAAAACGAATCGCATTTATTCTTGCCATGACAATATCCGTCGGAACGCTGTCCGCATTTCCTGCGGGAGTATCGGCTGCGATAGATATGAACGATCTTCCCGAGCCTATCTCCGCAGAGGATGATTCCAAGGCGGTCAAGGCTTTCAGGAATTCTAAGCCCGTGGTCACGCTGGAAACGGATTGGGGAGGAGCAAATCTTAATTGGGAGCCCGTGGAAAATGCGCTGCTCTACTATGTGTACAAGAGCATAGATGGCGGAAATTATGAAAAAATAGCCTCCACCTATGACGAATATTATCGGTGCGGTTATCCTGAAAACAATACTGCTTATGCCGTAAGAGCCGTCACCTACGATTATGAAGACAATATCTATTACAGCGCCAAGTCCGCTCCCGTGACCTATAGGGGGCGGCCCGTGATCGATAATGATGATGATTATGAATCCGAAGATGATTACGGCGATTCTGTCGGTGAAGACTTTGCTTTTGAGGAAGAAATTGCATACGAGCCTGTTGAATATCTGACGGAAGAGATATCAAACACAGCGCTTCCCGCCGAGATCATAAATACCGAGGAATACTTCCACGCAGAGGAAAGCGCCTTCAAGAATACCTCCACCGATCCCGTATCAACATTTTCCGCAGACGTTGACACAGCCTCCTATGCAAATCTCCGCAGGCTGATAAACGAGGGGAGAACTATTCCCGAGGACGCTGTCCGCATCGAGGAAATGCTCAACTATTTTGATTACAATTATGTTCAGCCCAAGGGGAAATCCCCCTTTTCCGTGACATATGAGCTTTCCGACTGTCCGTGGAACGAGGACTCCAAGCTTATGATGATAGGTATTCAGGGCAAGGATATCGCCGCGGAGGATACTCCCGCTTCCAACCTTGTTTTCCTTGTGGACACCAGCGGTTCCATGTCGTGGTCGGATAATAAGCTTCCCCTTGTCAAGGAATCCATAAACATGCTGACCGAAACTCTTACCGAGAACGACAGGATATCCATCGTGACCTATTCGGGTGACGAGCACGTTGTTCTGGCGGGCGCAAAGGGAAATCAGACCCGCACCGTAAAGGCTATGACCGAGTGCATGGACGCAGGAGGCAGCACCAACGGCGAGGGCGGGATAAGAGCGGCATATGATATCGCTGAGCATTATTTCATCGAGGGCGGCAACAACAGAGTTATCCTTGCCACCGACGGCGACCTTAATGTGGGAATATCTGACACCGACGAGCTAATAGAGCTCATCTCCGAAAAGCGCAAAACGGGCATTTATCTGACGGCGCTGGGCTTCGGCGAGGACAATCTCAAGGACGATAAGCTTGAAGCTCTTGCAGACAACGGCAACGGAAGCTATCACTATATCGACAGTGCAAAGGAAGCCTCCAAGGTGCTTATCGAGGAGCGCACAGCTACTCTTTTCACCATTGCGGACGACGTTAAAATGCAGCTGGAGTTCAATCCTGAGTATATCGGCAGCTACCGTCTTATCGGCTATGACAACCGCAGACTGAACAACGAGGACTTCACCAATGACGAAAAAGACGCAGGCGATGTAGGTGCAGGGGACAGCGTGACTGTTCTCTACGAGCTGAAAATGGCTGATGACAAGGACGGCTCCCTGAAATATCAGACCCCGTCGGGAGCGGGCACAGGCGAATGGTGTACATTGAAGATCCGCTATAAAAGGCCCGGTGAAACAAAATCGGTGCAGGTATCCACAGTCATAAAGGGCGAAAATTATGACCCATATGAAAAAATGAGCGGACGTATGAAATTCTGCTGCGCGGTAACAGAGTTCGGAATGCTGCTGAAGGACAGCTCATATAAGGGAACTTCAAGCATAAGCGGCGTGAAGAAGCTGCTGAAGGATATCCCCGCCGACGACAAGACAGCGGACATAGGCTATCGTGACGATTTTGAAGAGCTGATAGAGACTTATACTAAAAATTACGATAAATAAATGATAAAAATATCCTCCGGAAAGCATTTCAACAGAGCATTCCGGAGGATATTTTTGCATAAAAAAGGCTGCCTTCTCTTGTAAGACAGCCTGCAGATGCATATTAAGTTTCGCCTGTTTCGGCGGAGGAAAATTCCTCGATATAGGAGAATGATATCTCGAAGAGGTTCTTCACGTCAAGGTATCTGTACTCCGAGGACTCGCAGTTCATAACTATGCAGATGAGCTCATGTCCGTACTGCTCGGCGGAAGCTGCCATGCAGTAGCCTGTATTTGAAGTCATGCCTGTTTTGAGTCCGGTAGCAAATTCATAATATCTGCTGCTTTCGGGTTTTATCATCTCATTGGAGTTTGTCCAGTGATAACCCTGACCCGAAGCCAGTCTGCCGCCTGCGGACTCCTTTGAAGCAGCCTCAGCGATCTCCTTATGCTCGGAAGCATATATGGCGATCTTCATCATATCCTTGGCGGTAGTGTAGTTATCGTCATCGTAATATCCGTCGGGGTTGGAAAAATGAGTGTTTTCCGCGCCGATATTTCTTGCGGTAGTATTCATTGCGTCTAAGAATTTGGAAACAGCCTCCTGAGCGGAAACGTCGTCGCTTTCGCAGAGCAGCTTTCCTATCGCCGCAGCTGCTGTATAGGAAACATCGCTTCCTCCTTCAAGAACGGCACCGTAAGCTATCTCCTGTCTGTTAAGAGCGTAGCACTTATTGATGCCCGACTTGGGAGCGTCGTCCTTGACGAGATCGAGCTCGTCGCCCGCAACGAAAAGAAAATCGTCGGGAGCAAGATCGAGAGCTACCGCAGTAGTCATAAGCTTAGCTGTGCTTGCGGGGTAGCATTTTTCGGTCTCATTCTTTGAATAGAGGACCTCGCCCGCAGTCTTGTCGTACACCATTGCAATGGGGGAGTACGCCTTGTAGTTGACCGGACAGTAGTCGGGGACTTCAATGTCTATCTTCATCGGCTTGACGGTAACTGCATTAAGAGCGTCAGCCACGTCCGCACGATTGTCCGATTCTGTTTTCAATACCGTATAGCCGCTGCTGCTCACGTTGATGCTGCCGCTTCTCACATATGCGATCTGGCTCACGAGCATCACTGTTGTCAGTACCGACAGCACAAGCAAAACAAGTATCAGCGCTCGATTGATCTTTACGTCCATCGGAACGCTGTTCTTTTTGGTTTCGCCATAGGTACTGCGGGTTATACGCGACCCTTGACGGCCGGATTTGTTGATTCCGCTGATTTCCATATTTATCGACCCGTTTTGTTCTTTTTCTTGTTCTCCTGCTGTTTTTTGTGTTTTTTCTTTCACAGCGATTACAATTTTATCACAGCCTGACAGTTCTTTCAAGTAGTAACGCCGTATTTTAACCGTAATGTAACCTCGACGTAATTATAAGAACACTTGTTTACAGAGATTTGTGCAAATCCTTACGAAATATTTGTTTATTTTTTCTAATTCGGATAAAAACGACAGCGAATGACATCGGGAAAACGTTCACATCTGTAAAGAAAATCACTTTACATAGCAGCAGTGCTGCTCGGTCATCTGTATAAAATAATACAGAATATTACGCCGTATTGTCAAAAATTTTATTGACTTTACTGAAAAAAAGGAGTACAATAATAATAAATATAATACAGGACATAAAAAGTCACCGAAAGGATATAAAGTCATGACCGATCATATTGATATCTATAAAAAAAGAATAAAGGAAATTTTAAAGCAGAACGACAGAAAATGTGTGCCCTATAAGGAACTCTACGCCAAATGCAAGGGACGTCACCCCATGCCCGATAAATTCAAGGAAGCGGCTCTTGAATTAAAGCGGGAAGGCGTTATCTTCGAGAGAAAGGCGGGCTTTGTGCTCTGCGAGTCCTACGGGATATATCCTGCAGAGGTGTCGAGGATAGCCAAGACCTTCGGCTTTCTTAAGACCGAGGACGGCACCGAGGTGTTCGTTCCGGGAAAATTCTTAAAGGGCGCCATGCCCGGTGACAGGGTGCTGGCAAAGGCTCTGCCCCGCAAGGACAGGCGGGGAGAATCCCCTGAGGGCGAGGTAGTCAAGGTCCTCGAAGAGGTATTCTCCGAGTTTTCGGGCACCCTCGAGAAGGAGTACGGCAGACTGTTCATCCGACCCGATACGCTGTCCAAGGAGCTGCTGGAGATATCCTCCATGAATATTGACGCTCACGAAGGCGACAAGGTGCTCGCGAAGATAGTAAAGCGGGGAGACCGTCATGCGGATCACAGATGCGCGGTCATCGGCATATTCGGCAGCGCGGACAAGGCTTCCAGCAGTGCGGCGGCGCTGCTCCACATCAACGGTATCGAGACCGAGTTCCCATCGGAGGTCATGGACGAGGCGAGGATCATCGGCAGAATGAAGATAACCGACGATGAGATATCCCGCCGCCTTGATCTCAGAAACGCAGATATCTTCACCATAGACGGTGCGGATACGAAGGATATAGACGACGCCGTATCTGTGGAAAAGACCGCCGCAGGCTACAGACTGGGCGTGCATATCGCGGACGTTTCACACTATGTAAAGAGCGGCTCAAAGCTGGATTCCGACGCATTTCTCCGCGGCACGTCCATATACTATGCGGACAGAGTCATACCCATGCTGCCGAAAGAGCTTTCCAATGGGATATGCTCACTGAATCCCAATGAGGACAGACTGGCGTTTTCCTGCCTTATGGAGCTGGACAACGACGGCAAGGTGGAAAGCTTCAAGTTCTCAAAAACAGTTATCCGTTCGCGGGTAAAGGGCGTATATTCGGAGATAAACACCATTCTTGACGCATATGAGAACGATAAAGAGCTCCCCGTTGAGCTGGCGGAAAAATACGACGGTCTCATAGACGAAATATGTCTTATGGAGGAACTGGCGGAGATACTCACCGCAAACAAGCTGAAAAGAGGAGCTCCCCAGATAGACGCTCCCGAAGCTAAGCTCATCATTAACGACAATGATATCTGCGTCGATGTGAAGAAGCGTGAGCGCGGAAGATCCGAGCTTATCATCGAGGAATTCATGCTCATGGCGAATTCCTGCGCCGCAAAGCTTGCGAAGGAGAAGAATATCCCCTTTGTGTACCGCGTCCATGAGAATCCCTCTCCCGAAAAGATAAACGACTTGAAAGAGGTCATCACCAGACTGGGACTGCCCGTGCCGAAGTTTACATCGGTGAAGCCGAAGCATCTGTCGGATATCCTTGAAAGCGCCAAGGGAAAGCCCTGTGCTCTGCTGGTGAACAATATGGTGCTGCGGTCCATGGCAAAGGCGAAGTACTCCGACGAGCCGCTGGGACATTTCGGACTGGTGCTGTCGGATTATTCACACTTTACCTCGCCCATCAGAAGATACCCCGACCTTGCGATACATCGTATACTGACCGACCTGTGCTATAACAAGGCAACGGAAAAATCGCTTAACAAGCGCTATGCTGCATTTGCGAAGGCTGCCGCAGAGCAGTCCAGCATGTGCGAGATAACGGCGATGACCCTTGAAAGAGACTGTGAGGATTGCTATATCGCAGAGTATATGTCCGCTCATTTGGGGGAGAAGTTCACGGGAATAATTTCCTCGGTGACGGAATACGGCTTCTACGTGGAGCTTGAAAACACCGTGGAGGGCTTTGTTAAGATAGAGACTCTTCCCGAGGGCAGCTACGACTATGACGGATATTTCACCCTGTCAAGAAACGGTGAAAAGCTCTACTCGGTGGGCGACACCATTGACGTTATCTGTGCGAAGGCGAACGTCTCATCGGGCAAGGTGGATTTTACGGTTGCCGAAAATGAGTGACCGTGTGCTGATATGATAAAAAAACGGCTTGCCGTTAAGTTCGTGATGAGCTTAACGTCAAGCCGTTTCTAAATTTATATGATCATTCAATGGTCTCTACTTCAAGGAGGTTAGTATTTCCGCTGATCCCGAGGGGCACGCCTGCGGTGATGACTACGGTGTCGTTTTCCTTGACAAAGCCGTTTTCCTTGGAGACTGCCTTAGCCTTTGCGATAAGCTCGTCGGTGTTGGACATCTCGCCGATGAGGGCGGGGCGCACTCCCCATGAAAGGTTCATCTGACGGCAGGTGACAGGATCGGGAGTAAGTCCGATGATATCGCAGGATGGACGGTATTTCGATATCATTCTCGCAGTCTTTCCGCTCTTTGTGACGGTGATGATAGCCGCAGCGTCAAGATCGGCGGCAGTGGTAACGGTAGCATGTGAGATAGCCTCGGTCACTCCGCAGCCGCGGGTATTCTTTCTTGAGGCAAGATTTGCGGTATAGTCGATATTGCTCTCGGTGCATTCTGCGATGCGTGCCATGGTCTCCACAGCTTCAACGGGATATTTTCCCGCGGCGGTCTCGCCGGAGAGCATGATAGCGGATGTTCCGTCATAGATAGCATTTGCGACATCGGTGATCTCCGCACGGGTGGGGCGGGGACTGCTTATCATGGATTCCAGCATCTGCGTTGCGGTGATGACCTGTCTGCCTGCGGTATAGCCCTTGCTGATAAGTTTTTTCTGGATAGCGGGTATCTGCTCGAAAGGGATCTCAACGCCCATATCGCCTCTTGCGACCATAATGCCGTCTGCCGCTTCGAGTATCTCGTCAATATTGGCAACGCCGTCGGCATTTTCTATCTTGGCGATTATGCGAACGTTGTTCCAGCCCAGAGAGTGGGTGAATTTTCTTAAATAATTGACATCTGCGGCGCTGCGGACGAAGGAAGCTGCGATAAAATCGAAGCCCATTTTCGCGCCGAATTCGAGGTCGTTCATATCCGCCTCGCTGATGTAGGGGAGAGACAGAGCCACACCGGGAACGTTGATGCCTTTGTGATTGGAAAGTTTTCCGCCGTGGATTATCTTACAGTTGATATCCTCGGCAGTGACGGATGTGACTTCAAGCTCGATAACGCCGTCGTTGATAAGTATGCGTGAGCCTGTCTGAACGTCCTTGGGAAGTCCCTTGAAGGTAATGGAGCATATCCTGTCGGTTCCCTCGACGTCACGGGTGGTGAGGGTATAATCATTTCCGTCCTCGATCATGACGGGTTCATTATTTTTAAAGGTCTTGAGTCTTATTTCGGGGCCCTTTGTATCGAGCATGGTAGCGACGGGGAGCCCTACTTCCTCGCGGAGCTTGACTATCATATCGAAGCGGCGCTTGTCGATAACGGGGTCTGCGTGGGAAAAGTTAAATCTTGCGACGTTCATGCCCGCAAGCATGAGCTTTCGCATAGTCTCCTCGCTGTCGGTGGCGGGGCCGATGGTACAGATTATCTTTGTCTTGCGCATAAAAGCCGATCCTTTCGTTTTCTTAAAATCAAAATTTCTTCCATATAACATTATAGCACAAATCCCCCGGATATACAATAGTTGAAAATGACGGATAATTTTAACATTCCCGATTTTATTTTGGATATTACAAGTAGTATTGCCGTTTTTGTGCACATTAATTCATAATGCAGTGCGTGTTCAATGATCAAAAGTGCGCAAAAGCAATAATTTCAGACTTTTGCGCACAATTAACATGTTTAGTATCAGTATGTGGAACGAGTAATGTATCCTGTAATAAACTGTGAGTTGCTGCATGCAATGAAAACTCCGATAACGCAGAGGATTATGTGCAGCACCGCATATCTTGTAACGACCTGCGTATCCGACCAGTCCTTGTTTTTGCGGTAGTGGTCGTGGAGGGGAGTCCTGATGTTCTTGAGGAAGTTTTTCGCCTTGAAGATGCGCAGGACGAGCAGCTTTACAAGACCAATTCCGCCGTCAACGAAGATAACTCCTCCGATAAGGAAATAGATAAGGGGAACGTGAGTTTTCAGCACCATTATCCCGATGAAAAGTCCGATAGCGCGGGAGCCTGCGTCGCCCATGATGAGCTTGCTGGGGGAGGCGTTGTAGGCAAGATATCCGAGAAGAATCGCCGCAAATATGAGACAGAGCCCCATTTCGCCTGTCTGAGCGGTCATGAAAAATATTGCGGCAAGAGCAGCCATTGTTATCGAGGAAAGTGTTCCGAGAAGTCCGTCCACGCCGTCGGTGCAGTTGGTGACATTGATGCTGACCCACAGGAAAAATACGGCGATCAGCATGTACAGCACAGGCGGGAGTGCAAGGGTCAGACCGTTCCATAAATAGATGGTGTAATCCCCGTCAAAGTTGCAGTAGGTCACAACGGCGATAATGCAGATAACAAGGTCGAGAAGTCCCTTTTTGACCTCTCCCCATGGTATTTTGGACATATCGTCAAGGTATCCCGTCAGCATTGCCGCCAGCAGCAGGGCGTATACTATAATATACTCAGCGGAAAAAGGAATGAAGAGCAGCGAAATTATCGTAAAAATAATGACGAACACAACACCGCCTCCGCGGGGCTTGCCCTTGGAAAGCTCGCCGTTGACGGCATATTTCCGTCCCTGATCCTTAGGCAGCGTGAGCAGAGCCTTTTTCAGCACAAACAGCGTAACGAAAAATCCCACAACGATACCAAGAAAAATTGCGGTCTTCAGATCCAAAAATGTAGTAAGCATAACAAAATCTCCCGTTATTTTAAAATCGCTATTAATTATAACACAGCCGAAAGAAAAAATCAACAGTTTTCGGTCGAAATCATTATGTTATTCGTCAATTGGCGCAGATATCCACTTGTCGCCTACGTGGGGACGCATGGCGTAATAGTCGGGCTTGATGGAGAGAGCGTCAGCCAAGGTGGGGTCTGCGAGGAGCAGCTCGCCCACGGTGGAAATGACTGCGTCGGAGGAAGTGTGACCCTCTGCGCCGCACATGAACTCCCATGTTCCGTCGTCCTTGTGGTGGGTGACAAGCATGCAGGGGGATTCCTTTGCCGCTACATGCGAACAGGCAAAGGCAAGACAGAATTTTACATCATCGGGTATGTTCATTTTCAGTAAACTCCTTGTAAGATCAATATGATATTATAGTGAAATTATAGCATAAACTGTCTTTAAAATCAACAGCTTTTTTGATATTTTGCATAGTTTGAAAAAGTTTTTTTGGATTATTTTCAGCAAAAAAACATGCGATCAAGAACGAACTGTGAATCAGCAGGGTAAAATTGTAATAAAATAATGCTGTGCATTTGTGCAAAGTGACTATTTTTTTAGTGAATTCTTTAAAAAGCATTGACAACAGGCAAAAAGAGTTGTATATTATAATCATACGAAGAGCGAAAACGTTTAAAGAATTTCGTGCTTTGTTAAGCTTACCGAAAATTATTATTTTGTGTATTATCGGTAACCGATTACACGATTTTTCCGGCAGACATTATATCGGAACTTAATTTCAGCGGACGGAGGCATACATAATGGTTTCTATCAAGGATATAGCTTCTGCCTGCGGAGTGTCGATAGCAACTGTCAGCAAGGCGCTGAACAATCATAAGGATGTCAGCGAGAAAACAAGAAAATTCGTTCAGGAAAAAGCAAAGGAAATGGGCTATCTTCCCAATTCACAGGCGAGGGCGCTGAAAACCAACAGGACCTTCAATCTGGGAGTTCTTTTTGCGGAAAAAACTGAGAGCGGTCTAAAGCAGGGCTTTTTTGCCTCTATTCTTGACAGCTTTAAGAACGAAGCGGAAAAAAACGGCTACGATATTACATTTATCGGCGGAAATATAGCGTCGTCAAAGATGACGTACTACGAACACTGCATGTATCGCAACATAGACGGAGTTCTGCTCACTTGTGTTGACGATTACACCGACAGCAGGGTCATCGAACTGATAAAAAGCGATATTCCGCTGGTATCCATCGATTATGTCCCCGAAAACCGTCTTGCGGTCGTTTCCGACAATTATTCGGGAATGAAAGCTCTTGTGAACTACATCGCAGACATGGGACATACCAAAATAGCTTATATTTACGGCGATAATTCAGACGTTACGGCGATGCGTGTAAACGGATTCAAGGATACTCTGAAAAGCCGGAATATAAATATCAGTGATGAGTTTATGGTTCAGGGCGTCTACCATGATCCCCGAAAAACGGAGTTGCTCGTGAAGAGTCTCCTGTCCTTGCCGAAAAAGGACAGGCCTACCTGCATAATAGTGCCCGATGATTTTGCAGCGTTGGGCGCATATAACGCAGCCGAGGAGCTTGGATTATCAGTTCCGGATGATATATCCATTGCCGGATATGACGGGGTCACGTTGTCAGAAGCTCTCAGACCAAAGCTTACAACTGTCCGGCAGGATACGGACAGGTTGGGAGCCGAGGCCGCCGATAAGCTTATCGGGCTGATAAATAAGGAGATCTCCGATGATGAGCCAACAGTTGTGATAAGCAGCTGCCTGATCAAAGGAGGGTCGGTTTCTGAAATCAACCGATGAACCACGCTATTATATTATTCTATATAATATAATATATTTTAAGGAGGAAAAATCAAATGAAGAATTTAAAGAAACAGCTTGCTCTCTTAGCAGCAGTAGCTATGGCAGGCACAGTTCTCGCAGGATGCGGTGACAGCTCTTCCACAAGTAATTCCACAACAACAGCAGCTCCCGCAGCAGACGCAGCAGCAGACGATGCAGCAGCTGATGATGCAGCAGACGACGCAGCAGCTGATGACACAGCAGCTGCAGATACAGCTGAGGATGCAGCTCCCGCAGCTTCTTCCGATCTCACAGATGACGGCGATAAGCTCACAATCATCTGCTGGACAGGCTCTGACCTTGAGCCCATGATCAAGAACTTCGTTGAGAACACCGACTACACCGAGGATCAGGTTACTTGGGTACAGGTTGGTACTTCCGGCGGTGAGGCTAACGAGCAGTACGAGCAGTACTTCGCAGGCGATGAGGACGTTGACCTCTTCGTTGCAGAAGCAGACTGGATCCTTAAGTACATCAACATGGATATCGCAGCTCCCCTTTCTTCTCTCGGAATCGAAGAGAGCGCATTCGCTGATGCTTTCCCCTACACCGTAGCAATCGGTAAGGATGACAACGGCGTGCTCAAGGGTGCTTCCTGGCAGGCAGCTGCAGGCGGATATGTTTACAGAACAGACCTCGCTGAGCAGTATCTGAACATCACAAATCCTGATGATATGCAGGCTAAGATCGGCGACTGGGATGGCTTCATGGCAGCAGCAGCTGAGGTTAAGGAAGCTTCCGGCGGAAAGACTTCTATGACTGCAACAATCGGTGGTATGTGGCAGGTATTCGCTGCTAACAGAAATGAGCCTTGGGTTAAGGATAACAAGCTCGTTCTTGACAATGCAGCTGAGTTCGTTGACATGGCTAAGACCATGAGCGACGAGGGCTACGTAACAGGCGTTTCTCAGTGGACAGACGCTTGGTACCAGATCGGTCAGGATGACACTACATTCGGTTACTTCTACTCCACATGGTGCCTCACAAACTCTGAGGGCGGTCAGCTTTATCAGGCAGAGGGCGGTCCCGACGGAGCTACATACGGTAAGTACAACATCTGCGTTGGTCCTACAAACTACTTCTGGGGCGGTTCTTGGCTCGTTCCTTCCACAAAGTGCAACAACAAGACAATCGCTGCTGACTTTGTAAACTTCTTCACAACCAACGCTTCTACAATGCAGGGCTATGCTGAGGCTTCCGGCGACTTCGTAAACAACAAGGTTGCTATGCAGGCTATCGTTGACGCAGGCACAAATCAGAACGCACTTCTCGGCGGTCAGGATCAGTTCAGCGTTCTTATCGACGCTGCTCAGGGTATCAACATGGAGGGTCTCATCACTCCTTATGATGCTACTGTTAAGACTGACTTCATCGATTCTGTAAACAACTACATCGCAGGCTCTTATGCAAGCACTGACGAGACACTGGAAGCATTCCAGGATGCAGTTGCAGCTGACTTCCCCAACCTCAACTGGGACTAATTTGACAGACAACATCTGTTGAATATCAGCACTTCAGATAGAGAAGTTAACTGAGTTTTATATGCTTTAGAATGTACAGCTTACGGAGAGAAATCTCCGTAAGCGTATATTTTAAATGCGCTTATTTAGAAAAGGGTGTGTTTTATGCAGTCGATACAGCCACGACGCAGAAAATCAATCAGCTATGCTAAATATGGCTACTTGTTTATTCTGCCATTTTTTGTAGTATATTGTTTCTTTATGTTATATCCTCTGATAAATACATTTGTACTTAGCTTTTACGGAAACGGCAGAGCTAACGCCGATGTAAACGTAGGATTTCAGAATTTCGAGTACCTTCTTGTGGGCGGCTCGCGTCCTGCTAAAGCAATTCACGAGGAATTTGTCAATGCTCTGAAGAATACCGTCATCCTCTGGATAGGTAACTTTATTCCTCAGATCTGCTTATCGCTTCTTCTTGCGGTATGGTTCACAGATTCAAAGCTCAAGATCAAGGGACAAGGCTTCTTTAAAGTAGTTATGTACATGCCTAACATAATCACAGCAACTTCTGTCTGTGCATTGTTCCTTTCAATTTTCGGAAATACAAAGTATGGCGCTGTCAACTCCTTCCTTCTTTCTCACAATATGATCTCGGAAGCGATAAACTTCGTCACAGGTACAACTTCGTCTCGAGTAATCGTAATGTTCATCCAGACATGGATGTGGTTCGGTAATACAATGATCCTCCTCATGTCGGGTATCATGGGTATCAACCCCTCGCTCTTCGAAGCTGCTTCCATCGACGGTGCAAACAGCGGTCAGATCTTTTTCAGAATAACTCTTCCCGTGCTCCGTCCTATCTTCATCTATGTGCTCATCACATCTATGATAGGCGGACTCCAGATGTTCGATATTCCTTACCTCTTCCACGAGGATCCCAATACTATCAGACCTTCGCTTGAAACCGTTGCGGTATTCATCTATAAGAGCTTCCATGCGACGGATCCCAATTACGGTTATTCTGCGGCGGCTTCGGTCATCCTGTTCATCATCACTTCTATCCTCGGTTCTGTTACCTTCGCTATGAATAACAGCACTCAGGATAAGAGAAAGAATAAGATCGACCGCAAGGCTGAAAAGGCCAGAAAGCAGTTAGGAGGTTTCTGATATGGCATCAACAATGTTAAATGCACAAAAGTCCGCTGCTCAGCTTAATGCGGACTATCACAAGAAACTGAAGATACAGTCTACAGTTATCTTCGTGATATGCGTTATTCTCGCGATTATCTGTCTGGTTCCTATATACATTCTTGTTGTTAATGCTACAAGAACCTCAACCGATATCACTTCAAACGGTATCTCGCTTATCCCCGGACTTGCTCTCGGCGATAACCTGAAAAAGCTCACAACTCAGTCAGAGTATAAGGTAAGCTTCAACGCTTTCTACGGATTCAGAAACAGCCTTATCATTGCGATCGGCGCTTCCGCTCTTTCCGTATTCTTCTCCGGAATGACTGCATACGGTCTTACAGTTTACGACTTCAAGGGAAGAAACGCAGCGTTCACCTTTATCCTCGCGATCATGATGGTTCCTGTACAGGTTACATCAACAGGTTTCTTAGAGTTCATGGTTCGTATCAAGCTCTACGATAACTACATACCTCTGATAGTACCTGCAATCGCAGCTCCGGCCGTTGTATTCTTTATGAAGCAGTACATGGAGTCTTCATTCCCGCTTTCCATCGTTGAGGCGGCACGTATCGACGGCTGCGGCGAGTTCAGGACCTTTCTCCAGATCGGTATCCCCATGCTGAAGCCCGCTTTCGCAGTACAGGCTATCTTCGCATTCGTTACCAACTGGAACAACTACTATACACCTTCGATGATCCTTCTTTCCAACAAGATCGAACAGAGAACAATGCCTATGATGGTCGCAGCTATCCTTCATAACGATAAGCTCTCAGACTATGGCGTAAGATATGCGGTAATCGCTATCTCTATCATCCCCGTTGTAGTAGTTTACCTCATTCTTTCCAAGTATATTATTGCAGGCGTTGCACTCGGCGGCGTTAAGGAATAATATCGGATACGCACTTTCGATCCGTCCCGTTTTCGGGACGGATCTTTCTTTTTGGAGATTTTATCAAAACTTAACGCAATTTATTGTATAAATGTGTGAAATATATAAAATAATAGCATAAGTCCTTGACTTTTTAATGAAAAAGATGTATAATTGTACTTGTTTGACATACATATGTTCACGGTGTGCGGACGAAAAATAATGCGGAGGACGTTGATGTTATGAACGGTTCGGGTTACGTTGTTATCAGCCGAGAGGTCCTTCCCGATATTTTTACAAAGGTGCTGGAGGTCAAAAGACTTCTTGCCTGCGGCGAGGAAAAAAGCTCCGCAGCTGCCTGTAAAAAGGTCGGGGTATCACGAAGCGCATACTATAAATATCGGGATAGTGTTTTTACCTATGAGGAAAAAATGACTCAGAAGGTGATCACTCTTTTTGTTGTCCTCCGGGATGAACCGGGTATCCTTTCGGGTATCCTTTCCGAGTTTCATCGGTACGGCGCAAATGTGCTTACTCTGAATCAGAGTATCCCCGTGGACGGCGCAGCCGCTGTCACAATAACATTAAGGCTTAATCCTCCTCATGACGACGCTTCCTTGTATCGCCCCATGCTTCTGAAAATCGACGGAGTTGTCGAGGCGCGTCTGCTTTCGGGAGAATGACCCGATTTTTTTAATTTGTATTATTTGCCGATTCGGCGGAATGGAGTTGCTTTTATGACTAAAATCGCAGTTTTGGGCCACGGAGTTGTGGGCTCGGGAACAGTGGAGCTTTTCCTTAAAAATAAGGATAACATTAACAAAAAGAACGGACTTGATCTTGATCTTGGATATATCCTTGATATCAGGGATTTCCCCGGTCTCCCTTACTCGGATAAGTTCACTAAGGATATCAATGATATCCTGAACGACCCTGAGGTCAAGGTGGTAGCCGAGGTAATGGGTGGACTTCACCCCTCCTTTGAGTTCGTTAAGTCCTGCCTTGAACACGGCAAGAGCGTTACGACATCTAATAAGGAGCTTGTTGCCGCTATGGGCGCAGAGCTTCTGAAAGTCGCAAAGGAGCATAACTGCAATTTCATGTTCGAGGCATCCACAGGCGGAGCTATCCCGATAATCCGCCCTCTGGACAGATGTCTCGGCGGCAACGAGATCTATGCTATCGCAGGTATATTAAATGGTACTACGAACTTTATCCTCACTAAGATGATATCCGATAATATGGCGTTCGATGACGCTCTTAAAATGGCGCAGGAGCTTGGCTATGCCGAAAAGGACCCCACCGCCGATGTGGAGGGTCACGACGCCTGCCGCAAGATATGCATACTTTCGTCCCTTGCCTTCGGAAAGCATGTTTATCCCGAGTGGGTACACACCGAGGGCATCACAAAGC
>JBJESJ010000137.1:0-14037 GCA_051882725.1 Oscillospiraceae bacterium
CATCAGAAAAAGATCATTCACCGTGATATAAGCCCCGATAATATTATCCTTACGGAAAAACGCGGCCCTGTGCTCATTGATTTCGGCGCTTCAAGACAGTATGAAACGGAAAAAAGTCTCTCGGTGATCTTAAAGTACGGCTATGCGCCCTACGAGCAGTACAGCCGTCATGGAGAACAGGGACCGTGGACGGACATATATGCGCTTTCTGCCACATTTTATCGGATGATAACGGGCAAAAAGCCCCCCGACCCTATCGTGCGCATACAGGAATCGGCAGAGCCTGCTCCATTGTCTGAATTGTGCGGAGATATCCCTCCTGCCTGCGAAGCGGCTATAATGAAGGGTCTTTCCGTCAGAAGAGAAGACCGTCTGCAAAGCATGGACGAGCTGTATGATATCCTGTACGGAAGCAGGGGCAAAAATGGGAAGAACAGGCTCCTTTGGGCGGTATGTCCTGCGGCTGTGCTGCTAATCGCGGGAGCGCTCGCTGTGTATAATACATCGGACAGGAACACAGCGGATGAGGCTTCGGTATATACAGCGGCGGAGACTTCGGTATATACTGCGGCGGAGGATACCGAGCCCTATATCCCTGCGGTCATGTACGGTCTGCCCTCTTCCGAGGACGAGCCCTATATCAGAGGAAGGCTCCCTGTCGATCTTAACAATACCGATAAGGCGGCTGCCGACGATCCCGAAGAGCTGTACAGATCCGAACCGCACTATGCTCCCATGGCGACTGTGGGCAGTTTGGAAAACAGGGGGGATTATGCCATAGTATTCGCGGCTCCCGGGATAACTTCGTTCAGCGGCTATGTTCAGGCGCACGGCATGGACTTTGAATCGGATAAGCCTGTATACAGCTATATTGAGGAGGACATGGACGGGGACGGTGAATGTGAATACATCATCTGCGCCGCACTTCCGCTGGACACTTCCGAAACGGCGTTCCTGCTTTATTATAAAGAGGATGACGGCAGCATAGAGCTTATCTGCATCGGGAAATTGCCCGAAGGCGTACAGAACTGCGAAAGCATATTTAAATGTGACGCGGAGATCTTTTATCGGTCGGGAGAAAAATGTCTGACCGCAGATATAAGCGGGGATAATAGCCGCTATATCATTCTGAACGGGAATGGATTCAGCCTGATTGACGCGTAAGCTTCATCGGCGGATCCAGATGCTGATCAGTTTTTCGGAGGAAAGGAACGTATATATATTATGAAATATGCATATATTTGCGAACGCGGCGGAAGAGCTGTTAATGAGGACTCCGTACTTGTCAGGGCTGAAAACGGCAGACTTGCGGCTGCAGTCGCAGACGGTCTGGGCGGCTGCGGCGGAGGAAAAAATGCTTCGGAAACGGCGGTGAATACTATTTCCGATAATTTTGACAAGCTTACCTCGCTGAGCAGTGATCTGATAACCGAGGTGCTCGAACAGGCTAACCGCAATATTATCCTGAATCAGACGGGAAGGGTAAGAATGAAAAGCACAGTGGCGGTACTTGCTGCGAATACCGATAAGCGGCAGTATATCTGGGCATATATCGGCGATTCCCGCTTGTATCATTTTGTTAACGGCAGGATAATTTCATATACAAAGGATCACAGTGTATCGCAGCTCAAAGCGGCTATGGGCGAAATAACCGAGGCACAGATACGCTCGGATATCGACCGCAACAGGCTCGTCAGAGCGCTCGGCGCTGCCGCCGACAGGATAAAGCCATCAATAAGCTCCCTCTATACTGCGGGGGACAGGGGCGATATCAATGCATTTCTTCTCTGCTCCGATGGATTCTGGCAGTATGTGCTGGAGGAGGAAATGGAGGAGACTCTGCGCCGCTCTCACTCGCCCGATGAATGGCTCGGCGCTATGGCGGAAATACATTCTTCCCGCAGCAGCAGCAGGTGCGATAATTATTCTGCTATCGTGCTGACGGAATGACGTATATGCTGAATATCTCATTTTTCGGAGCGTGAGCGGATTGAAGTGCCCCCTGTCAAGTAGACAGCCGAAAAAACAAAAGAATATTTAGAATTTCTTCAAAATCAACCCTGCTGCGCAGCAGGGTTGATTTTTTACGCCGCCGCTGCCGAGTGATATTCCATAGGTGTCATACATTTCAATTTTAACTGGTAACGTTTTGTGTTGTAAAACTCAATGTAGTCCTCAATTGCTGTTGTAATTTCTTCTTTAGAGGAAAATTTTCTCAAATAATACATCTCGGATTTAAGTATTCCCCAGAATCCTTCCATAGGTCCGTTATCAATACATCTTCCAGCTCGGGAAAAGGACAGCAAACGCGAAATATGATACGGCGGAGCTCAGGTACTTTTTTCCCGTTTTTCACGGCAGCCGGGAGTCAGCGTTTCGGTGAAAACAGGCTGTGAACCCCGTCTGAATACCCAGCAGCTCCCCACGGGCATATAAAGTACCTGCGAAACAGGCTTGTTGCACCGCATTGCCACGGCTTCCGCAGTGGCGTAGTCATTGCCGCCGAGATAAACGTAGGTGTCGCAGTTTGCGATTATAGTCATGCGGTCGGAGCTATAGCTCTGGGTCAGCTGGGCTTCCGACTGGATAAGCAGCATTACCGATATCCCCCGTGAACGTATGGAGGATATCATTCGGGGAAACTCCTCTATCCTGCAGTTCGTGGCAAAATCGTCGAGGATAAACCGCACAGGAACTTGCAGTCTGCCGTTTCTGTTCTCATCTGCCGCTCTGCAGAGCTGCTGCATTGCCTGAGTGAAAAAGATGTTGGCAAGGCAGTCCATCGACCTGTCGGTATCGCTGACGGTGACGAAGACGGCTGTTTTTGAGCGTCCTATGGAGGACAGGCTGAGATCGTTTCCGCTCATCATTTTCTGCAGCTCCCTTGTATCGAGCTTTGACAGCTTGGAGGTCAGAGTGGCTCGGATACAGTCATAGGTCTTGTCGGGAGCCTGATCTGCATCGGAGAACTGTTCGCACGCCCAGCTTGAGGGATTTATAAGCCAAAGCTTTTTAAATCTCTTTGAAAGACAGGAATCCTTGCTGTCGTCGGTTGTTCTCTCGCCCTCGCGGACAAGCTTCAGGATACCGCTGAAATTAAAGGGCGTATAGTTCGTTTCAAGCATATACCCGATGATTGCCGACAGCATGATTATCGTCATGGAATCCCAGAAGGGGTCGGCTTTGGTACCTTCCGAGGCTTTTTCGTTAGTGATGACCGAGGCGATATTCAGTATATCCTGAGTTGTGCGGATATACATCAGCGGATTGTAGCAGGACGAGCTTTCGGGATGAGTGAGATCGATGTTATAGACCGTATAGCCCTTTCGTTCAAGGTATCTGCGGTACTTTTTGTAAAGCATGCCCTTCGGGTCGGACACGATATAGCTTCCCACAGCCTGTCTGAGATTGGGGACGGCTATCGTGGAGGTCTTGCCCGTACCGCTGCCGCCGACCACAAGAACATTGTTGTTGAGACGGCTTTTTACATCGTCAAGGCTGTAGCGGCAGCCCTTTGCGATGATAAGCTCACTTTTTGCGAACTCTTCATCGGGGACAATACGGGCATCGCAGGCGTCAAAGGGTCCAAAGCAGCTGTTTTCGGACAGGGTATAAGCGGTGTTATTCATTATGCATTGCTCCTTTCGGTTAAAGAACCGACAATTTTATCGCAGATGCCGAAGCTTATGGCTCCCTCTGCGTTCATCATATTGTCGAAGCTCGTGGCGTGGTTTATCTCTTCAAGTGTCTTGCCCGTGTGTTTGGCAAGTATCCCGTTTATCATATCCCTTGTTTCAAGGATAGATTCGGAAATGCGGGAGATGGAAGTGGCAGAGCCGCTTACGCCTCCTCTGAGCAGGGCTTCGTGTATCATGACGCGGCTGTGGGGAAGGATAAAGCGCCTGCCCTTCTGCCCTGAAGCCAGCAGCACTGCTGCCATGCTTGAAGCCTGTCCGGCGCAGTAGATATTGACCTCGTTTTTACAGCTTTGCAGCATGTCGTAGATGGCAAGTCCTGCGTTTATCTCGCCGCCGGGACTGTTGATGTAGATATCA
This sequence comes from Oscillospiraceae bacterium, assembly GCA_051882725.1. GTDB lineage: Bacteria > Bacillota > Clostridia > Oscillospirales > Ruminococcaceae > RGIG4694. The sequence continues at coordinate 4,056 of JBJESJ010000137.1, forward strand.
ACGGGCTTGTTTTCCGCCGTAAGAAACAGCATAGCCTGCATAAACTCCACGGCGGTATCGGAGGTTATCTCTCCAGTGATAAATATCCGCCTTTCCGTCAGCAGACGGCTGTGAAGAGGAATGACTGTTTTTCCCTTTGCCGTTTCGTCAATATATGACATGTTACTCATAAGTATCACCCTTTCTTTGGAATGATCTTATTATAGCACGGCATTATTATCTTTTGGTTGCGCGTCACGCAACTTTTCAAAAAAAATGCAGAAAGATCCGCCCGAAAGACTGTACATGACCTTTCGGGCGGATCTTTTTATTTTTCTATGGAATGATCCTTTCTTTCGGAAAGCTCGTCGCTTTTATTTCCGATAAGAAGCCATTCTTTATTTTGTTGATACAGCATATCGCTTATGCTTGACAGGCTTTTGTAGCCGTCGCGGATAAGCTGTTCTGTAAAATAGTCCATTTTTTCGCTGGGGTAGGAATGTCCCGAACAGTTGATAAAATCGTACCGCTGTTCCGTGGACAGCTCCATTGCGATAGCAAGGGCAATGACGGTTTTCTTCTGCGGAGTTTTTGTCTGACCGTTTTTTATGCGGCTTATCGTGGCCTTGTCGCATCGGATAATTCCTGCAAGCTCCGCAGCTTTTTTGCCGCATGTGTCAAAGTATTCGTAAAATCTCTCACGCCTGAGGTCGTCGCTTTTTTTGCCGGGATTTTCCGCAAGATATTTCGGAAGCTTTTCCTCAAAGCTTTTTTCACGGGATTCCTTTGCGGCTTTTATGGCGATGTGGTCGGTCACATTAGTGAGATACCATACTATTTCTCGGTCGGGGTTCTGGATTTCCGACAGGTCTGCCTGATGCTGCAGAAGCTCATTCATAGTGCTGTCACGGTGCTCGAATATATTTTCGGCTTTTTGGAATTCATCAAAGTCATCGTCGGGGTGCTTCACAAGATATACGTCGAGACTGTCATGAACGGAAAGCCGTTCATTTATGGCATGCACAGCCGTTTCATAGGCAACTCCCCGTGGGAATCTCATATTGCCCGCAGACAGCAGCGGAAATGCAATGCTTTTCAGACCAAGCCTGTCCGCACATTTTATCGAGTTGATATAACAGCTTTTCAGCTTGTCACATTCGCCCGAAGTGCCGCCGAGCCACATCGGCGTTGCCGTATGTATAAGATATCTTGCAACAGCAAAGCCGTCTGTTTCCTTTGCCTGTCCGATATGGAGCATTCCCATGGCAGTGCGCTGCTTCATGACCTGTTCAAAGCCTGCGGCCCTGAACATCTGACTGTCAAGACCATACCCGACCACAGGTCTTTTATTTGCAGGAACGACCATTGCGTCCACCTTATTTGTGTATTCTGAAATATCTCCTGTTATAATATGAAGCGGCATTGCGGTCACCTTCTTAAAAAATTCTGTATTCAGCCGTATCAGCTGTTGGGTTTACTCCATTATACCCCAAATCGGTGAAACAGTCAAGCGGGACAATGAACAGTCGGAAGGAGCTTTTTCGCCGCAGATACGAAAGCCGTTTTCCCTTTCACATACTATCCCGCCGCTGATGATAATGTCCATATCACGGACAAGGGGCTGGGGACTTATCGGTGGAAAAGCAAAAAGACCGCCGTGCCTGTGCACAGCGGTCGGAGTAATTATTCATATACTGCGTCGTTTCTCATGCCGAGGAAATACTCCTTTGCGGTATTTCCGTTAACAGGCCTTGCGAAGCGGAAGCCCTGTATGTAGGAGGCTCCGATAGTCTCCACTATCTTTTCCTGCTTCTGGGTCTCAACGCCCTCGGTCAGTATCTTTACGTTCTGCTTGATGAACGCCTGCGATATGAAAGTGAGTATAAAGTACGCCTTTTCCGATTTTTCGGCGCTGTAGATAAGGGATTTGTCAATTTTCAGGTATTCAAAGGGCAACTCAATCATATTGGAAAGATTGGAGTAGCCCGTGCCGAAATCGTCCATGTAGAATTTGATACCTATCCTGCCAAGCTCATCCATCATGTTCTTGACGTGCATGAAATTGTCGATGATAACGCTTTCGGTTATCTCGATACGCAGCTTTTCGGGCGGGATATCGTATTTGCGAACAGCCTGTATGACTTTGTCCACGATATCGCTGCGCATTATCTGGTGCACGGAGAAATTGACGGAGACCGCTTCAAAATCCACATTGTCCCTGATAAGCTCCGCGATAAAGCGGCAGGATTTATCCAGCACGATATCTCCAAGACGGACTATCAGACCCATTTCCTCTGCGATAGGTATGAACTCGTCGGGGTAGATAGGACCTATCTCGGTCTTGTTAAGGCGGATAAGAGCCTCCGCTGTGCGGAACTTTCCGCTTGATACCTCGTAGATAGGCTGATAGAATATCTCGAAGCTGTTTTCCTCGGAGTTAAGCTCCCGCTTAAGTATATCGGTGATCTCTTTTTTGCGGCGGATATGCGCCAGTGCGGAATCGTCGCAGAAGCAGATATTGGTCCCCTTGCTTTTTCTTGCCTTATTGGCGGAATATTCCAGCAGCTCGATGAGCTGTTCGGCGTTGTCTGCCTGCTGAGGGCAATCTACCGCAGCAATGCTGATATTGTATCTGACAGCGGTGCCGTCGAAGGAAAACTCCTCCGAGAGAATCCTGTCCATTTCGGAAATTATGCCGCTGACGTCCTCTGCGGACTTGTTATCAAAAATGAAGATGAATTTGTTGTCGGAATAGCGGAAGCCGGGCACTCTGGGCATTGCGTCTTCCACCTTGACAGCCGCCAGTGTGATGAGCTGCCGCTGCTTTTTTCTGCCGAAGGCCTCCTTGAGCTCCTGCGCGTTGTAAATTCCCAGCAGCACGCAGCAGAACTGCGAGCCCTTCTGGAGCCGTTTGGTAACTGCCTCCACGAAGCTCCTGCTGCCGTAAAAGCCCGTGTCGCTGTCGATATCCACGATATCCGTGCCCAGAAACAGGAACATGAGGATAAGGGGACCCAGTGCGGCGGTGCCCGTAAGTAGGACATTGCTCCTGAAAAACTGCACCAGCATCACCATTCCCGAAAGGATAGGGAAGAAGGATATGAGTATCTTTACGCGGAAGGTAGTTTTCCTGCCGTTTTTCAGAGCGGCGTAAACTATCAGGACAGCCATGTAAAGCATAACGGCGTAGGTGAGCTTGCTGAGCTTTCCGCGGACGTAGCCCGTTTCGTCAAAGCTGAACAGCAGCTTTGTGAACGGCGTGGTAAATACCACTGCCAGCGATGCATACAGCGGAATGACTATAGCTTTGGTATATTTCTTTTTCCATTCCGAGACATCTCTTTCGATTATATTAAGAAAGTATACGGAGAAGATAGCGAGCGTAATGAAAAGGAACGCAAAATACAGCATAGTTACCGTATAATTCAACCATACCGGCACCGAGCCGAAATTGTTGATAAAGACGGCGGAAGCTATATTGAAAAACGAGCTGAGCGATATCGAAAAGGCACAGGCTACGAACACTCTTTTATCATGGGTCCATTTAGCCACGCTCAGCGAGACGGATATCCCGATTATCAGGGATATATACATAGCTATGCATTCTGCGGTCACATTAAACGTCATTTTGCTTCATCTCCTTATTACAGCGGTAATGTCGTTTAAAAATCCACTTACAACTAAATTATACCACAATGGGACAAATAATGTCAAGAAGCACATGACTTCGGATATAAACCTGAAGTTATTTTTCTGTTAAATTTTATGAACATATTTACATAAAAAGTAAATGCTCCCCGAAGGATATCATTGCAGCCGAGGAATGCGGAGCCTGCGTCCCGACGGCGTTTACGGAAGAAGCTCACCGATTCACTCAAAAAGGTGATGACATATTTCCGTCCGATATGTTACAATGATTTCGGCAGATTTTTCGGCGGATATCACGTGGGACAGTCTGCCGCAGCATGGGCTTGAGCACAGCAAGCTTTTCCGGCGGCTGATGCTCTGAATAAAGTGCAGACCGAATTATTCGTCCGCATCTTACAGGCGCGGGCGTTTATTATATATGGGTTGAAATGCGGGAGCGGGTGTGGTATAATGAAAAAAACACATCGGAAAGGGCGGATATGCTGTGAACAATACCGATCATGAGTGGGATATCCCGCTTGAAAATGCAGCCTATGATGAAGGATATAAAAAGGGCTTTGAGGCATACTGCAGGGAAGTATTTGCGGAGGGAAAGCTCAGCGGGGACTATGACATTGACGCGGGCTTCGGATATACCGCAAGGCAGCATTATTATGAAAAGCATATCACCGATATCAGCGTGAAGGACTGCTCGAAGTGGGAGCTTATCGACCCTGACGGTAAGTGTATCTTCCGATATGATGCTCCGGACAGCACTCTTCATCAGACAGCCGATATCGGCGGGGAGCGTTATTATTTCTATAACGATGACCTGTACGGATATAATGTGCTGCGGCTGTCGGATATGGCAGAGTACCGATATTTTCCGAAGGGCTCGGACAGCATCGGGGCATATCCCGCAAGAGGGGACTATACCGAGACCTTTATCTGGACGGAGATATCCTATAACGAGGATAGCCATGTGATGGCAGTGCACGGCTGCTACTGGGGAGGACCTTATGAGATGATGCTGTATCATATCCCCGATATCATGGGACCCTTTGATAAGCTGTGCTATCCCCTTGAGTTTCTGGACTGCGATTATTACGACACTGCGGACAAAGCCCCTTTTCACTGGGAGGGGAACGAGCTGGTCATAAACTGCTGCGAGATATACCGCAAAGAGGACGACTCCGACGAATGTGACAGCTATCCGGGCGGACGGTTCGTCATCTCCGCGGAGGAGTATATGGGGCATATGCATGATGTGGAGGTGTGAAAGCATGGGAATGATCTATGAAAAGCTGACCGAAGCCCGTCTTGAAGAATTTATCGGGCTGCGGATAAAGCAGCTGCGCGAAGAAGGCGCAAAGGAGGATATCGACCTTGTGCCGCCGCTTCTGGACTATTATCATCGGCATATGGCGGACGGTACCTTTGTGTCATGGATAGCTGTGGATAACGGGCGCATCGTCGGCACAAGCGGGATGTCCTTCGTGGAAAGGCCGCCCTATTTCGGCTGTCCCAGCGGCAGGACGGGCATCCTTTCGAGCATGTACACCGACATGGAGTACCGACGCCAAGGTATCGCAAGGGAGCTGCTTTCAAGAGTGGTACAGGAAGCCCGTGACTACGGCTGCGGCACCGTTCAGATAACCGCTTCGGATATGGGAGTATTGCTCTACTCCGATTTCGGGTTTGTGAAAAATGGAAATTTTATGCAGTATAAGCTGTGAAAAAGAAGGTCATGAAAATGAGAAATGAAATAAAGCTCAGAACAGTCCGTCCCGATGATGCGGAGGAGCTGCTTGCCATATATGCGCCCTATGTGCTGAACACGGCTATAACCTTTGAGTACGACGTTCCTACCGTCTGCGAGTTCAGACAGCGCATTGAAAACACTCTGAAAAAATATCCCTATATAGCCGCCGAGCGTGACGGCGAGCTGCTGGGCTATGCGTATACGGGAGTGTTCAAGGCCCGCGCCGCATACGACCATGCCGCGGAGACTACGGTCTACGTCAAGGAAAACGCCCGCAGACAGGGCATCGGCAGAATACTGTACACCGAGCTGGAAAGCATCTCCCGCAGACAGAACATCACCAATCTCAACGCCTGCATAGGCTGTCCTGCCGCCGATAACGACGAGTATCTCACCATGGACAGCGTGGGATTTCACAAGCACATGGGCTACCGTATCGTGGGAGAATTTCACGGCTGCGGCTATAAATTCGGACGGTGGTACAATATGGTCTGGGCGGAAAAACTCATCGGAGAACACGCAGAAAGTCCTCTTCCCGTAATACCCTTCCCGAACCTTAAAATAATCTTAAATGTGTAAAAACCGATACAATTTCATCTGTGATTTTTGGATTGTTTTTTTAATAAAATGTGGTATAATTATTATAGATAGATATTTACCGGCTGTTTTTTACAGTTTATTTTTTTTTATATTTATATAGGATTCTTGAAGCACTCGTAGTATGAAAGGAAGAATATGTATGTATAAAGTAACTGTAAGGATCGATGGAATGATGTGCGAGGTATGCGAGGAGCATATCTGCGAGGCGATCAGAAAGGCGTTCAATGCGGAGGATGTGACCGCTTCCCAGAAAAAGGGCGAGGCTGTCTTTGAGACTCCCAATGAGATCTCCAAGGATGAAATGAAGAAGATCATCGACGAAACGGGCTATAAATTCAAGCACATGAGCGTTTCAAAGGCGTCAAACAAGCAGGGCGGCAAAAAGGGACTGTTTTCCTCCCTGTTCGGGAAAAAGTAAAAAAATATCCGTCACGGCAGTGATCTCCTGCTGTGACGGATTTTTTTATCGTTTCTTTTTCTTTTTTGCCACCGAATAGCCGAAGCTGCCCAGCTTTCGTCCCAGAGCGAAATATTCCCCATGGGAGTACGCCATTATCCCCGACTGCTGAAGATTTATCTTGCCCTTGCTGTCCAGATATTTCTCGTCCACGTCGGTGCAGAGTATCTCCGCCATGAACATGTCATGGGAGCCTAAGGGTATCACCTTTACCACCCTGCATTCCAGCGACAGTGGAGACTCCTCGATAAGAGGAGCGGATATCATGGACGCAGAAGCCTTGTGGAGCCCGCAGAGCCTGAACTTGTCGGTATCTGCTCCCGACTTCACGCCGCAGAGGTCGGTCTGCCGCACCATTGCCGAGGTGGTGAGATTTATGGCAAACTCGCCCGTTTCGGAGATTATTTTGTGGGAATGTCTTGTGGGGCGGACGGAAATATAGGTCATGGGCGGCTTTGTGCAGAGTATGCCTGTCCATGCTATCGTCAGCACATTTGCATTATCCTCGTCCCCGCAGGTCACCAGCGCCGCAGGCAGCGGAGCCAGCAGCGTTCCGGGATTAAGCTTTATCTTGCCCATTTACTCCTCCATGGTCTGCTCGGAGTATTCATAGCCCAGCTCGTCCAGCACAGCCTTTGCGCTGTCGTATGCGGACTTCAGAGCATGGCTGTCCACGAGGGTATATTTCGAGCCCTCGGAGCCGTCCTCGGATGATACGTGATTGGACAGCAGATAGTCCTTAAGAGCGTCAGCGTCTGCCATTTCTTCGCCGTTTGCGGATATCCTGTCGTCGGTGATGACTATCTCAACGGACAGGCTGTTTGTTTCCTCGTCGGCTTCCGCCGTTGTTTCGGAGGATACGCTTTCCGCAGCGTCGGAGACTGTTTCGGTCTGCGAAGCTTCTCCCGAGCCGCTGCCGGAGTCGGTGCCGCCGATGCCTGCGCCGAAGCCGAACTTCCACAGGAAAAGGCATATCGCCGCCAGCAGGGCGATTATCAGGATAAATAAGGTATTGCCCTTATTTTTCTTCTTCTTCTTTTTTTCGGGAGCTTTTTTCTCCTTAGTTTCGGGAGTTTTTTCATTGCTCATAGTAATACTTCCTTTCAGGATAAGGTGTTGTATTTTATATATAAGTTATCCCCGTGAAGATCGTCGAGCACCGAAGTGATAAGCTGATGATCCCGCAGGTAGATATCGTTCTCGTCGTAGCTGAAGGAGATGAAAACGGGTCGGTCCTCGGCGGAGGATATGATCTTTTCCAGCTCTGCCTTAAGGGCATTTTCGCCGTAGCGAAGATTGTCCCAGCCGTAGGAGATATACGAAGTATCGCCGTTTTCCGCCACTGATACCGTGCGGGTGCCGTCGGCTTTTCGGGTTATCCCCACAGCTATTATGACCGAATATTCGTCAAAGCTTTCATAGCCCGATATGATATTTTCCGCGTCGGCGGACTGCTGACGGCTGTCCTCCAGCTCGGCTTCAAGGCGGGCTGCATTTTCGATGTACTGCTGTTCAGACTTATCGTATTCCTCTGCGATGCGTTCGGTCTCGGCGCTGTTCCGGGTGATTATGAGGAACAGTATGATAAGGATAACGTCCAGCAGGGGAGTCAGTTCGATGCCAATGCTGTTTCGTCTTCTCATGTTTTCGGCTCCGTTTTCTTGTCAAGAGGAAGCTCAGGGCTGTCCGTTTCGCTGTTTTCGTAAAGCTCGCGGACATCATCGAGGTCCGCAGACGGATGATTTTCCGCCTTTCTCTGCATGAAAAGCTCGGCAGCGCGCTCACCGTCGTCCAGTTTAGGCGCCACAAAGCCGTCTAAGAACTTGAAGATTATCGCAAAAACAAGCCCCCAGAAGGTAGAGGTCAGCGCGGCGAAAAAGCTTCCCGTCACATCGGAGGTATTTCCCACCATGCCCAGCAGAGAGATGACTGTGCCGAGTATGCCCAGCAGCGGGAATATCCCCGTGATATTCACATATAGGGTATACCATGCCACAGCGCGCTCACGCATTGCGGAGACTTTTTTGTCGGTAAGTCTGCCGATATCCGACTTGATAGACTTGATATCGCTGCCGCAGGAGGGCGTATAGACTTCCTTGTGCATGCTTGAGTACAGCTTGACAGCGGCGTTTCTTGCGCCTTGGAAAATCACGGCGTTAGCGGCTGCGGCGATGAAGATAAGTCCGTCGAAGCCGATGATATTGCTGAAAATAACGGGAACGCTCATAATAATTATACGTCCTTTCGGATAAGCTCTTCAAAGCTTCTTATGGTGTGGGAGCATATCTTTTTCAGTTCTTCAAATTCCGCCGCATAGTGGCTGTCGAAGACTCCCACGGTATAAAAGCCCGCCTTTGCGGCAGATGAAGCCGCGTGCACAGAATCCTCAAAAACGGCGGTATCGCAGGGAGCCGCGCCCATTTTTTCGGCGCAGCGGAAGAATATTTCGGGGTCGTCCTTGCTGCTTCCCACCTCGTCGGAGGTGATGATAAATCCAAGATGAGGGAGAATCTTCCCCGAGGATAGAGCTCCCTCTGCCAGTGCGCGCAGATTCGACGTTGCAGCGCACATTTTTATGCCTCTGCGTTCACAGTCGGCGATAAGCTCCAATGCATGGGGCTTTACGGGCACCTCATGGAAATACTTGTCGCGGACGATATCCTCGATACGGGTCATGACCTCTTCCAGCGGCATTTTAATATCATACTCGTCGATAAGCAGCTGCGCGGCGGAAATATAGTGCATAGACTTCATTCTGTCGGAGATAGAGGGGTCATACTCGTATCCCAGCGAGCCAAGAAATATCCTGTCTGAATCAGCCCACACATCAAGGCTGTCAAGAAGTGTGCCGTCCACATCAAATATGACAGCCTTTATATTATCCGGAAGCATAGTCAGTTTCCCTTCTTAGTGAATTAGTCCGCAGCTCACAGCCTATGGACTTCATGAACAGTATACCATGAAACGGGGAGAATGTCAATAAAAAAATGAGCTGCCGGACAAGACAGCTCATTTATAAACCTGTTAATTACGGCTCTTATGCCGCATTTGAATTTTCGGGCGGACTCACTCCTTAACATTCAGATGAATTTATTGAATCTGATCCTCATAAAAACCACGTCCTTTTATGTAAACGAAGCAGTCTTCGGAAATTAATCATATTAGATCAACTCGGACTGAGGTAGTTTTTGGGACTCACGCCTTTCATTTTATTTTAAAGAACAAGAGAAATTACCTGTCCATGGGACTTATCTCCTATCATAAAAATTTAGTGTCAAATAAAAACCGAACTGTTCTTTGGACTCACGCCTTTCCTAAATTCTCAAATAATCAGGAAATTTATAATCTGTTCATGGGACTTATCTCCAATCGAAAAATCAAACATCCAAACAACTTAAACTGTGTGTCGGACTCACGCCTTTCATAAGAAGTGAAGGTATGTAAGAAATTACCTTTCCATGGGACTTATCTCCAATCGAAAAATTTACGTTCCGAACAAATCAAACTGTGTGTCGGACTCACGCCTTTCATAAGAAGTGAAGGTATGTAAGAAATTA
>JBJESJ010000137.1:14137-24982 GCA_051882725.1 Oscillospiraceae bacterium
CCTTTCCATGGGACTTATCTCCAATCGAAAAATTTATGTTCCGAACAAATCAAACTGTATGTTGGACTCACGCCTTTCATTAAGATAAAGAGTCATCGGAAAATCAACTGTCCATGGGACTGCCCTCCGTTAATTTTATGAAGCTGCCGAAGCTGCGCGTCCGTGAGGGTACAAAAATACCGCGGAACTTGCTTTCAATGCTGAAATTCCTGCGGTCCAAACTATCTATACAATCTCTTTGATGCGGTAATCCCGCCAATTTGAAGATGAGAGCCGAAATCTCATTTTAAACTTCCGAAATATCAGTTGTATAAATCTTCCGAGCCGCTGAAAACAGCCTCTGCGCTAAACTGTGACTCTTCTGCCGTTGCCATTGGGCTCATATCCTTTCCAAGTGTGATTTGACTCCCGTGGCGTTCCTGCCATTGCTGTGACTGAAGCATCTGCCGACATCTGAAACGCTCTTACGTGTCATACTTTAGGAGCGGGGCGGCGTTGAAAGCTCATCTCTTAGAGCTTGTTCTCTGCTTTCCTTTTCCTTGATAATAATATACCACATCTTTTATGCAAAGTCAATAGTTTTGAGCATAAAATACCGCACATATTTTATGCAAAATTTTTATTGGAATTGAATATTGACTTTTCGGAAGGTATGTAGTATAATAAATTTATAATGCGTGTGCTATAAAGACACAGGAGGTTTTGTAATGAGCGAAGAATTTAACGATATGCAGGAAAATGCCGATATATATACTCTTGTTGACGAGGACGGCGTTGAGCAGGACTTTGAAATGATAGATCAGATGGAGGAAAACGGCGTGGTATATTACGCCCTTGTTCCTTACTTTGAGGATCCTGTAAAGTCTATCGAGGGCGATACCGAGCTGGTCGTACTCAAGGCGGAGACCGGTGAGGACGGCGAGGATATCCTTGCGACTATCGACGACGACGACGAGTACGAGCGCATAGGAAATATCTTCCTTGACCGTATTCAGGAAATGTTCGACGAAGAGGAAGAGGACGGCGAATGATCATCGCAGCACATCACAGGGAACGGAAAATATCCGTTCCCTGTTTTTATGCCCCGGCTATTCTTTGCGGATAAACGCCGAGGAAGCGTAGCCTGTCACACCGTTGTAGAATACCACGTACCAGCCGCCCGTTTCGCCCAGTATCTTCACTGCGGCACCGTCGGGTATGGAGCCGATTATCTCCGCGGATATGGAGGGGAATTTCCGTATGTTCAGATTGGAGCCGTCTGCGGTGACAATGCCTGCTGCTTCGGGAACGGGTTCTATCATGGGTATTCCGAAATAGTCCGCCAGCGACTGCACCATGACTCTTGCTATATTGTCGATGTTGCTCTTAATCCAGTCCGCGTCGGAGATGTTGTCGTGATAGCCAAGCTCTGCCAGCACCGAAACAGCTCTCGTCTGGGTGACCTCCGCAAGGCTGGTGGTGGGGATCATGGTCACCATGTCCTTGTCGGGATAGATGGACTTGATATTGTTGGCGATTATCGTGGCGAGAATACGGCTGAAATCGGAATAGGGCGAGTAATAGACCTCTATCCCCCGTGCGGTGCCTGCGTAGCCTTCGCCGCCCGCGTTGGAGTGCAGCGCAAGATGAACGTCATATTCTCCCGCATTTGAATCGGCGATGGCTCCCGTTACGTTCCGTTCGGGGTCGTTGCGTGTGAAGACTATCCCTGAGGAGCGCAGGTACGGCTCCATAGCATCGGCGATGAGGTTCATGTATTCCTCCTCGGTGCCGCCGTTTACGTAGTGGTTCCATTCCTGTGTTGAGGGACTTAAAAATACCTTTGGCATATGTAAACCTCCGTTTGTTCAATTGATGATCGAAAATTGATAATTGATAATTTAAGTATATGCCCGAGCTTAGTTATGTGTTACGCTACTAAATAAGTATGCATGGCATATGGGAAAATATTCATTATAAAAATTTGCGAAAACTGTTGACAAGCGGAGAAATATAGTATATAATAGGAGATACAATCAATACCTTATCAAGAGCGGCGGAGGAACTGGTCCTGTGAAGCCCGGCAACCTGATTATGATACGCATTTCGGTCGTATATAAAGAAGGTGCTAAATCCTGCGGAGATATTCCGAGAGATGAGGAATTTTATTTATGTAAAATTCGTGCGTTTCGGAATTGGAACGCACTTTTTTGTGCGAAAAATCCTGCCGATAAGATAAGAGATAAGACAATGAAAGGAAGTATGTTACAATGTCAAAAATGCTTTTTACGTCCGAGTCCGTTACAGAGGGTCATCCCGATAAGATCTGCGACCAGATATCCGACGCAGTGCTCGACGCTATCCTTGAGCAGGATCCTATGGGAAGAGTTGCCTGCGAGACCTGCACCACCACCGGTATGGTGATGTGCATGGGCGAGATATCCACAAGCTGCTATGTGGATATCCCCAAGATAGTCAGAGATGTTGTCATCGACATCGGCTACGACCGCGCAAAATACGGCTTTGACGGTCATACCTGCGCTGTTCTGCAGTCCATTGACGAGCAGAGCTCCGATATCGCCATGGGCGTTGACGAGGCAAGCGAGTACAGAGAAACAGGCGACTCCAAGGAGGTCCTCACAGGCGCAGGCGATCAGGGAATGATGTTCGGCTATGCCTGCAATGAGACTCCCGAGCTCATGCCTATGCCTATCTCGATGGCGCATAAGCTCTCCAAGAGACTGACTGAGGTGCGCAAGAACGGCACACTCGATTATCTCCGCCCCGACGGAAAGACTCAGGTCACCGTTGAGTATGAGGACGGTAAGCCTGTCCGCATAGATACTATAGTAGTATCCTCTCAGCACTCCGAAACCGTGGATATCAAAAAGCTCCGCGAGGATATCGTGGAGCATGTCATCAAGCCCGTTGTTCCCGCAGAGCTGCTGGTTGATACCAAATTCTATGTAAATCCCACAGGACGCTTCGTTATCGGCGGACCTCAGGGCGACAGCGGTCTTACAGGCAGAAAGATAATCGTCGATACATACGGCGGATATGCCCGTCACGGCGGCGGAGCATTCTCGGGCAAGGACCCCACAAAGGTGGACCGTTCCGCGGCCTATGCCGCAAGATATGCAGCTAAGAACGTAGTTGCGGCAGGTCTTGCCGACAAGTGCGAGGTCGAGCTTGCATATGCTATCGGCGTGGCAAAGCCTGTTTCGGTAATGGTGGACACCTTCGGCACGGGCAAGGTATCCGATGAGAAGCTTGCCGAGGCTGTTGAGCAGGTGTTCGACTTCACTCCCGACGGCATCATCAAGGCGCTTGACCTGAGAAAGCCCCAGTACAGACAGCTTGCCGCATACGGTCACATGGGCAGAGAGGATCTGGGCGTCGCATGGGAGCGCAGAGACAAGGCTGATGAACTGAAAAAGCTTATCGAAGGCTGATAGATCCCCAAAAAACTTAACGAGGAGCGGCAGATGTCCGTTCCTCGTTTTTTGCTCAAAACATCAAGAAATCCCCGACTGCATATGTTATTATAATTACAGAAGATCTTCATTAATACATGACCGGTGATAATATGGAAAAAATTGAAATTCTGTCCGAGGCGCTGGACTATATCGAAGAAAATCTCGGAAACGGCGTTACTCCTGAGGAATGTGCGAAGGTATGCTGCTACAGCCTTTCAAATATGCAGAAAATGTTCCGCTGTGTGTTTCACATCGGCATAAGCGACTACATTTCACGCCGGCGCATTACTATGGCGGCGAGGGAGCTTATCGAGACCGACAGCACGGTGCTTGATATTGCGGTGAAATACGGCTACAACTCCCACGAGGTGTTCACACGTGCGTTTACAAGGCTCTGGGGCGTTACTCCCGCGAGATTCCGCAAAAGCAGCAGATTTTCCGAGATATACCCTAAGCTTGGCAGAAGTGAGCGTCTTATCGACGAGAAGGGGAATGAGATCATGAGCAGTAAAATAAGATTTGATGTTTCGCACCTTTATGACTTTATAAAAGAACGCAGAGGAAAATATGTGGTGTGCTTTGATATGACCCATCTTATGTATATCAACAATACTTACGGAAGTGCGGCAGGGGACGCTGCCATTGCTGAATGTCTGCGCCGTGTTGACGAGGCTGCGGGAGAGGATATGCTGCTTATCAGGGTCGGCGGCGATGAGTTTGCCCTGGTGACCGACACATCCGACAGGGCAGAGGCAGAGGCTGCCGCAGAGAAGGTGCTTGCATTTAACGGAAATACCATAAAATTCGGAGAAAATGAATTCGAGGTATCTATGCACGCAGGATATGTTGTCATACCCGAAAGCGGAAATATCCGCTACAACGAGCTGTTTGACAGCATTATCATAGCAGGCTATAACAGAGATGAATAATACGGCACAATAAAAAGGACTGCTTCGGCGTATGCTGAGGCAGTCCTTTTTTGTACATAAAAAAATATCCTCCGCATATGCGAAGGATATTTTGGTTGGGGTGCAGGGATTCGAACCCCGGAAATGCTTGAGTCAGAGTCAAGTGCCTTACCGCTTGGCGACACCCCAGTGATTTATTCAGCTTTATAATTATAGCATTATCGGAGTAAAATGTCAATGCTTTTTTTAAAGTTTGTGATAATTTACATTTTTACCGCTTATCTTGGCGGAAAAATATAAAAATATGACAATTTTTCTGCAGCTTTTGCCGAGGACTTGTATAATATCGGCGGTCCGATAAATAATATGTATATTATTATTGAAAGGAGATATCCATGAAAAGAACAGTACCAGATATGTATGATTACAAGGGAGTTCCGCTCGCGGCTTCTCTTGACGATAAGATAAACGATATAAAGCATATACTTAACAACAGCTCCGACCTGCTGATAAATCCCATGGAGATAGCAGGCGTAAAGACTGCTATCATCGCTTTTGAGGGCATGATATCCACCTCTGCAACGTCCCGAATGATAATGGTGCCGCTGATGGGCGTGAAGCTCCCCGAGGATACCACCTCGCAGCAGCTTTTCGAGCATATCCGCGACAAGATGATGCTGACTCTTGACCGCGTTATCTCCGAGGATTACGGCGATATCATCACACGGGTCATGTCGGGCTTTGCCATACTGCTGATAGACGGTGTGGACAAGGCTTTCTCGCTGGGAGTGCAGGGCTACGAGACCCGCGGCGTGGACGAGCCCTCCTCCGAGGGGAATATCACAGGCGCTCACGAGGGCTTCGTGGAGACCGTCCGCACCAACATGTCGCTGGTGAGAAGGCGCATCAAATCGCCGCTTCTGCAGTTCATGCTCTTTTCAATATCCTCCGAGAGCAATGTGGACGTTATCCTCTGCTATATGGCGGACAGAGTCTCCATGAAGCTGGTGAAGGGACTGGAAAAGCGGCTGAAGGATATCCCCCTTGAAACGATACTGGGCTGCGGATATGCGGAGCCTTATCTGAACAACACTAAGCTTTCTGTCTTTTCGGGAGTATCGACCACCGAGCGTCCCGACGTCATGTGCGCAAGGCTCATCGAAGGTCGGATAGGTCTGCTCATCGAGGGCACACCCTTTGCGCTGGTGATGCCTGCGCTGTTCTCGGACAATTTCCACACCATCGACGATTACAATTTCCGTCCCTATTACGCCACCTTTATCCGCCTGATACGATATGCGGCGTTTATCATAGCAGTATTTCTCCCGGGGATATATACCGCCGCGGTGATACATCACCGTGAGCTGATACGGAAGGAGCTGCTTCTGAACCTTGCACTGGCGGAAGCTTCCGCGCCGCTTCCCATCATGGCGGAGGCTCTCATCGTGCTGCTGTTTTATCAGGTCATACGGGAAGCGGGAGTGCGGCTGCCGAAAAGCGTGGGCGGAGCGGTCTCAATAATCGGCGGACTTGTCATCGGAGACACTGCCGTTTCCGCGGGGATAATCACCGATCCGATGCTGCTGGTCTGCGCCATTTCGGTGACAGCCTCCTTTGTGATACCCTCGCTGGATCAGCCTGTGACAGTGCTGCGGCTGATGTCGGTGATAGCGGGGGGACTTATGGGGCTGTACGGAGTGGCTCTCATAGCCGCGGCAGCGCTGGTGAACATCTGCTCGCTGGAGAATTACGGCGTGCCCGTGACCTCGCCCATGTCGCCCATGACGGGGAAAGCGCTGGGAGATGTGTTCGTGCGGCTGGGATTTAAACGGCTGGACGGCAGAAATGTGACCGTAGAGGAATACAACGGAGTCGATAAGAATTGATAGTTAACAGTTGACAGTTAACAATTAATGATTTTCAATTTCATTTCAAGGTGATATGATGAAAAATTATCAATTGAATAAAACGCCGAAGATCGGTTTTGTGCAGCTGGCGCTGATGATCATGATCAGCCGCATATTCACTCTCATGACCCATATCCCGCTGATACGGGACGGCTTTTCCTTTTCCGAGCAGCTGCTGGCAATGGCGGTATCCTCAGCGGCGGCGGCGCTGCTTATCATACCCTTTGTTGTCTTTTACAGCAGATATGACGGCGGAGTTATCGACCGTGCATGTGCAGAGAGCAGACTGTGGGGGATCATCGCCGCCGCAGTATATCTTCTGTATCTTATCCTTGCGTGTGTTACCGATGTTACGGAGTTTTCCGCCTTTATCGGCACCCGCTTTGATTTCGGTGCAGATGAGCGAATCATCGCTCTTATATTGATGATAGTCTGCATGTACTGCGCATACTGCGGCGCGGAGGGCATATGCCGCAGCGGTGGCGCGGTCATGGTCATATTCCTTATCATGGCGGCATTCATGGTTCGGGGCAGCTGTGAAAAAATGTCCGCGGAGCATATCCGGTGTACCCTGTCTGCGGAGAACGCAGTTACCGCAGTTCTTGACGATCTGGCAGGGAGCACGGAGCTTATCGTGCTGTGTCTCATGGGGAAATTCACACGGGACAGATACCGCTGCGGAGCATATCTTTCGCTGGCGGGAAGGCTTATCATCGCAGCGGGGATAACGTTATCGGCGATACTTGTCCTCGGGGATTATGCCTATATCTGCGGATATCCCTTCCTTGACACGGGCTCTGCGGCGGGGATACGCTTTCTGCAGCGGATAGACGCGGTGTATATGATAGTCTGGTCGCTGGCGGCGGTGCTCACCATTTCGCTGAAGATATTTCTTGCGGCGGATATACTGCGGACGGTTTTCCCGAAAAAGATCCCCATGGCGCTGATATTTTCCGCAGGAGCGTACATTTTATATCTGCTCGGCATAAGGGGCGGCAATGCGCTGATGCTGATACTGCTTGTGCTGGGAGCGGCTGTCCCTATATGTCAGCTGCCGAAGAAGGAGTGAACCTATATATGAAAAGAAAAATGACAGGGCTGCTGTGTGCGGCTGCGGCGATGATGTTCCTGACGTCCTGCGGAGAAAGCGGACTGAATTCCACCGTGTTCGTGACCTC
The DNA here is from genome assembly GCA_051882725.1 of Oscillospiraceae bacterium. Taxonomy (GTDB): domain Bacteria; phylum Bacillota; class Clostridia; order Oscillospirales; family Ruminococcaceae; genus RGIG4694. The sequence goes on from JBJESJ010000137.1 coordinate 21,586, forward strand.
CATGGGGATATCCCTGAACGGCGAAGCATATACCGTATCGGTTTTCGGCAGCGCCGCAAAGGGAGAGGAGGCGGAGGATATATCCGCATACGGCACAGGCAGGACCGCCGCAGAGGCTCTGGATAATGCAGCCGAGGACTGCGGTATGGAGCTTTTTCTCGGGCACTGCGAGGGCATTGCCGCAAACAGCGCAGCGCTGCGGGATCTGGCGCTGCTTGCCGAATTTTCCGACGGGGAGATATCGCCTGCCTGTCCCGTGTACTTTTCCGATTCTCCCGAAAAGGGGGCGGAAAATATCCCCGCAGAGGGCTTTGAGACGGAATTATACGAGCTTTCCGTATTCTCGAAGAACGGCGTTCCTGCGGTGATACCTGTGGCGGAGGATCCCGAGCGGGTGGCTGTGCTCACTGCGCAGGAGACTATTCTCACCGACAGCGAGGACTCGCTGGGGATAATGATACTCCGCGGCGAAGGCTGTCCGAGGACGCTGACTGTTTCGGGGGAGGACGGCTTTGAAACGGTGAGGATATCCACCGATACAAAGCGGAGCGCATATTATGCAGACGGAGTGCTCTGCGCGGAGATGACCGTAAGGCTTAACATAGACGAAGCAACTCCGCAGGCGGCGGAGTCTGCGGCGGAGCTTATCCGCGAGATATGCACATCTGCCTATGTGAAGCTGGTGAACGGCATGGGCATAGACGCGGTGGGGATATCCTCGCTGACCTCCTATAACGAAGCGCAGCTTCTCGGCTCAAGGCTCGTTTTAACAGTTGACTGTTAACGATTTATATTTACAGTTATAGATATGCTGTATATTGTACAAAAAAGGACGGCTGAAAAATCGACCGTCCTTGTCAGTTTTAACCGTCAACTGTCAGCGCGTGCCGTTTCTGTCTTCCTTACAAATATCGCCTTAAAAACAGTGCGGATAAGGGGCTGTATGAAGAACAGCTGGGTGAAGAAGGCGAAGGGGAAATTGAAGCACACCAGCTTGAGCCAGTTCGCCAGCAGCGTGATAAGAGAAAAGCCCTCGTAATAGGGATAGTACAGCCATGCGGCGATAAAGCTCATGGCGGGGCACATAAGTCCCACAGTTGCGCAGATTATGGCGGACTCGAATATCATCGGGTGAGTTTCCTTCGGGTCGAACACTCTGCATGCCAGCCTGAAGGACGTCGGACTGCCGAAGGTGACCTCCAGCGTAAGCGCAAAGGCGAACTCTATCAGGACCACCGCCCATATGGGCAGGAAATGTCCCAGCATGTAAACTCCGCCCTGTCTGTTAATGGCGGAAAGCACGCTGTCTGCGCCCGTGACCTCCATCAGCACCGACCCGTTGACTACATACAGGCTGTAAAACACATAAGCATGCACCGTGACGAGCACCGTAAGAAATGCGAAAACTACTCTCTGAAACTGATTCTGCGGCATATTACCACTCTCCATTCTGAATTTGCGAACAAAAAACACACGCGGCACCATTGGGCAAATCTCGGTCATGTTCCGTGATCAGATTTACGTACCCATGGTACAACGTGTGTCGTGCATTATTTTCTGTTCGGTTGTAACTATTACATTATAGCAGACACGAAATTTTTTTTCAAAGGATATTTTTCACAAATTTTTTCCACAGCCGAGGGGAGATATTCGCAGAATGAGCGCAGGTTTTTTTCGGAAATGTTAATATAATATGAATCGTGTCGTCTTGATTTTTATCGTATAATATGATATAATAATTAATTATTTGGTCTATACGGACAGGAAAGGAGGTGTACCCATGTCAGGGTCGGCGCTGCGTTCGGCAAAGAAATTCATCACGAAGCTGGGGGCTCATTATGTGCATATGACGGGCTATGTCCTGCACAAGCTGCCCCGTCCCTTCGACGAGCTCCTTGAAGCGGCAAAGGCTCACGGCAGAAAGAAGGCTGCCGCTGCTAAAAAGTCTGCTCCGAAAAAGATGACTCCCGCCGATGTATTCAATGTTGTTTTCCCCGTGATAAGCCTTTGCGGGCTTTTCGGGGCGGTAAGGTATGTTCAGTCGCTCAACTACGTGGTGGCTGTCGAGATAGACGGCGAGGACGTGGGTATCATCACCTCCGACGACGTTTACGGCGAGGCGCAGCGCATCATCGCCGAGAAAATGGAGAACTACGAGACCGACGGCGAGTATTATACCACCGCAAGGCTTACTGTCCGCCCCGCTTCGGCGAAGGACAATGCCATCGACCATGAGATACTCGCCGATAAAATGGAACAGCAGATATCGGACATGTACCCCGCCGTCAGCGAGGAGCCCGAACCGTCGGAGGAAGAGGAGATGAACTTCGAGGACTTCATCACCGACGAGGACGATCCCGATGTTATCCGTGCGGTCATGGTAAAGGCGGACGGCAGGGTGCTGGGCTTCGTTTCCAGCTACGATAAGATAGAAGAGGCTCTCGATGAGCTGAAATCGGTCTGCGACGGTATTGAGGGCGTGGACCCCGAAAACGTCTTTTTCGACAAGGAGATAACCTTTGAACCCTACAGCATAAATAAAATGGCGGTAGTGGATCAGCAGAAGATAATCGACATTCTTATGGGAGATGAAAGCACTCCCCAGCATTACGAGGTGCAGCCGGGCGACTATCTTATTCAGATAGCGCAGGACCTCGGCATGACGCTGGACGAGCTGCTGCAGTGCAGGGCGACCTACAACGGCAGGGAGGTCGATCTGGGCGATAAGATCAGCGTGGGCACGGTCATCGAGATATCCGAGTACGAGCCCTTCCTGACCGTGGAGTACAGCCGCGAGCGCTCCTATGAGAGCGAGGTCTCCTATTCCACCATCACCATCGACGACAATACCCTTCCTTTAGGTCAGAAGGAGGTACAGACGGAGGGATCCAACGGCATGGAGACCGTTACCGCTATGATAACCTATGCGGTGGAAAAGGACGAGAGCGGTTCGCTGTCCGCAAAGCCTGTCCGCAGAAAGATAACCTCGCGGGTCACCACTGTTCAGCCCGTTTCCGAGGTCATTCGTGAGGGCACGAAGCTGGGCGGCCCCGAATGGGGCACAGTTCACGGGAACGGCGAGTATTTCTGGCCCGTGGACGGCGGATATATCTCGTCCCCCTTCGGCGGCGAGAGAAATCACAAGGGACTGGATATTGCGGCACCGTTGGGAACGCCTATCTACGCGGCTGCGGACGGAACAGTCATCGACGTGGGCTCGGGCTGGAACGGCGGCTACGGGAACTGCGTCATTATCCAGAACGACGACGGAAATGTCACCTACTATGCGCATCAGAGCGAGACCGCCTGCGAGGTGGGCGAGCATGTGGACGCAGGGCAGCTCATAGGCTATGTGGGCAGCACGGGCGATTCCACGGGAAATCATCTCCATTTTGAG
>JBJESJ010000138.1:0-24349 GCA_051882725.1 Oscillospiraceae bacterium
GATTTTTCGTATCAAACAGATGATAAGTGGTATACAATGGATAATAACGAAACAAAAACGGTAATAAATATCGGCTGGGAAGCTGTGAAAAGCTCGCTGATGAATAATTTTTCCTCCTTTGCCGAAAAGGGCTATATCCTTGCGGAAATGGACGATAAAAAGTTCGTTTTCAAAAAGGGCGAGCCCGTCAGCGCCGATTTTTTTCTCTACTCGGAGAGCGCGGACAATAAGCACATCGAATACAACTCCCTTGCGGAAAACGGCTGGACAGAGCTCTGCTCATACGGAGAATATCACATGATGACTGCTCCAAAGGATACTCCCCTGCCCGAAAAAAAACTATCCGCACTTAAGAAAAAGACTCCGTATATCATAGCTGCTGTGATATTCGCAGCTGTTCTTGCCGCAGCGATCCTCTTGATCAAGGACGCGTCAGGGGCGATGTTGGTGCTCCGCTCGGCGCTTATCGGGATATCCGCGGGAGGAATGGTCTTCTGCCTGACAAGGATATTCCCCGAGAAGCCAAAACATGATGAAAATGACGAAAAAAATTCTCAATAGCATGCAGACAAAGATCTGCGCACCCGTTCATCGGAGCTGCGCAGACCTTTTTTATTCCCCGCAAAGCAGTCATTATCTTTGCAGAAAGCATCAATGAACCTCCGAGCAGATAGTTTAGCCTTTATTCAGCGGTCACTTTACATGCAAGAGGCGCCAAGACACGACTGCCTCACTCATATCACATAAAACCAGCTCTCGTCCACTTCCAGCTCCGCCCGCTGTACGGGGTGAGAAGCGTCGTAATTATAGCGCAGCTCCTGATTTTTTATGCTGACTCTCGCTCCCTCGGGGATGGACCTCGTGATGAACGCATTTCCGCCCACAACAACGTTCTTTCCCACAACGGTCTCCCCGCCCAGAATGGAGGCTCCCGAGTATATGGTGACATTGTCGTCGATGGTGGGGTGGCGCTTTTTGCTTTTCAGCTTCTGCCCTCCCCTTGTGGACAGCGCACCGAGAGTAACTCCCTGATATATCTTCACATTGTCACCGATAACGGTGGTCTCGCCGATAACAATGCCCGTGCCGTGGTCGATGAAGAAATACTTCCCTATACGGGCACCGGGGTGAATGTCGATGCCAGTCACGCTGTGAGCGTATTCGGTCATTATCCTCGGTATAAGAGGGATAATCAGCAGATACAGCTCATGAGCTATCCTGTTCACCATTACGGCGAAAAGCCCCGGATATGAAAAGATTATCTCGTCCTTGTTGAAGGCTGCAGGGTCGCCGTCAAAGGCAGCCTGCACGTCGGTATCCACATATTCACGTATCTTGGGGACAGTCCCGAGAAACTCCAGCGCAAGCCGCTCCGCCTCGTCGGATATGACCGGTTCTGACGCATTTTCATATCCGGGAACACATCTCAGCACAACAGATATCTGCTTGATAAGATTATACAGCACGTCCTCCAAAAGCATGGTCATGTTGTTTCTCACCGTGAAGATACGGTAGGTGCCGTTTTTGAAATAGCCCGGGAATATGATCTTGCGGAGCTTTTCCACTATCTCGATGATGACCTCCTTATTCGGGTGGTCAAAGGTGTGGATATTGTCTATATCCCGTCCCTGCTCGTAGTCGGAGAGAATGTCTTCCGTCAGTTTGTTGACCTCGTTTTCAAGCTTGTGCATAATATTCGCCTTCCTTTGAAGCTATGCGGACGGCAGCTTTTTTCTGCCGTCCGCATGATCGTTTCCTAAAAGAATCTGTTATGTTAGCGAGCGTATCGCCCGGACCAGTCTGTCTATATCCTCGGGAGAATTATACAGCGCCAGCGTCGGGCGGACCACTCCTTCAAGCCCGTAGGAACGCAGGATAGGCTGTGCACAGTGATGTCCCGTTCTGACTGCGATGCCGTATTTGTCCAGATGCTGTCCCACCGTTTCATTGTCGTACCCGTCCAGCACAAAGGACAGCGCACTTGATTTCTGCGAAGCTGTGCCGATAAGGTGCAGTCCGGGTATCTTTGCCAGCTCCTTCATGCCGTAGGATACCAGCTCATGCTCATAGCGGCTCACCTCGGGCATGCCTATGGAGTTCAGATACTCCAGCGCCGCTCCCAGAGCCACAGCGTCTCCGATGCTTGCGGTTCCTGCCTCGAATTTGTTGGGCGCGGGATTGTATATAGTCCGCTCAAAGGTGACGTCCGCGATCATATTGCCTCCGCCCTGATAAGGTCTTGCGGCTTCAAGGATCTCCTTCTTGCCGTAGACCACGCCTATCCCTGTGGGAGCATATATCTTATGCCCCGAGAACACGAAGAGATCTGCGTCCAGAGCGGTCACGTCCACGGGGATATGCGCCGCAGACTGTGCGCCGTCTATGAGGATACGCACCCCGTGAGCATGTGCTATTGAGATAAGCTCTGCCACGGGAGTTATTGTTCCCAGCACATTTGAAACATGAGTCGCCGAAACGAATCTCGTCCGCTTAGTGAACAGCTTTTCATATTCGGAAATAATTATCTGTCCCGACTTGTCCACAGGTGCGACTTTTATGACCGCTCCCGTTTCCTGTGCGATAAGCTGCCACGGCACGATGTTTGCGTGATGCTCCAGCATGGTGAGGATGATCTCGTCGCCCTCATGAAGATACTGCTTCACATACGCCTGCGCCACGAGATTTATCCCCTCGGTAGTCCCCCGTACAAATATGATATTGCTCTTGTCGGGAGCTCCGATGAAATCTGCCACGGTCTGACGTGCGCCCTCGTATGCGTCTGTGGAGCGTGCCGCAAGAGTATGTGCGCCTCTGTGAACGTTGGAGTTTTCGTGGGAATAATAGTAGGAAAGCCTGTCGATGACCTGCTGCGGACGCTGTGTGGTCGCGCCGTTATCCAGCCATACAAGATCGTGACCATTTATTTTTTCACCGAGAATGGGAAAATCACGGCGTATCTGCTCAAGGGTTTTCGTTCCGACGATAATGGAATTATTGCCGTTCTGTCTGAAATTGCCGCTCTCCGACGGGTCTGTCCGTGACTTGGGAGAATAGCTCTCCGACTGCGCCTGCGACAGTACCACGGGAGAATATCCCGATGTTTTGGGCTCTTCGGGAGCCTGTTCCGCCCTATAAATCTCAAAGCCGTCAAGCTCGGATATCACGGGCTCGAAGTCCTTTTCGTCAGGGGTATATTTCGGACGGAAGATATCATGCTCCGAGACCTGCGCCGCGGAGGTGATATCGGTAAAGGGCAGCGTCGCCGCATTTAAACTGCCAACGGGAGAAAAGCCGTCCAAGGGTGAAACATCGGGATAAAACTCGTCCGCAGTCACGGGTGAAGCTTCGCTGAGTATTTCCTCCGCTGCCCTTGCATAGCCGTCAAGACGGTTCATCTCACTCTGAAAGGGCAGGCTCTCGGACTTATGTACTGCCCTGTCAATGACCGAGGTATCGCCCTTGGTGACAAGCTTATCTATCCCGTCCGCACATTCGGCGGTATTATATCCTGGGAAAAGTCCGTTTGCCAGTGCTTCAAGCTCGCTTTCCGACGGGAAATTATCAATCGTAGTCATAGTATTCACCTACTTCAACATCTTCAAGCACTGCGATAGCGTCGTCCGAAAGGATAGCCGCCGAGCAGTAAAGGCTGAGCAGGTAGGAAGCCACGCCCTTGTCGTCGATACCTCTGTATCTGACCGAAAGACCTCTGGACTGTTCGTTCTTCATGTTCGCCTGATACAGACCGATAACGCCCCGCTTTGCCTCGCCTGTGCGGATAAGGAGGATATTGGTCTTGCCGCTTTTGCTCTTGGGATTTTTCAGACCGTCCACAAGCAGCTTGTCGGTGGGGATAATGGGGATTCCTCTCCAGAGGATAAAGTTCCCGCCCGCAATGTTCGCAGTCACGGGAGGAACGCCCCGTTTGGTGCATTCTCTCTCAAAGGCTGCGATCGCTCTGGGGTGAGCGAGGAAGAAGGACGGCTCCTTCCATACCTTGGTGATAAGCTCGTCAAGGTCATCGGGAGTGGGCGCGCCGTTTCTGGTCTGGATACGCTGGGAATCGGGGACATTCTTTAAGAGACCGTAATCATCATTGTTGATGAGCTGGCTCTCCTGACGCTCCCGCAGACTCTCTATCGCAAGATTCAGCTGTTCCTTAACCTGATCGTAGGGTGAGCTGTACACGTCCTCTATCTGCGTATTTACGTTGATGATAGTGGAAATAGAATTAAGACGGTACTCGCGGGGCTGTTCCTCGTACTCCACATAGCCCTGGGGAACGATGTCCGATTTCTTTGTGGCGCTGCACAGCACATCAAGGGGAGTTTCGCCCTCCTTGACTCTGTTCACGCGGTAGATGCCCGATTCAAGTCCCTTGAATTCAAGAAGCTTTGTTATCCACTTGGGAGTAAGTGCTCCGTACTGAGGTCTTGTCTTGGTGACGTCGGCTAAATTGTACGCCGCCTTTGCGCCTAATGCATTGATCTTTTCTTCTGCCATGATGATCTCCTCCAAAATAATAAATTCTATTAAAAAGCCTTCGCTTGATAATACTGTAACTGATAACTATTAACTGTCAGTACTGCGGCATGGTCGGATCCACGTCCCGCGCCCATGCATTGATGCCGTCCTTTAGATTGAACATCCTGCCCGTGTAGCCCGCCTCGCGGAGAGTATTCACCGCAAGTATGCTGCGCTTGCCCTCCTTGCAGACGAACACCGTATCGACAGTGGGGTCAAGCTCGTTCTGACGACGCTCCAGCTGACCTATGGGAATGACCTTCGCGTCAAGGAATTTGGTGATAGCACGCTCGTGAGGCTCTCTCACGTCGATGATGGTGATACGCTCGCCCTCGTCCAGACGGCGTTTCAGCTCCTTGGCTTCGATGCCCTCAACGGGAGCCTCCTCCTCTTCCTGCTTTTTTATGCCGCAGAAATCGGCGTAGTCGTACTCTTCAAGCTTTGTGATGGTGGGATGTTCACCGCATATGGGACAGTTCGGGTCCTTATGGATTTTCAGTTCGCGGAACCTCATCTTCCATGCGTCGAAGTTCAGCAGCCGTCCCACAAGAGCTTCTCCGCCGCCGACTATCAGCTTGATGACCTCGTTTGCCTGTATAGTGCCGATAATTCCCGGCAGTGCACCCATAACTCCGCCCGTCGCGCAGGAGGGCACAAGTCCCGCAGGGGGCGGCGAGGGATACATGCATCTGTAGCAGGGTCCCTCCTTTGCATAGTACACCGAAGCCTGTCCCTCAAACTGGTACATCGCACCGAAAACATCGGGCTTGCCCAGCAGCACGCAGGCGTCGTTCACAAGATAGCGGCACTGATAATTATCCGAAGCGTCCGCCACCACGTCGTATTCGGAAATGATGTCAAGGGCATTATCCGCAGTGAGCATATAATTGTAGGTCTCCACCTTCACAAGAGGATTTATCTGCTTTATGCTGTCCTTAGCGGAAGCGACCTTTGGTCTGCCGATGTCGCGGGTGCCGTGGATGACCTGCCGCTGGAGATTGGTCTCGTCCACCTCATCAAAGTCGATAAGTCCAAGCTTTCCCACGCCCGCAGCCGCCAGATACTGCGCAAGAGGCGCTCCCAGACCGCCCATTCCAACGATGAGAACACTTGCGGCCTTCAGCTTTTTCTGACCCTTTATGCCCACCTCCTGCAGCAGCAGATGCCTGCTGTATCGCAGAATTTCCTCGTTGGTGAGCTTTTCTCCCTTGATATCGCCCAGCACGCTTTCAACAGGCGCGCCGCCTGCGATAGCAGGAATGAGCATGATCTCGTCCCCCGTTTTAACGGGAGTATCGTTTCCCTGCAGCACCTTGATATTTTCCCCGTTGACGAACACGTTGATAAACTGACGAAGCCCGCCGTTTTCGTCAAAAAGAGCCTTTTTCGTCTCGGGATATTCGTCCGCAAGGGAGCGGATAATTTCTCCGACGGTATCTCCTTCCAGCTCCAGCTCGGAGCGGTGATTTGTGAACGAGCGCAGTGTAGTGGGTATAAGTACGGTAACAGCCATATAATTTTACTCCTTATTGAAGATAGTTATTTTTTCCTCGGAAAACCGCATATCCTCTGCGGAAAGAACAAAGCTTTTCGTCCGGACAGCCCTCCCCTTCATCACGGACATTATTATGTACGAATAAACGGGCAGCGCATGAGCGCGGTCATACTCCGATGGATAAGCCTCGCAGTCGGGGTGGGAATGATAGAATCCGATGATGTCAAGCTTTTTCTTTCTGGCGGTAAGCTCCGCTTTCAGCATTATCTCGGGGGTTATTTCAAAGCGGTGATATTTCTCGGCTTCGTCATAGCTGTTTGTCACGGTCTCCGCATACTCCGAAGTTTTTTCGCCGCTGCCGTCCATATGCCCGAAGATAATGCCGCAGCATTCCTCGGGATAACGCTGCGCACCGTCTTCCAGCATATGCTGTATGACATCTCTTGCAAGATATATCAAGCTCACACCTCCCACAGCGGATTTGACAGATACCGTCCTCCGCCGTCGCAGAGAACAGTCACAATGACCGAGCCGCGGGGAGCCTTCTCCGCGATTTTCAGCGCAGCAAGCACATTTGCTCCCGAGCTTATCCCCACGAAAAGTCCATGCTTCCGTGCAAGCAGCTTTGTCATTTCATAGGCTTCCTCGGTAGATATGTCAATGGTCTCATCGGCGAGGGATTCGTCAAAAAAGCTTGACCTGACATGCGCCGACGGGTGCTTTATCCCCTCTATCCCATGAAAGGGTGAATCGGGACGCATCATCACTGTTTTTATGCCGCTGTCATATTCCCTGAGCCGCTTTGCGCAGCCCGTGAATGTGCCCGCAGTCCCCGTCCCCGAAACAAAATGAGTGATATTTCCGCCTGTCTGGGACAGAATTTCCATAGCTGTTCCGTTATAATGAGCCAGCCAGTTTTCATCGTTGCTGTACTGGTCGGGGTAGAAATACTTTTCGGGGGAGACGGATATCAGCCGCTGCACCTCGTCATATGCTCCGTCTATGCCTTCAATAGGCGAGGTCTCGACGATATCCGCTCCGTAAGCCTTCATATAAGCCCTGCGCTCGGGGGAAACGTTAGCAGGCATGCACAGCCGCACACTGTATCCCAGCGCCGAGCCTATCATCGCATAGGATATGCCCGTATTTCCGCTGGTAGCGTCGATAACGATCTTATCCCTTGTGAGGCTGCCGCTTTCGATGCCTTTCAGAAGCATAGCCCTTGCCGCCCTGTCCTTGACCGAGCCGCCGGCGTTCATAAACTCGGCTTTGGCGAAAAGCTTCACTCCGCTTTTCAGACCTTCGGTATCAAGACTTAGCAGCGGCGTATTTCCTATCATATCAAGAATCGTCATGCTTGTCCTCCTTTCTTCTGCCGATATCGGCAAAAAAATAAGGAGGCTTTAAACGCAGCACTTTTCAGCGTTTAAAACCTCCGGCGTTCCGGTCAGTTTTTTCATTATTCAGCTTCACCTTGAATTTTTCGGTGCTTTCTATGGAAACTATGCGGCTGTTCTGGACCATTATCGTCACAGAGCCGAACTCCATATCCTTTATAGCCTTTCGTATTATTTCCACAGCCTCCGAAAACTCATCATTTTGCACAGACATTTTGTCACCACCCGTCAAAAAAAGCCGCTCCACTTATAGATGAAACAGCTTCCAAAACATATTAAAAGCCGTTCGCATATGCATAATATCAAGCAGATGCGAACAGACAAGGATAACTCCTGTACAAATTCACACCTGCACTCTGCTCATACAACAGAAAAAATGCATTTTCATAGCTCTTACCCTTTCTAAATCTGATTTATCCTATATGTATTTCGGTTTATATTCAGATTATACATCTTAAAATATACTTTGTCAATATGTTTAGTAGATTTTTGTCGAAATGTAAAATATTTCTTCTGTTCAGGGCACAGGAATCAACAAAATCAACAAAAAGTGCGGCTGAAAACACTGCCATGCTCTATTTTCGCAGTTCATTTTCCTTTCCGGAATGTGATACTGTGCAATTTTGCAATGCTCAGTGACAGCATTAAATTCTGCAGATATTTGTTTATCAACACCTTTTCGGTGGACTTTCACCCAAAAAAAAAATCAGCCGTGCCGCATATGCATATGCAATGCAGCCGGCTGTATAGATTATCAGAGTCTGAATTCATTAACGCACTGCGAAAGCTCGTCGGCGATGCGTCTGAGCTCCGAAGCGGAGCGGCCAATCTGTGAGAAGCCCGCAGACATCTCCGAAGCCTCGCCGCTGGTCCTGTTGGAAAGCTCCGCGGTATTGCCTGCAATGACCGTAAGATCATCCACCATTTTTACAATATCTCCGCGGACATTTTCAAGCTGTGCCGTATGCTTTTCGATAATGCGTATGCTGTCTGCGGAGGAGTGTATCCCTCCGATGACCTCGCTGACCGCCGCCGCAGTATTTTCCATACTTGTGCTCTGGTCGGTGATTATCTCCTTTGCTTCCTTCATAGTCTTCATGGTAAGGGCAGAATCCGCCGCAAGACGTTCCACGAGCTCCTGTATCTGCTTTCCGCATCTGGTGGATTCCACCGCCAGATTCCTCACCTGAGAAGCTACCACAGCAAAGCCTCGTCCGTACTCGCCCGCTCTTGCGGCTTCGATATTGGCGTTGATACTGAGGATAGAGGTCTCTTCGGCGATATCCGACACCATTTTCGCCGCCTCGCTTATCTCGTTTACGGAGCTGTCCGTCTTAGAGGTGCTTTCGCCGATGATATCTATTGCGTCTCTTACCCTGCTGTTGACTTCAAGGAGATTTTTCAGATTTACCGCCGCAGTATCGCTGTTTCTAAGCATGCTCTCGGAGTTTTCGTTAAGAGCTGCTATCTCGTCGGTAGTTCTGCTGATAACGCCGCTCATTACCGAAACGCTGCTGCCTGCGCTGTTCATATCCTCGGCCTGCTTGTTTGCGCCCGAGGTCATATCCGAGATGGCAGACTCAAAGCCGCCCAGAGTATTCATAGTCCTTGCAGCCATATTGTTGAGTATTTCCGAAGCCTTCAGCAGCGAATCGGAATTTGCCTTCAGACGGGAGATGATATCCGTCAGGGAATTTTTCAGCTCCTCCACCGCTCTTGCGAGCTCGCCCGCCTCGTCCCTGCGGCGGGTAATGCTCTTTGGGATATCCGCCGACAAATTGCCCGAAGCAAGCTCCTTAAGGACATTGACTCCCTTGTTTATGGCACCCGTCACAGACATTGCCACGAACACTGCCACGACCATTCCCACCGCCGCGATAACAAACACGAAAACAAGTATCTTGCTGATAAGGCTGTTTATGCTGCTGTCAACGGACTCCTTAATCTGTCCTGCAAAGACCATTCCCACCGGAGAGCTTCCGCTGTCCTGATAAACAGGTATGTAATAGCCGTAATAAATAGTTCCGTCGATATATACGGAGCTGCTGAAATACTCCCTTCCGCCCTCAAGGACCTCGGAGACTATCCTGTCGCCCGCAGGAGTATCAAGGAGTCTTCTTCCCTCTTGATCCTTGGCGGAGGTCATTATCCTGTCCTCGCCGTAGAAGAAGGTAACGACAGTTCCGTCGTCCCCTGCTATATTGTCGATAAGGTTGTCGGAAAGGGAAATATTATATCCGCCCTTCCATACGTCGCCGTTTTTGGCGAGATAGTATTCGCCCGAATTTGTCTCATAAGCGGCAAGAGTACAGTTAGCCGTGTTTCTCATTGCATTTTTCGCCTGTTCCAGAACAGAGCTCCGTAAGGTCGTTTCGGCAAGATAGTATACCACTCCGCCCAGAACAAGTATAGGAAGGACCGCTCCGCAGAGGAATTTAACAAGTATGCTTACTTTCATTGACAATTCCTCCTTTATTCAAGCACTGTGACGGTCTTGAAATACCAGTTGATTCCGCCCGTTATTTCCGAATCGCTGAGAGTAGAGCCCTCCTCGCCCACGGTCTCGCCCGTATTTGTCTCGATAACGCCGTCAAATACGTTAAAGCTTCCGCTGAGCATCTTCTGTGTAGCCTCGGCGATCTTATCATCACATTCGGGATCGCAGAAATCCGACGTATCGGTCAGACCCACCAGTCCCTCGGCAAGACCGCCGTAGTAGTTTTCACCGTTCCATGTGCCGTCGATAATGCTCTGTACTGCTTCGGTGTAGTAAGCGCTCCATGTCCATATAACGCTGCACAGCACCGAATCGGGAGCCTCCTTGCTCATATCGGAGTTGTATCCGATAGCATATGCCCCTCTGCTTTCTGCATTTATCGCAGGATAAGCCGTGTCGGCATGCTGTGCGATAACATCGCAGCCTGCGTCCAGCAGGTCGAAAGCGTACTGCGATTCAAGGTCGGGGTCATACCAGCTGTTCGTGACCTTGACGAATATCTCCGCGTCGGGATTCACGGAATAAACTCCCAGTGCAAATGCGTCGATCCCGCCCGTGACCTCGGAGCTTTCGGCGCCCATTGCGGCAACATAGCCTATCTTGTCAGATTCGGTGTTCAGTCCCGCAACTATGCCGCTCAAGTATCTTGCCTGATATATCCTTCCGAAATAGTTGGTGAAATTTTTTCCGTTGGAAAGATAGCCCGTGCCGTGGGAAAAATACACGTCGGGATACTTTTCCGCACATGCGGCGGTGGTCTCCATATATCCCCAGCTCGTGGTGAAGATAATATTGCAGCCGTCATTTACAAGTCCGACTATGGCATTTTCGGTAGCCTCGGCGTCCGAGTCATCGACGATGACTCGGTGTATCTGCCCCTCGGTCAGACCGAGATTCTTCTGCATTCCCTGAATACCCAGATCGTGGGTATATGAATATCCGCTGCCCTCGGCGGGGTCGGATATGTACAGAACGCCTATATTTACGTCATCCTTGGAGATACCCCCCTCCGAGCCCGGGGAGGTCCCGTTTTGTTCCTCCGACAAAGGGGAGGTATTTACCACATAATCATCATAGCTTTCCGGCTCGGTATCCGCGGCACAGCCGCCCAACACCGAAACGGAAACAGCCAGACACAGAGACATTGCAGAAAACTTTCCGAGGTCCATCAGATCACTTCCTAAAAAATCCCGCGCAGGAGATCCGCGCATTTTTCCGACCCTGCAGTGTCTGTGCTGCAGAGCCGCCGATATATATACTTTCCTCTGCTGCAAGATCTTAGATTTTGCAGCAGTGCTTAGTATAATGCATTTCATCAAACATTACAATAATCTTAGCATATTTTGTCGAAAATGTCAATAGCAAGAAATACTGCGGCGCAGAATATTTTTCGGTTTTTGCAGCAAAAACCTGTCGGCTGCATTATAAAAGCGCGGACATGATGCCCGCGCTCAAAATCATATAGTTCACGGCTCCAATGAGCTCATTTTTCTCATAGCCTTTTTTCTCACCTTTACCTTGTACATCTCCTCGTCGGCAAAGGCGGCGATCTTCTCGATAGACTCGGTCTCTGCGGCCCTCATGCGGTAATAGCCGCAGCTGCAGCCGATAGTGTACGAAAGTCCGCTTGAACTGTTGTAATCCGTCAGAGTGCGGTCTATCTGCTCAATGATACTCTTTACCTCGTCGTCGCTGCAGCTTCTGAGCACCGAGCAGAATTCATCTCCGCCCGTTCTCACGCAGACAGCGCCGTCCGGCATTGCCTTTGTGATAGCCTTTGCAGTCTGCAGGATAGCATTATCTCCCGCCTCATGACCGTAAAGGTCATTTATCGGCTTGAGATTGTCGATATCCGAGCACACAACCGTGATGCAGGAATCCGCTTCAATTGCGCTGTCCATGAGTCCCTTCCCGTACTTAGCCATACCGCGCCTGTTGTAAAGTCCCGTAAGCGGGTCGCGGACATACAGATTTTCAAGCTGATCCACAACAAGCTCCAGTTTTTTGTTCATATAGAAGCTGCCCGTGTTGTTGGAAAGCATCATTATCCAAGTGGCAAAATGCTCACCGTAGCCCTGATAGCCTGTAGGCTCATACGCAAGATAGCCGAGGAAATTATCCTTGAAATACAGCGGAGAAAATGCAAAAACCACCGCTTTTTCGCCATATAGAACATCCTCGGGAACAAGCTCCGCTGCAGGGAATTTTTTGCCCACAGGAACGCTGCTGCCGTAACTGAACATGTTCACCATGGAATCGGATATGCCGCGGAAGGAGGAAATTATCTCCTCACGGTCAAGCTCCGCAGTTTCCCGCTCTATGTTGGAGCAAATGCAGATAAATAGCCGTTTCAGTTTGAAAAACTCCGCGCTGCGCTTTGCATTGGCAAACAGCTCCGCAGAGGTCTTAACAGCTGCAAAGTCGGTGTTCATGGTATGCATATAGGTGCGGAACTCCAGCGAAACGCTTTCCGCCCCGTATTTTTCGCTCAGATAGTCGAATCTGCGTTTTTCCTCCTTAGGAACGCAGCCGCAGGACTGCATGATGACAAGCTCCGAATCCACCTCCGTAAACTCGTCGGTATCCTTTCCGTCCCAGATGTCGGAAATTATCTCCACGGCACGTTGTCCCGCAGAACGGAAGCCTCTGCGGACTGACGTGAGTGTGGGAGAATATGTTTCGCAGTCCTTCAGTCCGTCAAATCCCGTTACGATGATATCCTCGGGTATCCTATAGCCTCTTTCCTGAAGATAGTCCATACAGAAAATAGCCATAGTATCGCTGGCGCAGACGATAGCCTGCGGGATATCGCCCGAGCTGATAAACTGCTCGGTGCACTCCACCGCTTTTTTCCAGAATTCGCCGTAAGCTATCCTGCTTTCCTCAATGGGGATATCGTGCTCTGCAAGCACCTTTTTGTAAGCCTCGAGCCTCTCCTCGGTCTGAAGATTCCCGGGGAATCCGCCTATAAAGTTTATCTTAGTAAGTCCGTGCTCCTCCACCAGATGACGGACCACAAATTCCATAGCCTTCTTATCGCTGAGGATAACGTTTCTGAAAAGCTTATGAGTTGGGTCGTTCACATTCACCACGGGGATATTCTTCTCGGCAGCCTTTGCGGAAACTTCATAAATGACCTTTTCTTCAATGAGCGAATCTCCCAGAATGACTATCCCGTCGATAATGCCGTAATTTATGAGACCAAATATCTCGGATTCCCCTCTGATAACGCTTTCAGGCAACACCCTGTCGCTGTTGAGCTCGGGACGTCGGATAAGCGTGGCAAATATCAGAAGATTGATATCAAGCTCAGCGCACTTTTCTCCTATCCCGCTGACAACTCTGGTTTCGTAATCCCAGTCATACCCCGTAACACAGACCGCAATATTCCTACGTTTCATGCTCTGCCTCCAAAACTCCGCGGGATATCGCAAGACCTGTCCTGCCGCATTGACGGCAAGACGGATATCCTGCCCGTTCCCGCATAAATTCTCTGACGCTCATCAGATAAAGCTCGGACAAAATCAAGCCGATAGTGAGGATAAAAGCTTTTGCGGATATTTGTCTGAACCTTTACAGCATCGTAATCAAGCCCTTTCAGGCTTTCTGTTTTATTTTTTTCATTATATCACACACTGTCGGAAAATGCAATAGATTTATAGGGATTTTTGGAGATTTTTCCCGAAAAAAGTTCTTTATATTTTCAGACAATACAGCACAAAAAATCGCAGCCCGTCAGACGAGCCGCGATGTTATTATTCTATGATCTGTCGGAGCAGCAGCGCATGCTTTCAGCCCTTGTCCGCATAAAACTCTCCATCGGAAAGTCTTTTCTCGAACTCGCCCTTGGGAAGCGGACGGTCGAACAGGAAGCCCTGCGCCATGCTGCAGTGAGTTTCACGGAGAAAATCCGCCTGTGCATGAGTTTCAACGCCCTCGGAAATAGCCTCCATATTCAGCTCGTTGACCATGTTCACGATATTCTTGACCACTATCCTGTCGGTAGAGGCTTCTGTGCCCTCTTCGTTGATATTGGTAAAAAATGACTTGTCAAGCTTTATAACGTCCACGTCCAGATCCTTAAGAAGATTGAGCGACGAATAGCCTGTTCCGAAATCATCAATAGAGGTGCCTACGCCGTTTTCCTTCATTCTGTCAACAAAGACCCTCATAGCGGTGAGATCTTCTGCGGTCGTCATTTCGGTGAGCTCTACCTCAATGAATCTGCTGTCCACCTCATACTTTCTGATTATTGCCAGTATCTGGTCTGCGAGCTTCTTGTTATGAAGATGCCGCTTTGAAAAATTAACCGACACTCTGACAGGCTCAATGCCCATATCGATCCAGTGTCTGATATCCGCGCAGACAGCTTCAAAAATGTAAAAATCAAGCTTGCATATAGTGCCCTCGTTTTCGAGGATAGGGATGAAATCCATAGGAGGAACTATCTTCCCGTCTCTTATCCACCTGCAGAGAGCCTCGCAGCCGCAGAGCTTGTTATCAGTAAGACGCACCTTCGGCTGATAGTAGACCACAAATTCTCCGTTTTCCAGAGCCTTGGGGAACAGCGTGGATATCTCCTTTTTATGGAGCGCCTGCTCCAGAAGCACGGGTGAAAATATCATCACATCCCTGCGTTCATCAAGCTTTGCCGCATTGTAGGCAATGGAGGACTTGTTCATTATTTCGGACATCGTATCCCCTTCAGAAGCCTCATAAACGCCCATGCGAAGCTTCACATCATAGAGCTGCTTTTCGTCACCCTCGCCCATCTCAATGGCAATATTGTCCGAAAAGCTCATAAACTCGGGGAATCTCTCATTTTTGACAAGGAGAATGAAATTATCGCCGCCCAGTCTCGCAAACTTGCCGTCTCCGCCGATATAATCGCTCATTGTACGGGAGAATTTTCTCAGCATCATATCTCCCTGTCTGCTGCCGAAGACCTTGTTCACATATTTAAAATTCTTGATATTAACATAAACAGCCGTATATCCGGAAAGTCTGCCTGTTGCCGCAAGCATTCCGCCGAATCTCATAAATCCGTCGGTATTGTCCACTCCGGTCATACGGTCAATGTAGATACTTTTTTCCATAAGCCCCAGAGCCCTTGCTCTTCCGCCTATTATGTAGCAGTTTTTGGCAAGCTGTCCTATCACAGCCTTTTCTTTGCCGTTCCACTTAGCTCCCTTGACGGGGAAAAATGAGACAGTGACCCTGCCGCCTTCCTTGGTAACGAAATGCTTTTCCACTCCGTCGGTATCGTGGTCCTTGGAACTGAAAAGATAATCGCCCTTTCTGTCGATACCTTCGGGTTCATAGCTGCTCGGAGGAGCACTGACAGTCATAACTGCCCGCGCCAGTCTGATATCCTTTGCAATAAGCTTCAGGGCCGCATTGATATTTTCGACCGCATTATCCAGATTATAGGCGTCTTCGTTCAATTTCTCGTAAAAGTTAAGAATACCCTCGCAGAAAGCAGCGTTTTCCATTTCAAATTTTCCTTTCAAAAAAATAATTTTCCGCCCGAGATATGATATTTACTGTACTTTACAGTCAGATTATACCACATTGTGAAAACGTTGTCAATCGTCAATATGTTTAATTTTTACATTCTGCAGACACCTGTTGTATCGCATAATGCGACACGTTATACATTCATGCCTATCCTGTTGAATATCCGGTCGAGGAAGGCTGCCAGCTCTGCGGGGGATTCGCGCTTATCGCTGTTTATCCATTTTGTTATGATACTGAAGCCGCCGCATACCAGAAATTCATACATATATTCGCTGTGTGCCGAAAAGGCTTCGTCGTTGGTAACGTCCGAAAGCTGTTCCCTGATCTCAGGCATATTCAGCACCCGCTTCGGAAACTCGGGGTCCACATTATTGTTTATCAGCAGACGGCATACCTCGGCATTTTCCTCAATAAACCCAAGGATACCCGGAAGCAGCTTTTGGGTACTGCGGCCTGTCTTCATTCTTTCGGAAAGCTCGTCCAGCACATTGTTTTCGATATCTGCCAGAAGGTCGTACTGGCTGCCGTAATACTTGTAAAACGTGGTGCGGTTGATCTCCGCCGTGCTGCATATCTCACGGACGGATATTTTATTTATCGGCTTCTCCTTAAGCAGCGAGATAAGCGCGTTCCTAAGCATCTGCCTGCTGAGTCTGACCCTTTGATCTTCTTTCATTTCCATCTCTCCCGAACAAATTTGATATTAATGTACCGATAACCGACAGATTTTGCAGCTTTGTTGATAAACACTCCAACTTATAATAAACAGTCGGTTGTAAAAACACGTTATGTATATTATACTATATAAATGCGGATATGTCAAATCCGCGCTCGTTTGGGAGGCTGATAATTTTGGAATATATATGGTGTTTTATTGCCGCTCTGCTGGCAGGTGTGGGCACGGGGCTGGCGGGATTGTCCGCAGCAACGGTCATGGTGCCGATAATGATAGTGCTGTGTCCGTCCTTTGTGGGAGAAACGGGGGCTTATCATGCAACGGCTGTTGCCCTTGCATCGGATATACTCGGCTCCGCATTCACTGCGGGAATATACATAAAGCATAAAAATATCGACCTGAAACGGGGCGGACTGATGATGTCCTGCATAATCGCAATGTGCATCGTCGGAAGCTTTGCAGCTTATCTTGCGAGCAATGTAGTGCTGGGAAGTCTTTCTTTGTTCCTGTGCGTAGGCATCGGCATACGCTTTCTGGCAAAGCCCGATACTCAGCGGAAGGATATTTCCGAAAAAGGCGATAAGCTTGATCCGAAAGGCATTGTCATTTCCCTGTTTTTCGGTCTGACCATAGGCTTCGGCACAGGATTTGTCGGCTCGGGAGGCGGCATGATGATGCTGGTGGTGTTTACGGCATTCCTCGGAATGGACCGCAGGACCGCAGTGGGGACAAGTACATTTATCATGACATTCACTGCCCTTATCGCATTTGTCAGCCACTCTCTAATCGACCCGACTATCATCTTGGATGACCTGCCGATACTGCTTCTGTGCATGGTGACGGAAACTGCCGCGTCAATTCTGTCGGCTCGGTTTGCAAACCGAGTCAACAACCGCACTGTCGGTCTGGTGACAGGTGCTGTTTTGGTCGTTCTCGGAATTGTAATGCTCGGTATCAATTACAGGGAGCCGCTTGCCGCACTATCCGGCAGCCGGAACGGTGAGCATTTGTTTGCAGATGTTACCGTTCAGGACTAAAAATTAACTGATTTAGCAAAGGAGATCTAAAAAAAATGAAAAAGCTTGCGGAATTTCTTGTGGACAAAAGGCACATTATCCTGACTGTGTTCCTTTTGCTTGCGGTGATATCATTGTTTTTCATGGGACAGGTCAGCGTCAACTATGATATGACAGAATATCTTCCCGACGATTCTTCCATGAAGCAGGGCATGGATATCATGGAGCGGGAATTCGGGGAAACAGATTCGAGCACGCTGCGGCTCATGTTCGGAGGTCTTTCCGAGGACGAAAAACATGAGATATACGAACAGCTTTCGGAACTTCCCGACGTGGACAGCGTAAACTATGAAGCCGACAGCGATGACTTCAACAGGGACGGCTATACTCTGTACGAGATAAATATGGCTTTTGACAGCCACTCCGAGGAGTGCGCGGCGCTGTTTGAAACTGCAAACGATATATACTCCGACAATTACGAGCTATATACAAGCGGCACCATCAGCGACGCCAACACGCCTACGCTGTCGCTGTACATAGTTATCCTTGCCGTCGGAATACTTCTGATAGTGCTGTTTGCGATGTCGGATTCGTGGTTCGAGCCTGTGATATTCCTTGCGAATATCGCTGTCGCCATTGTGATAAACATGGGAACAAACGCCTTTCTGCCGAGCATTGCCGATACCACAAATTCGGTGGTGGCTATCATGCAGCTGGTGCTCTCCATGGACTACTCCATTATCCTGATGAACCGCTACACTCAGGAAAAGGAGGCTGCGGCAGACAATATCACCGCCATGAAAAATGCCGTGGCAAACGCCTTCCCCTCAATCACAAGCAGCTCTCTCACC
This sequence comes from Oscillospiraceae bacterium, assembly GCA_051882725.1. Classification (GTDB taxonomy): domain Bacteria; phylum Bacillota; class Clostridia; order Oscillospirales; family Ruminococcaceae; genus RGIG4694. The sequence goes on from JBJESJ010000138.1 coordinate 17,974, forward strand.
ACCTTTGTGGGACTGCTGGCGCTGGTGTTCATGAGCTTCAGAATAGGCGCGGATATGGGCATAGCTCTGGCAAAGAGCGTGCTTATCAGCCTTATCTGCATCTTTACAGTGCTGCCCTCGCTGATACTCATGTCGGATAAGCTTATCGTCAGGCTGAGAAAAAAAGCTCTCCATATCCCCATGGGCGGATATGCGAAAATATCCGCGAAATACAGATACCTTTTCGGAATGCTTTTTGTCTGCATTTTTGCAGCATTTTCCGTTTTGAAGGGCAGTACAGAGATAATGTTCACTCTCACCGAAAACAATAAGGTGGACGAGGTGTTTCCTCCCGAAAATTCCGTAGTCCTGCTGTACAGCGCCGAAGACGACACAGCGGCAGGCAGTATCGGAGCAGAGCTTGAAACAGACGATAATATCGTCGGAGTTATGGGATATTACAACACTCTCGGCAGGGAGTATACGGCAGACGAGCTTGCCGATATGATTAACGATACTGACAGCGGGATAAGTCTTGACCCGTCTGTCATCGGACTGCTCTATTACAGCTATTACGAGGACGGCAGCGATACGAAGATACCCATGTCGGATATGCTTGCCTTTATGCAGGAAGAACAGTTTTCGTCTATGACGGACGAAAGCATGACAGCACAGCTTGAAATGCTGGCAATGCTCACCGATAAGTACGTCATTTCCGCGCCTATGAGCCCGCAGGAGCTTGCAGGTGCGCTGGGGCTGGACAGTCAGACAGTTTCGCAGCTTATGATGATGTCGGGAGCGGATACAATGAGTATGCAGGAGTTCGTTGATTTTATGATAAACGCAGTTCTTGCAGACCCGGAGCATGCAATGATGTTCGACGAGACGGCGGCGCAGCAGCTTTATATGGTGCAGTCGGTAATGAGCATGGCGGGATCGGAATATACCGCGGCGGAATTTGCGGAGGTATTCGGTCAGCTGTCGGAGGATTTTGACGAAAACACCGCCGAGCTGCTCTATTTATACTACAATGCGCAGAATGATCCCGACAGCTCACGGACTCTGACTCTCCCCGTGCTGATAAGCTACATCGCCGATGATGTTATGAACGACAGCCGCTTCTCGGAATTCTTCGGCGATGAAGAAAGGGAAAGCATCGAGGATATCCGCGCACAGCTCGGCGAGGGCATATCTCAGCTTGAGGGCGACAGCTTCGGGAGAATTATCATCAACACTTCCTATCCCGAAGATTCTGCCGAGACACGGGCATTTCTCGACAGGCTAATCTCACGGTGCGATGAAAAGCTCTCGGGAGAATACTATCTCATCGGAAACTCGCCCATGAGCTATGAGATGTCACAGAGCTTCGACAGCGAAATGAACAGGATCACACTCATCACGGCAGCAGCTATTTTTGTTGTGGTGGCAGTTACCTTCCGCTCGGTAATTATCCCGCTTATTCTGGTGCTTGTGGTGCAGTGCGGAGTGTTTGCAGCTATGACGATCATCGGCGTAAGCGGCGAAGGAATGTATTATCTTGCTCTGCTTATCGTACAGTGTATACTCATGGGCGCAACTATCGACTACGGCATACTGTTCACCTCATATTACAGAGCAAACAGGAAAACAATGGATATCCGCGAAGCGATCCGGCAGGCATATGACGGCTCCATGCACACCATTCTGACCTCATCGCTGATAATGATAACGGTCACGGGGATACTCGGCTTTGTCTTTGCAAACCCGACTATCGGCGAGATATGCCTTACCATCGCAAAGGGCGCGTTCTGCGCGGTGGTGCTTATCATTTTCATTCTGCCGGGTGTGCTTGCCTGCGCAGACAGGCTCATATGCGGAAGATCGGATAGCTGACCGACAGCATAAATGACAGGGCGGCACCTGACAGAGTTAGGAAAGCGCTGATCAAAGGCAAAGCCATCGTTTCCGACGCTCGAAAATCTGTTACTGAGAGTGTCGTAAAACGATTTGATCAGCGCTTCCTTAATACTCCTTCTGGGACTGCTTTCTGTAATCGGAGGGAGAAGCTCCCGCAAAGGCATGGAACCTCCTGCTGAAATACAGCATATCCGAAAATCCGAGCTTTTCTGCTATCTCCCCTACTGTCATAAGAGTGGAACGCAGCAGATGACACGCCCTTTTCATTCTCGCCGAGTTGTGATACTCCCCCATGGACATGCCCTTTTCCCTGCGAAACTCTGCCGCCATATGGCTGTAGCTTAAAAAGAATCTCTTCTCCACAAGCTCCTTGGTAAAGGGCTTATGGGTCTGCGTATCCAGATATGCGCATATCCTGTCCGAGAGGCTCTCCCGACGAGGCAGCTTTTCCGAGCCTATCCCGATGAGCAGCTCATAAAACATGGCATTTATCCGAAAGCTTTTCAGCGGCTCCGAACTGTGAAAAAGCCTGCACAGCTCATGCAGTCTGTCCTCATGGACGCTTCCTCCGAGACCGCAGAGCTTTTTCGGCAGGATAAGCGTATCATCATCGTCTGCGCCGTTTTCCCGCAGATAAAAATGCGCATAGACCCAGCTTGTGCCGCGGAGAGTTTTCCGCCTTCCGAAATGCCGCAGCCCGCTTTTCAGGAACAGCATTTCCCCCGCAGCTATCTCATAGTCGCTGCCGTCCTCGGTGACATACATCACTCCGTCGGTCACGAGGATAAGCACATTGAAATCCGCAGTTCTGTCCATATGATAAAAATCCTCCGAAGCAGTGAGGATACCAAAGTCGGTCACCTTTGGGAGCTCTGTCGTATTGACAGCTATGTTATGAGTATTATTATCCATATAAATAATATATCTCTCCATTCCAATCAGGTATTATTAATATTATAATACATATATAAACAGATGTCAACCACATTTTCAAAAACCTGCAAAGGAGAATCATATTATGAAGCTACAGACACAGATACCCGTGACCGCATATAAGGCGGAGGGCTTTATCGGAAAATATCAGCAGCTTGTCCGCGATACGGTGATACCCTATCAGCACAGCGTTTTGTGGGATAAGGCTCCCGATACGGAGAAAAGCCACGTTGCCGCAAACTTTATCAACGCGGGTAAGGCTCTCCGCGGCGAGGACACGGGCGACGGCTTTTACGGCATGGTATTTCAGGACAGCGACGCAGCAAAATGGCTGGAAGCGGCAGCATATGCTCTTGCGGCAAAGCCCGACGATGCCCTCGAAAAGCAGGCGGACGAGCTTATCAGCCTGATAGCCGACGCTCAGGATAAGGACGGCTATCTGAACACGTACTATACCATCAAGGACAAGGACAAGCGCTGGACAAATCTTCTTGAAGGTCACGAGCTGTACTGTTCGGGTCACATGATAGAGGCTGCCTGCGCATACTATGAAGCCACAGGCAAGCGAAAGCTGCTGGACATTGCTTCCAAAAATGCGGAGTGCATATACGACCGCTTCGTCACACAGGATATCAAGGGCTGTCCCGGTCACCCCGAGATTGAGCTTGCTCTTATGAAGCTGTACCGTCTTACGGGAAACGAGCACTTCCTCACCCTTTGCAGGAGATTTATCGACGAACGCGGAACAGACCCTTCCTTCTTTGCTGATGAAGCGGAAAAACGTGACTGGACAGTCTGGGGCTGCGACCCTTGGGACAACGATTACCGTCAGAGCAGAAAGCCTGTCCGTGAACAGTCCGAAGCTACGGGACATGCTGTCCGCGCAGTCTACCTTTACACGGGCATGGCAGACCTTGCCTCCGAAACAGGCGACAGCGAACTGCTGGAAGCCTGCCGCCGCTTATGGGACAACATCGTTAATAAGAAAATGTATATCACGGGCGGTATCGGCTCTACCGTCCTCGGAGAGGCCTTCACCGTTGATTACGACCTGCCATCCGATACCGCATATGCCGAGACCTGCGCTTCTATCGGACTGATGTTCTTCGCGGGGAGAATGCTTGAAAACGAGGTAAAGGGCGAATACGGCGATATCATGGAGCTTGCGTTCTACAATACCGTGCTTGCGGGAATGCAGCTGGACGGAAAGCGGTTCTTCTATGTAAATCCCCTTGAGATAGACCCGGGCATTTCGGGCACAGCACGCACTCACACCCACGACCTCCCCGTCCGTCCGAAATGGTATGCCTGCGCATGCTGTCCTCCGAATGTGGCAAGACTGATAGGCTCCATTGGAATGTACGCCTACGGCGAGAATAAGGACACCGCATACTGTCATATGTTCGCAGCGGGCAGCGTCCGCTTTGCAAACGGCATGGCTCTGGAATGTACCACCGACTACCCCTATGATATGACCGTCAAGTATAAGGTCTCGGGCAGCGGCAGACTGGCAGTCCGTATCCCCTCTTGGAGCAGGAGCTGCAGTATCACCGTAAACGGAAGCGCTCTCTCAAAGGCTCCCGAAAACGGCTATGTTTACATTGATATCGCCGAAAATGCGGATATTGAGTTTATTTTCGACGGAACGCCCACATTTGTCAGAGCTTCATGCAAAGTTCCGAGACTTGCGGGAATGACTGCGCTCATGCGGGGTCCGCTGGTCTACTGCTTTGAGGGCGTGGATAACGGAAAGGTCAGCGAGCTGCGCATCGACAGAAGCTCTGCTCCTGAGGTATGCGGATACGACTCCCGGCTTCTCGGCGGCACGGTAGAGCTTAAGGCAAAGGCTCAGCGTATCACAGACTGCGGCAGCCTTTACACTGCCGAGCCCGAAGAGTCCATCCCCTGCGAAGCGACTGCTGTCCCCTACTACACATGGGGAAACCGCGGCGAAAATGAAATGCGGGTCTGGATGAACGTCTGCCGATAATACTTCAGATATGCTTTTATCGGATAAGGAGCAGTATTATGAAAAAGCTATCCCCTGTCGGGTCTCCGACAGGGGATCTTTTGCTGTTTATTTTCATTATTTCACACCGTATCTGCATTTTCAGAATGTTTTTACATTTACTCTGTAAAGTCATACCCGGATGAGCGTCTGAAAAATATTGCTCCGCCCCTTGACGGACTATTGAATTTACGGAAGCTTTATGCTATAATTAAAACAAATCGGAAACGCCCTGCGTCAGCTGAAAAGCTGTCATCGGAGAAACGGAGATAATAATATGTATCGGAAGAAAAAAACTGTCCCCTATGCGCTGCTTACCGCGGTCACATTTCTGATGAACCTGATTAGTATTCCTTTGAACGAACTGGCATTATACACAGTCGGCAGGATATCCGAGGCTGTAAATAATGATTTTATGCTCAAAGCGGAATTTTATTCGATAGGTGCTGCTTATATTGTCGGATTATGTCCTTTCGGGACGATAGCCGCAGCGCTTCTGGGCGGACTGCTTCCCGGCATGACAACTGCGGTCCTGACGGAAATCGCCATGATACTGATTTATGATTCCAATAACAGTATATTTCTTCTCATCATCAATGTGGTGCTTGCGCTGCTATGTTCGCTCATCAGAAGCAAAATGCTTTTATCGGGCAAGGACAGAACAGCAGCTGCTGCGCTGATCATAGGCGCAGTCTTTATAATACGGTTTCTTTTCTATGATTTCATCACGCAGGATCTCACGGTGATAATCCCGTTTTTCCTGATACTGTGCATTGAGCTGCTGATATGCCGCTGTCTGCTGCCGAAATTTGAAAAATTCTTCCCACTGCGCTCCGAAAAGTCCGAGAAGAATTACCGCAGCCATTCCATAAAGCGCGTGCTTCTGCTGCTGGTGAATATTACGGCTGTAGGAATGTCCGTTTTCTTTATCGTTATAAGCACTCAGAAATACTATGACGATATCCGTTCAAAGACAATCGGCTATATCAGATATCTCGATGATATCGTTTACGCGGAATGTGGCGATGAAATAGAAGCGCTGGAATTTGCAGACGGTCTCGCCGAATTTGACGATACCGCTCTCACGGAAATAGTCTCACGTTCGGCTCAGGACGTTCAGATATCAAAGATAGTCATTTTCGGCGCAGTAAATGTGGAAAGCGGCGAGCTTCAGGATTACAAGGGTACTATCGAATATGAATATTCCGAAGACTACAGCGGATATATCGTCTCGGACAAGCGTGTTATCAATGAACGGTATTCAGCCGGCGAGCTTTGGGAAAATGTTCAATATTATGGGAATTACGGCAATATCTCTTTGGCATATATTGCCGGAAACGCCGATCTGTCGGGTATCATCGGATATGCGGCAAGTATGGTGATCATTGCAGTATCAATGATAATTCTTATAAATGCTTTTACCGTGTACATAATGGATAAGCGTATCGTTGACCCGATAAACAGCATGACATCTGCCGCTGCCGCGTTCGCCTATGACACCGACGAACACCGCGCCGAAGCAATGGAAAGCTTCAAGCTGCTGGATATCAGATCTGGCGA
>JBJESJ010000139.1:0-5238 GCA_051882725.1 Oscillospiraceae bacterium
GACCATTTCGTATCTTGATTCCCGCGGCATTGCGGTGTGGGACTATATTGACGAAAGCATGATATCATAAACGGAGGAAATAATATATGACAGAAACTATCAGAAACAGGTCGGCGGCAGTTCATTACGGGCTGTCGCTGGCAAAACGGAATTTCAAATTCGGGATACTGTCGCTTTGCATGAATTTCCTGGGGCTGCCGATGTTTCTCATTGCAGTGCTGACGAAGGCGTATCAGATGAAAGCGAAAACGCCCGAGTGGTTCACCGATAATGACACATACTATATCGTTTCGGTATTTGGTATCACAGAGTATATATATATATTCATCGCAGCGGTATGTACGATAGCGGCTGTGATGTCCGGGGTACTCATTGCGATGGGTTCCTTTTCGCATCTGTTCGACAAGCAGAAAGTGGATATGGAATATTCACTGCCGCTGACGGCGGATAAGCGATTTTTCGCAGGGTATCTGTCGGGACTGGGCATGTATGTCCTGCCCTACATTATCTGTCAGATAATATCGCTGATACTGCTGACAGTGGGACGGTACACGGTGGATACATGGGTGAGCGGCGTGCAGGCGAAGATATTTGAAAGCTTCACACCGATGTGCATAAAGCTCATATTCGGCGGACTTATCATCATGGTGATGTTCTACACGCTTTTTGTGCTGACGATGTGCTTCTGCGGCAGCAGATTTGAAACGGGAGCATACGGCATAGGAGCGAATTTCTGCCTGCCCGTGATATACTTCTGCATTTACTGGCTGATATCCGATGAAAGCTACGGCCTTGTGTTCAGGATATCGGACGATACGCTGATAAATCAGCTGTTCGGCTGCACCTCGCCCATAGGAGCAGTTGTCGGACTGTACCTGACGCTGTACTCCGACAACTTGGACAGAGCGTTCTATTCGGTGAATACGCCCGCCTCGGACTATTCCTTCTTTTCGGTTTATTCCTTCGGATTCTGGGTGATAAAGTGCCTTGCTGTGACGGCGCTGCTGATGTTTATTGCATACAGGCTCTACCGCCGCAGAACAGCCGAGCAGACGGGAAGGACATTCATATCGAAGACGTTCTATTATTTTGTGATGGTCTGCCTGATGATTATACTAAGCGTGTTCGTATCGGAGACCAGCACGGGGATGATCCCTATGCTGATAGTCACCGCTTCGGCATTTCTGATAATGGACTGCGTGTCAAACCGCGGGATAAAGAAGCTCGGGCGTTCGGTGGGAAAATACGCAGTGATAATGGCAGTGCTTATCGGAGCATATCTGATGACGGATAAAACAGGTTATTTCGGAGCGGAGAACTATGTTCCCGACCCCGGCGAGGTAAAGTGCGCGGAGCTTTACGACTACGCGGGATATTACGGCACCAATTGGTATACCGGGACTTACCGCTTCGAGGACGAATATAATATCCGACTGATAACCGATGCCCATACCATGCAGCTTGACGAGTATAATTCCTCGGAAGAAGCGGTCAGGGCAGGCTGTGCGCTCGGAATAAAATACACGATGAAAAGCGGAGTGGTGGTAAAAAGATATTATACCGATGCATTTTGCAGTGCATATGAAAATCTTCTGCCGCTGGAGGTTTCCGGAGAGATGAAGGAGCAGAAGCTGGCAGCGCTGAAAACCACCGCAGAGGATAAGGCACTGTGCATTGCTTCACATGGAACGGAATACTATCCCAATCTGAATAAAAAGACCTATTCCGAGGACTTTGCTCAAAGGCTCACAGAGTGCCTGACCGAGGACATAAATGCCATGACGATAGAGGACTATTCGGGATACGGCTTAGGAAACGATGTACTGAATATAGGCACGGGCTATCTTGACGATAACAGCTATGTTTCTCCCTTGGGAGCGTATTATGAGGTATATACGATAACGGAAGCTTATCCGAAGACCCTTGAATATCTTAGCTCCTATGGCATCGAGCCGTATCACGAGGAATACACTGCCGCGGACATTGCCGCCCTTGACGGCATAGAGCTGCGGAGAGTATCTGCAAAGTACAGGATACCCGTAAGTCATAGCTGGGATATGTCGGAAACAGTAGCTGTGATATACGACCCCGACAGTTATGGGAATCGATATAAATACAGCAATTATCATCCCAAGGATATGCGGATATCCGACCTGACGGAAGAGCAGCTCACACAGCTTGCGGAAATAGTTTCCGACGCTGTAAGGAATTATATCCCCGATAAGGATTATTATTCGATAAGCATAGACGGAGGTACAGATATGTATATCCCCGAAAAATATAACGACATGATCGAGAGCATAATTTCATAGAATGGAGGTCATAATATATGACAGAAGCTGTAACGGCAAATGTCGGAGAGGCAAAAAAGCCGTCTTCGGCGGTGCATTACGGAAAAATGCTGACAAAGCGGAACATGAAATGCGGAGTGCTGGTGCTGTTCATGCATTTTCTGGGACTCCCGCTGTTTCTGATACATGTGATATCGGAGATAGTCATTGCAAAGAATACAGATGTATGGGCGCTGACGCAGTACGATTCGGTGTTTGACGCGCCCGACGATACGATCTATATCTTAATAGCGTTTTTGGGCATTATAGTCGCCCTGACAGCAGGGATCTATATCGCATTGGGAAGCTTTTCCCACCTGTACGACAAAAAGCTGGTAGATATGGAATATTCTCTGCCGCTGACAGCAGACGAGCGGTTTTTCGGAGGATATCTGTCGGGACTGGGAGTGTATCTTATCCCCTATATCATCTGTCAGACACTTTCGCTCATACTGACAGCTGCGGGACATATTGTGATAGATAAATGGCTTGACCCCGACCAGCAGATATTCGCAGACTTTATGCCGCTGGCAATAAATCTCATCATCGGCGGACTTATCGTCATGCTTATGATGTACACGATGTTCGTGCTGACGATGAGTCTCTGCGGCAGCAAATTCGAGACCGCCGCCTATGGAATGGGAGCGAATTACTGTCTGCCCGCGGTGTATGTGTGCATATTTATAACAGTGCTTCAGCATGGCTATGGGCTGGAATTCAATATTTTGGACGATTCGCTGCTAAATCAGCTGTTATGCTGTACCTCGCCTCTGGGAGCGGCTTATGGGCTGTACATGTCGGCGTTTATAGGCATCGACAATGCGGCGGAGAGCGGTTCATTTTTTTCGATATACTCATTTGGTTTCTGGGTAATAAAATGCCTTGCGGTCACGGTGCTGCTGATGTTCTGCGCATTGAAGCTGTACCGCCGCAGAAAAGCGGAGCAGACGGGAAGGATCTTCATATCAAAAACGTTTTACTTCATCGTGATGATATGCTTTATGATGTTCATATGCTGTGCGCTGGACCAGATGAATGCAGGGCTTGCGCCGCTCATCATCATTACCGCCGTGATATTCCTGATACTGGACAGCATATCCAACAGGGGAGTGAAAAAGCTCCACATTTCGCTGATAAAATATGTTTGTGTAATGGCAGGGATATTCGCTGCGTACATATTGACGGTAAACACCGGCTTTTTCGGAGCGGTAAACGACGTTCCCGAGGTATCGGAGCTGAAATGCGCCGTGCTGGAGAATTTCGGAAACGCTGGCGGTGACAGTCCGAAGGGAGGTCTTTATTTTGAGAACGAGGAGAATCTTCGGACGCTGACAGCCGCGCATAAAAGGCAGCTTGAAATTCACAATAACGGTGAAGATACAGACCCTACCGATTACATCATAATTAATTACACTTATAAAAACGGCAGTGTCAAAACGAGAGAATATTATATAGATTATGAAGTGTATGAAATGCTGCTTCCGCTGGAGACCTGTGACGAGATAAAGGCAGAGAAGATCGAAGCCATAAGCAATACCCTTGACTGCGAAACGATGTATATTCTCGAAGGCAGCGGCTATGATACGGTGCAGGATATGAAATATTATCCGTATAGGGACAGATATATGTTTAAAAGCGATTTTATCCCGACCCTCAAGGAGTGTCTGGCAGAGGATATCAATAATATGACCGAAGAGGACTATGTCAGATCATCGGTAAGTCAGGAGCCGTTCACCGAGATATGGATATACGCAGGCATAAACGAAGAAAATTATTCCGAGCCTGAAAGCCCGTATTTTACTTCCTTCAAGCTGCAAAGCAGCTATGAAAATACTATCGGATATCTGAAAAAGCTTGGCATCACCGACAGCAGCTTCAGCTTTACAGCCGACGACATTTCGGAGTAAAACCTTATACTTATCGGCAAAACATGCGCCGAACCGCAGTTTTCCGATAATACGCAGAATGAATTCATGCTGTACGGCTCGATATATGATCATGCCGACGGAAAACAGATAAGCGGCAAAAGCTGAGCATGCTTTCCGACTCGGAGAAAGAAGAGCTTGCTGAAATAATTTCCAATACAAAAGAGTAGTATAATCCCGTGGTCGTGTGTTATATTATAAACGTAGACGACAGCGGATACAGATACATTCCCGAAAGCTATAACGAAATGATAGAAGCTATTATGAGTTGAGCTGCTGCGGACGTGAAGCTGCCGTCTGCCGAAAGGGTTTGCAAAACAAAGGACAAAAGAACAACAGTCGGAGCTGTGCATCGTGAGAACGGTGCGCAGTGCCGACATAAATTTGCAGGCGGCAGAAACCTGCAAGAAAGGCAGTTATCATATGCAGCTTAAAAAATCAAAAATTGCGGCGGCAATGTGTATGCTCGGTGTGCTTGCATTATCACTGACCGCCTGCGGTTCAAACAAGAACAATACCAACGGCAGCAATGGCGGAACAGCGGCGTCACAGGCGCAGGAACAGACCACAGGTCAGTCGGCAGCAGGTAATGAGGGCACGAACAGCAATAACACTGCCACTCATAAGACAGGAACCGATGTTGACGGCGACGGCATTATCGAAAATGCGGCAGACAATGTGGGAAATGCGGTAAGCGAAGCAGGCCATACTGCAGGAAATATTGTACAGGACGGAGCCAATATGGTTGACGACGCGGTGACAGGAGCAGCAAATGCAGTTGATGATCTTATCGGCGGCGAGCAGCCCACTACCACCACGACCGATCAGAACAGATAAAAATATCCGATAAAGCGGAAGCAGGTGAAAATCATCTGTTTCCGTTTTTTCGTATAATTTACTTTTGCTGGTACATAATATCATCAATAACGTTTTTCAAGGAGCACATTATGGAAGAGATAGCATTTTTCGACGCAAAGCCCTAC
>JBJESJ010000140.1:0-5183 GCA_051882725.1 Oscillospiraceae bacterium
TTTCTTGCAAGATGGCAGCCTTTTTTCTTGGGGACTTTTTTTACAGCCCCTTTTTATCATATTATTCAGGGATTTGCGTCTGCCGCCGCCTTGTTTTTGTACATCATCTCGTCCGCCTGTTCGATAACGGACTGAATGTGAGAAACGCTCTTGTCATAGTATGCGTACCCAAGCGATACCCCGGGCATTCTTTCGTCCTTTTCCCGCATTTTGCGGATATCCTCGCAAAACTGCTCGTTGAGCTTATCCAGCATGTCTAAGTTCTTGTTCAGTATCACGCAGAACTCGTCTCCGCCGATCCGGTAGCATAAGCCGTATTTTCCGTAAACATGCTGCAGACGGTCGGCTACGTTTCTGAGGCAGATATCTCCCACCGAGTGACCGAATTTATCGTTTACCTGCTTGAACTTGTTCACGTCGAAAAACAGTATGACAGCCTTTGAATCGACGCTGCTGAGATTTGTCTCGTAGCATCTGCGGTTGAGAAGGCGGGTCACCGCATCCACCTGCATAGTCACATTGCAGTGACGGTAATACAGCATAAAATGTGCAATGGCAGTGCAGAGGAAATCCACTCTGATATCCGACATCACAAACTGAATGCCTATCCCCGCAGCCAGCAGAAGCAGAGTCAGCGCCACCGTACTGTCGCCTCTGCACTGATATTCCCTTTCGCGCCGGATAATTGAGATAAAGCCGTAGGCAGTCGATGCGATAAATGCGGCAACGTATACAAAGTAAAGCTTTTCCCTCTGATAGATATTATTGCCGTCAACGGTGAACACCCAGCCGAAGCATGCGGCTATACATTCAAAAGCGGAATGCACATATACGATGACCATTGCCGCCTTCGGCTTTATGTCAGACCCGTATGCACGGGCAACGACCACTCCCACAGCAGGCGCACAGCAGAATTCCGTCAGCTTTGCCAGCCTATGGATAAGGATAAGCGACGGCGCAGCGCCGTTTGTAAGAACACCTATGCATTCGCCCAGCGAAGCCCCGCCGATAAGTACGCAGGCGATAACTCCCAGCCGCTTTGATTCTCGGGTGATAAGGCGGTTATTGAGAATATCCGAAACAGTTATCGTCAGAAGAAGTATCGTTATAATTACTATCGAAGTGTACATATCAAGCATTTGCTATTCCCCTTTTTAATGTATTCACGATCTGAGCCTAACGCAGAAAAATGCACTTGTCAAATAAATACTGTTTCCGACAATTGAAGCTACTGCGAAGTCGGAGAATAATCATCTGTCCTGACAGCTGTCAGACAGCGAAATATGCCCTTATCTCCTCAGCGGAGGTCTTCACGCTGCCCTGTATCATTTCGTCGCTGCCGCCGCCTCTGCCGCAGAGCGCAGAGTTTATCTCCTTAGACCTTGCCCTCATGGGAACAGTCCTGCTTGCCATTACATAGTTATATCCGTCGTTGTCGTTTCCCGAAAAAGCGGCGCATATCCCTCCGCAGAGTTCTATTGTCTCATTCACGAGAATACGCAGATTGAGCATATCCATGCTCTCCTCGAACAGCACGAGGTTTCCGTCTGTAGGCTGAACGGACGCCTTTTTCAGTTTTATGAGCTGCTTTTTCAGCTCTGTCTGAGCCTGCTTTTCCGAATTGAGTTCTTCGATGATACGCTCCACCGCTTCCTTTATCTCGCTCTGCTTGGATTTCAGCAGCACAGAAACAGCCGCCGTATTCTTATAGCGGGAATTGTAATCCTCCAGCGCGTCGTAGCCGCTCAGCATATTTATCCTCGTGCCGCCTTTGTATTTCATGGAGTCAAGGAGCTTTATCACGCCTATCTCGCCGGTCATTGACACATGGGGAGCACAGCAGGCGCATACGTCATAGCCCTCGATAGTGACGATACGTACATCCTCTGTGAGGTCCAGCTTGCTTCTGTAGTCAAGGCTTTTCAGCGTTTCGGCGGAAGGATATTCCGCACGGACTGCCACATTTTCGCAGACAGCCCTGTTAGCGAGCATTTCCACCCTGTCGAGGTCATCACGGGAGAGATAGCCGTCAATATCCAGCGTTACGCATTCGCTGCCCATATGAAAGCCCACATTATTATAGCCGAACAGCTTATGAATGATACCCGAAACGATATGCTCGCCGGTATGGTTCTGCATTCTGCGGAAGCGCAGCTCACGGTCTATTTCGCCATTTACCTCGGTGCCTGATGGGAGCTCCTTTTCGAGAGTATGGGTGATGATACCGTCCTTATCTATCTGCACATCGGAGACTTTTATCCCGTTGAGCGCACCCTCATCGGCAGACTGTCCGCCGCCCTCGGGAAAGAACGCTGTTCTGTCCAGAACGACTTTATAGCCCTTATCGGACTTCACGCAGGATATCACACTTGCAGAGAACTCATACATATGGCTGTCATTGTCGTAAAGCTTTATTGTTTTTTCCATGGTCATCATTTCCTTTTTTCACAGTTAGCTGATTTATTTATATAGCCTGTTGGCTTATATACGATTTGATGTTCGTTTTCGGCGGAGCATAGCTCCGCGCATCTGATTCGCTTCGCTGTCAAATGCAGCGCCGCCCTTTGGAAACCTGCAGCCTTGAAAGGCCGGCGAACTTTTTATTGCGGGGTAACTTCTTATCGGCACATACTCTCACCCTCGCACCTTCGCAAATGTCAACTAATAGCTATTCACTCAGATACCCTGCCGCGAAAACTGCAGGCGAATTCCAGTATATCGTTATCTCGTTCAGCGAATAGCATTCCATCTCATCAACAAAACATTTCATCGGCGGCGTGCCCTCGGGGATCAGCTTTATCGCTTTTTCATCACAGGGTCTGCCGTTGGCTCCTCCCGATACAAAGCCTTCGTGGCAGCGGTCAATATGGTCAGCGTCCGCAGGCCTGTAGTGGGGATATCGCACCGAATATTCCCCCGCTCCCGTAACATAGCTGATGCCCAGCGCATTCGCTCCGTAAATGTAGTCCAGCTGCTTCTGCGCGTAAGGAATGTATTCACTCTCGCCGCATATCTCCGAAGCTATTATAAATGTCATCGCACTTTTCAGCACGTTCATATTGCTGCCCCAGCAGAAGGATCTCTCGGTCATTGCCGTGCCGTAGCCGCAGCTGTCGGAGAGTATTTTCAGCTCCGCAGCCTTTTCAGAGAAATTCTTTTTCAGACGATCTTTTACGGTATCATCTCCGCCGTCGGATAAGATGTACGCCAGCGCACCCATTCCTCCTACCTCGCCGAAACCCAGCGCCGTCTTGGGGAAATCCTCGTCAAGGAGAGCCAGAAAGGCACGGTGATATTTTTCCTCACCCGTAACGCCGAAAAGCTCCGCAGCCGCCCAGAAGCGGTTGTCCTTGTCATCGCGCTCGCCGTAGACTCCCGTGCCGCAGCCCTCGGGATTGTCAAATCCCAGAAAATCAGGATTTTTTTCCAGCCACTTATAGGACCTTTCCGCCGTTTTAAGAAGCTTATCCGCATATTCTCCGTCAAACTCGCGGTATATCCCCGAAGCAAGAGCCATCACCGCCGCAGTATCCGCAGCCGCCATAGATGATACAGGCAGCAGATACATCTGTGCAGTATCATCCTCGGGCATGATAAAGGGCGCATGATGAGCGGTAGTCGCCTTATGATAAACAGCGCCGTCCTCACGCTGCATTTTCATTATCCAGTCAAGCTCGGTCTTACATTCCGCCAGAATATCGGGAAGACTGCCGCAGGGCGGGATATTGCTTTTCAGGCGATAAAACCGTTCGGGGAAAAGCCTGCACCCGAGAAGCATATGCTGTAGAGCAGCAGCTCCTGCGGTAACGTATCTGCCGTAATCGCCCGCGTCGTGCCAGCCGCCGCAGATATCCCTTGTAACGCTGTGGTCGTACCATTCCGCAGCAGGTGCGGTGTGGCATTTCTTATGGATGAACTCACACGCATACTCAGGCTCAAGCTCGCAGCCGCAGCGCAGATAATAGAACGCATGGAGCAGCATTTCCGCATTTTTGCGGTACACATCGTCGGATATCACAAACTCCGCAGAGCGCTTTCCCCCTGCGGAAATATAGTATTTTCCGCTTTTGTTCAGCGAGGAAAAGTCTGCGGTATAGACGGTATCGCCGGACAGACTGTCGTATCCGAATCGAGTTGTTTTCCCTGTCATGACTATCCTGCCATCGCTGCCGCATACGGAGAATTCCTCCGCAGAAAACGCCATATATGCGGTCTTTTCGGCATTCGGGAGATACCCCGTCTGATTGATGAAGATATGATATTTATTTATATTCATAGCTGTATTTCCTTTCAGAATGATTTTTATGAATTATAACAGAAATCATTCCGAAATGATATAACATATTCCGCAAAAAATTGTCTGTTTCTCTTGTGTGACGGTTCTTTTGTTGAAGCTATTCGCTCACATACGATTTGATGTTCGTTTTCGGCGGAGCAGAGCTCCGCGCATTTGATTCGCCTTCGGCTCTCAAATGCAGCGCCGCCCGAGCAGGGTGTTCCGCTTAGCTGATTGCGGGATCTACTTTGTTGGATTCCACGTTTTTTAACGGGCGGCGCTTTATTGCTGTTCGTCGCTTCGGCTTAGAGTGGGAGCATCGCTGTGCTACGTGCCGGTGGGGGTGTTTCGCTGTCTGCGGACAGCGACCAAAGGACGCTGTCCTTTGGATTTCTGCAGCCTTGAAAGGCTGGCGAACTTTTTGATTCGGACTTACTGCTTATTTGCGGTTACTCTCTGCCTCGCACCTGCTTTCCTTCGATTATTCCTTACTTTCGCGGGCAGATGTCTCCTAAGCTGAAAAACAAACAACGCGGAATCAGCCGCGGGGCATCCCGCCATACATTTCTTTCGTGAGCCCGCCAAGTATCTCCGTGCCTTTTATGAGCTGCTCGTCGGTGGGCGTTGAGAAATTCAGCCTGAACGATGTGGTCTCGTCTGTCTCATTTATCATGAACGCATTTCCCGGAACTGCAGCTACCTTATATTCCTCGACTGCACGCTTGCAGAATGCAGGCATATCACTGCCCTCGGGAAGCGTCGCCCAGATGAAAAGTCCTCCCTGCGGACGGGTGTACTTCACATTAGGTGAAAATGTCTTTTCGATGCAGTCAAGCATGAGCCCGCACTTGTGGCGGTATATCCCTCTGATATCCTCCAGATGAGCGTTCAGGTCATGTTTCGTATT
>JBJESJ010000141.1:0-22884 GCA_051882725.1 Oscillospiraceae bacterium
AATTAATTTATAAAAAGCGCTGTTTAGCTGCACTTTTCCGTGGGATTTTTGGTATATATTTCTAACCGTCTTTCCTCGCCCTTGACAAACGGTGAAAATTATACTATAATGTTAGTATACGAATGCCGCCGCAGCTTGTTGGCGGCTGTTTTGTCGGAGGATTATTATGAGCCTGCTTAAATGCCCTGTCTGCGGCGATATTCTCGTTAATAACAAAAAAAGCTATGTCTGCTCCAAGGGACACAGCTTCGATATTTCCTCTAAGGGTTATGTTAATCTTCTGCTTTCGGGTCAGATGAATGCCAAGCTCCCCGGGGATAATAAAATGATGGTGAACGCCCGCGCCGATTTTCTTTCAAAGGGTTATTATTCGCACCTTGCCGATGAGGTCAGCCGTGCTGTTTCCGATAGCTTTTCGGGCGGTGCTGTCCTTGACGCAGGCTGCGGCGAGGGTTATTATACCGAAAATATTTATAATGCGCTCTCCGGGCTGAATTTTCCCTTTGATATGGTCGGGATAGATATTTCTAAGTTCGCCTGCGCCCGTGCGGCAAGACGTTTCGCTCATAACGATAACTGCGAGATCGCGGCGGCGAGTATTTTTCATCTCCCTCTGGAGGATAATTCCTGCGAGTGCGTTGTTACAATGTTTGCGCCGTTTTGCCGAGAGGAGTTTTTCCGCGTGCTAAAAAGCGGAGGACGCCTTGTTATGGCGATACCCGCGGAGGATCATCTGATAAATCTCAAAAGTGCGGTCTACGATGAGCCCTATAAAAATCATACTTCGGATTATGCCGTTGAGGGCTTCGATTTCCTCGGCAGCCGCCGCGTTTCACGGGAAATTTTCATCGACAATACCGATGATATCCGCAGCCTGTTCTCCATGACGCCATACTACTACAAAACCGGCCGCGAGGGTCACGAACGTCTGGAACAACTGACAACTCTGCGGGATATGGCGGATTTTGAGGTGCTGGTTTATAGGAAAAAGAATAACGGAAAGGACAGATAAAAATGGCTCTGGACGGAGCGTTTCTTAATATTATCAAAAGCGAGCTCACCCCCCTCATCGGAGGACGGGTCGAGAAAATATATCAGCCCTCCCGCGAGGAGATAATAATCGCCATGCGGACTCGTCAGGGCGCCGTCAAGGTGCTCATATCCGCGTCCGCTTCCTCCGCGAGGATACACATCACCGAAAACACAGGCGAAAATCCTAAGGTCCCGCCTATGTTCTGCATGCTCATGCGAAAGCACCTCAACTGCGGAAAGCTGGTGGCTATCCGTCAGGACGGCATGGAGCGGATACTTTTTCTCGATTTTGAAGCGGTCAATGAGCTGGGCGACGTGGTGACGATCACTCTCGCCTGCGAGATTATGGGAAAATATTCCAATCTGATAATGATGAATCAGCAGGGGAAGATAATCGACAGCTTAAAGCGTGTGGACGGGGAAATGTCCCGCGAGAGGCTGGTGCTCCCGGGCATGATGTACAGTCTGCCGCCCCGCAAAGAAAGGCTCAATATCCTTGAATGCTCCGCGGAGGATATTATTTCCGCTCTTCACAAACAGCGTGAGATATGCGATATGCAGCTTCCCAAGGCTCTTATCAATATTTTTGAGGGGATTTCTCCGATAATTGCAAGAGAATGGGTATATATCGCTGCGAATGGCGGAGACCTCGTCCTTTCCGAGCTGGATGAAACTTCCGAAAATGCGCTTGTCTCGGCGATATTCTCCACCCGTGATGCTATACGGAACGGGGAATGTCATTTTACTGTGCTGCGGGATCCCGACGGCATGATGAAGGATTTTTCCTTTATAGATATCGCCCAGTACGGCGAGCTTATGTCCAAGCGCACCTTTGAGACCGCGGGGAAGACTCTTGATTATTTCTACTTCGAGCGGGACAGCGTTTCCCGCATAAAACAGCGCTCCGGGGATATGTACAGGCTCCTCCAGAACACCGAGGAGAGGATATCCCGCCGCCTTGCCACACAGCGGCAGGAGCTTGAAGCTGCCGCCGACAGGGAAGTAATAAAGCTCAAGGGCGACCTTATCTCCGCGAATATCTATCGTCTGGAGAAGGGAATGGGCTCCTTTGAAGCGGAAAATTTCTACGACGAGGCTCTCCCGACCATTAAAATTGAACTCGACCGCAGGCTCACCCCCTCCCAGAACATGCAGAAATACTACGCCGATTACCGCAGAGCCGATACTGCGGAAAAAATACTCACCGAGCAGATATCCAAAGGCGAGGAGGAACTCAGGTATATCGAAAGCGTATCCGACGCGCTGAGCCGTGCCGACGGCGAGGACGAAATAGCCGAGCTCCGTGAGGAACTGGCAGAGCAGGGCTATCTGCGCCGCTCTGGGAAAAAGGCTAAGCCTCCCAAGGCTCATCCGCCGATAATGTTCAGGTCGCCCGACGGCTACAGCATTGCAGTGGGCAGGAACAATATCCAGAACGATAAGCTCACTCTGAAAACCGCCGAAAAGACCGATATATGGCTCCACACAAAGGATATCCCCGGTTCCCATGTGATAATATTCACTCACGGGACCAATCCCCCCGAGGAGACTATCCGCTTTGCAGCCCGTCTTGCCGCATATCACAGCAAGGCGAAAAACTCGTCGCAGGTGCCTGTGGATTATGTTCCCGTAAGGCTGGTGAAAAAGCCTGCGGGCTCAAAGCCGGGAAAGGTCATCTTTACGGGCAACCGTACCCTGTACGTCACCCCCTTTGAAGCGGACGAAATAGCAAAAATGATAGAATAGCAAAAAAACGGCATTATCCGAAGCTCTCGGATAATGCCGTTTTTGTGTATTTATTTTGCTTTTTTTCCGCCTAAGAAATGACCTGCCGCTGCGCCGCAGATACCTCCGATGATGTGCGCCATCTGGGAGATGTTATCCGATACGAAAAGCGCGTCGATCATTTCTCCGCCCACGTATATCACCGCCACGAGAATAAAAGTCAGCGGTATCTTCCCGCTTTCCTTGTTGGTAAAGGACGCGAGGATAATGAGCATGAACACTATCCCGCTGGCGCCCAGCAGTCCCGTCGTGAAGAATATCACGTTGATAAGTCCCGTGATGAATGCCGTCAGCACCATAAGTATCAGCAGAGTCTTGCTGCCGTATTTTTCCTCAAGTATGGGACCTATTATCAGGATAAGGGTAAAATTCCCGATGAAATGACTTATATCAGCATGACCGATAACATGGGTGAACAGCCGCAGATAAAACAGAGGATTCAGCAGCGAGTCGCGGTACACGCAGAAAAACATCATATTGGATATGCCGCCCGTGAGATAGTTGACTATCAGAGCGGCAAGGGAGATAAACGTAAAGGTAAGTATAACAGGCGAGTTGTAGCTGATTTTCTTTGCTTTCAATTCAACGTCCCCCTGAAAGTCTATCTTGTCAGCTTTTCTCCGCACTTGCAGCAGTATTCGCTGTCGCCGCTGTTCTTAGTGCCGCAGAGAGTGCATACCTTGGGCGTTTTCAGAGTGTCGTCCGCTTCCTTTATCTCGTGTTCTATGGACTTTATCTCGTCAAGTATCTTGCTCATGCTGCCTGTGTAGTCTCTGTCGGTCTCGTGCATTTCATAACAGAGCTTTCCGAGGTCGCAGAATTTATCGCGGAGCTTTCCCTTAAGCTGCGCCTTTTCAAGCTGAGTCTTTGAATATTCAATAGCCTCGCCCGTCTTTTCGCCTACCTTGTCGATACACTTCTTGGTGTCGTAGATGAAATCATCAAAACTGTAGCTCATATCAATTCCTCCAAATCGTTCTTGTTTTATGTAAAGGGTGGTCCCAAAATGGGCGCTATTTGCTGCTGTACAGCCCCGAAAGCTTTTTGTCGATCATCATGTCGAAGCGGGAGATGTACTCATAGGGGTATTTATAGTTGACGATACGCCGTATCTCACCCGTTTCGGGGTCGATAAGCTTCGACGAGCCGGACGCTCCCGCAGCTAATATGTTCTGGGTTTCGTCCATGATGTAGATGTTGTACAGGCTCTCAAAGCCTTTTTTCGAATAGCCCACGTTTTCCAGATTGCCCACAGTGTTTTTCTGGCGGTACAGATAATAGGGCGAATATCCGCTTTCGGTCAGTCTTTTCTGCGCATAGGATACCATTTTATCAGTCTCGTCGGGGGAGATGTTTTTCTTGACCTCGTCGGAGCGGGCGAAGAGGTCTGCGCTTCTCTTGACTGTCAGAGTATGGACAGTTATGGCTTCGGGATCCAGCGAGATGAGCTTATCAATAGTGTAGGCGAAGCCCTCTGCCGTGTCGGTGGGCAGTCCTGCGATGGTATCCATATTGATGTTGTCAAAGCCCAGTCTGCGTGCTAAATTGAAACACTGCTCCACCTCGGCGGCGGTGTGCTGTCTGCCAACTGCGCGAAGGACGGAGTCCACCATTGTCTGAGGATTTACGGATATCCTCGTGGCACCCAGATCTTTGATGACCCGAAGCTTTTCCTCGGTGATAGTATCGGCACGGCCCGCTTCTACAGTATATTCTCTTGCGGTGGAAATGTCAAAGCATTCTGCAATTTTTTTCATGATTTTCTGAAGATTTTCCGCAGGAATTGCCGTAGGAGTGCCTCCGCCGATGTAGATCGTATCAAGGGAAAAGCCTAAGTCCTTTGCTGCCTTTGCGGTCAGTTCCAGCTCTCGGCAGAGCTTGTCCGTGTACTCGGGGATAAGCTTCGCCGCTCCGGGGGACTTTATGGAATGGGACACAAATGAACAGTATGCGCATCTTGTGGGACAGAAGGGTATAGCTATATACAGCGAATAGGAGCCGGGCTTATTCACGGAGAGCAGCTCCTTCTGAGTCTGCGAGACCATGTGTGCGAGGCGGAATTTTTCCTCGGAAATAAAGTATTTCCGGTTCAGCTCACTATAGGCTTCCTCGGGGGATAGTCCACGCTCCAGCAGAGCATTCACCTTTTTCACGGGCTTTATCCCTGTAAGACAGCCCCATTTCGGAGTTATCCCCGTAAGCTCCGTCAGATTCAGATACAGCATCCTGCACAGGGTCTGTTCCCGTTCGGACTGCGGGATAGTATCGGAGCTTTCCCTGACGCGGCTATCTCCGTTCAAGACGGTCTTTACCGAAAGCATGCCCTCTTTGTCGGATATCATGGTGTGATCGTCGGAAATATCCTCGGAAATATCTACATCGAACATGAATTTAAAATGCTCCACAGGGAGAAAAAGCTTCATTACGGCTTCGATCTCGTACTTATGATCGCAGCCATCAAAGCATATCGTCATAGCTGTATAGTCCTTTCATATAGGGGATAGTGCGTTTGATCTCCACGGAAAGCTTCGTGGGAGCGGTATGTCCCGAATAAACGGTATAGTCGCCCTGCTCCCATTCTGCGGAAGCTATTTTGTCCAGTGTTTTCATCATCACCGCATTATTGCCGTCGTTCATGTCGGTGCGTCCGATGCTGCCCTTGAAGAGCGTATCTCCCGAAAAGATAACATCCCCTGCGATATACATCACCGAGCCTGAGGTATGCCCCGGAGTTTCCATGACTCTTATGGAAAGCCCGTTTAAGTCGATGATATCTCCCTCGCGGACATCAATAGTCTCGCCGCTGTATTTCTTCACGGGCGGCAGACCGAAATATTCCGAAAGGTTCGTCACGCTGTCCGAGAGCTTTGGCTTGTCCGCAGGGTGGATATATACTGCGGCGCCTGTTTTCTCAGCAATATCTGCCAGTCCCAGGATATGGTCCACATGACCATGGGTGAGCAGTATTTTTTCAAGCTTCAAGCCGTTTGCGCTCAAAGCAGCCATTATCTCGTCATTATTTCCGGGAGCGTCTATCAGAGCGGCAGAGCCGCCCTCTGCTAAAATGCAGCATATCTCCCCGAAGGGTCCGTAAGGAGGAAATGTCATTATCTTCATATTATTTTCCCGTTCTTTCTACATTGATAACATCGGGCACCTTTTTCAGCTTGGATATAAGATTGTTGAGCTGTGCCATTCCCGCAATGGAGCAGTCCACGATGACGCTTGTGTTGCCGTTTTTCAGGCTCTTGATGTTCAGGCTGGTCATGGGGATATGCTGCTCTGCGAATACCGTGGATATGTTGGGAACTATCATCTGATTGCTGTACGCCACGATATCCAGTGTGACCTTGAAGGAAGGCGAGCTGTTCTTTTCGTTGTCGCTGCTCCAGCGGACCTCTATCCAGCGGTCAAGCTCCTCTCCATTGCGGAGAGCGCTGAGATAATTGTCGCAGTCTCTTCTGTGAACGGATATGCCGTGTCCTCTGGTGATAAAGCCGATGATATCGTCTCCGGGTACAGGGTGGCAGCACTGTGAATATTTTACCATAAGGTCGCTCTGACCGTCCACGATAATGCCCGTTCCCTTATGGGACTGTATGGGCGCAGTGACAGCAGCGGGAGCCTTTGCGGTATAGAGCTTGTTGTAATTGTCCTTGAGACGGGGGATTATTCTTGAAAGGATAACTCCGCCGTAGCCCACTGCGGCGTAGAAATCGTCCAGCGTGGAGCAGTTATGGCGCTTCATATCGTCTGCGAGGAAGGCCTGCAGCTCCTCGGGAGGAACATTGATGCCGTTTCTGGCAAATTCACGCTCTATCTCCGCCTTGCCGTTGACGATGTTCTCTTCGCGGCGTTCCTTTTTGAACCATGAGCGTATCTTCGATTTGGCTTCGTTGGTCTTGCAGATGTTGAGCCACTGACGGTTTGGACCGTGACCCGGGTCGGAGGAGGTGATTATCTCCACTATCTCGCCGGTGTTCAGCACATGGTCCAGGGAGACCAGCTTGCCGTCCACCTTGGCACCCTTCATCTTGTTGCCGACCTCGGTGTGTATCGCATAGGCAAAGTCCACCACCGTCGCCCCTGTGGGAAGAGTTATCATATCGCCCTTGGGAGTGAATGCGAAGCAGTCCTCGGGAGCGAGGTCGCTTTTTATGGTGCGGACAATTTCCTCCACGTCGTCGGTGTCCTGCTGTGCCTCGATTATCTGGCGTATCCATGCAAGGCGGTTTTCCAGCTTGTCCTTGCCCTTGATGCCCTCCTTGTATTTCCAGTGAGCGGCGATACCGTATTCTGCGGTGTAGTGCATATCCTCGGTGCGTATCTGCACCTCAAAGGGCACGCCCTCACGTCCGATGACGGTGGTATGCAGGGACTGATACATATTCGCCTTGGGAGTTGCGATATAGTCCTTGAAGCGGTTGGGTATGGGACGGAACATATCGTGGATTATTCCCAGCGCATTATAGCACTCGTTGACGGTCTGCACGATGATGCGCACTGCGTAGATATCGTATATCTCGTCGATGCCCTTGCCCTGAACGAATGCCTTGCGGTAAATGCCGTAGACCGACTTTACCCGTCCCATAAGCACAGGCACGCAGGAAAATTCATTCTCCTTAAAGCGCTGGAGTATCTGTGCCTTGATGGATTCGATAAAGGATTCACGCTCATCGCTGCGTATCTTCATCTGCTGTTCTATCTCGGCGTAGGCGTAGGGGTCGAGGTAGCGGAAAGCGAGATCCTCTATCTCGTCCTGAATGGTCTTGATACCCAGACGGTGAGCGATAGGCGCATAGATGTTCATGGTTTCAAGAGCGGTGTTGCGCTGCTTGTAAGCGGGGCGGAACTGCAGAGTGCGCATGTTGTGGAGACGGTCGCAGAGCTTGATTATGATAACTCTGATATCCTGCGACATGGCAAGGAGTATCTTGCGGACATTTTCCGCCTGCTGTTCCTCCTTGGTGAAAAGGGGTATCTTGCCCAGCTTTGTGACGCCGTCCACCAGCATAGCTACGTCCTGTCCGAAGAGCTTTCTTATATCTTCAAGAGTAGCGTCGGTGTCCTCCACCACGTCGTGGAGCATTGCCGCGCAGATAGTATCGGTATCCATTCCCAGCTCCAGCAGAATGTACGACACGGAAACGGGGTGAGTTATATAAGGCTCCCCCGACGAGCGCACCTGATTGGCATGAGCTTTTGCGGCAAACTCGTAAGCGGAGATTATCTTGCTGAGGTCGTACTGCTTTTCATCGTCCAATATTTTCTGTATAAGTGCGTCTATAGTGTATGCGGTATCGGGTTTGTTCGGCATATTATTCTCTCCATTCCACGTCACCGCAGGTTTTGTCACATATTTGCGGTGATGAATTTTATGATATCCGTCGAATTGAAATCGGCTTTTTTACCGTTATCGGTCCTTATCCGTCTGATACAGCCTGCGGTGCGGTTGCGGCTGATAAGTCCTGCCTGTTCAAAGGCGTCCAGAATAACGTGAAGCACGCAGAGATTCAGCTGTGTGCATAATCTGTTGAATATGTATTCCTCGGAGACCTCCCTGTCCTCGGGGACAGCTCGGTAAACGAGGGCGTAATTCTCGCGGGTGGGGATCATTGCTGCGATGATGCGCTTGTCCTCGGGGAGGACTCCGTTTTTCATCAAGCTGTATATCCTTTCGCCGTTTAAGAGCTTCTGCTGATTCACGCCGTTAATGCGCATATCGCATACGTCTAAGGTGACGGACTTGTTTCCCTTGAATTCGTTTATCCGCGGCACTGCCATTATATTGACGATATTGCCCTCGGCATAGGGGAAATCGGAGTATGCGGTCCTAAACAGAGGAAATGCGATGCCTGTACCTCCGAAATCCACGGTGACGCGTGTGTATTTCCCCTCGGACAGCGGCTTTGCTGACAATATCCGACAGCCCGAAAGCAGGAACACAGGCTCAGGATTTTTCTCTCCGTAGGGCTCAAGCTCTTCGGTGAGGCGTTCTATATTTTCAACGGTAAGCTCTGCGGGAGATATCGCCTTAACGGCGGATATCTGCGGTTCGTAGTAAGCGTTTCCCGCAAATCGGCACAGTCTTTCACGAAATTCGGGGATATTTTCCTCGGATATGGAAAATCCTCCCGCGCCCTTGTGTCCGCCGAACTTTGTCAGCAGGTCGGAGCACTCAAAAAGCGAATCGTAAACGGAGAAGCCCTCGGGAGCTCTTGCGGAGCCCACTCCCATGCCCTCGTCGTTCACGGATATCATGAATACGGGCTTTCCTGTATGTTCGCAGAGCCTTGCGGCTGCGATGCCGATAACTCCCGTATGAAGGTTTTTCCCCGCGGAAACGATAACTGTTCTGTCGAAATCCTTGGGATTCTGTGAGAAATACTCCTCGGCACCCTTCATAATATCATTTTCGGTATTTTTCCGCAGATTATTCAGCTCGCAGAGCTTCTGAGCAAGCTCCCTTGCTCTTTCGGGGTCGTCGGTGGTGAAGAGCTCGGCTGCGTCCATAGCGCTGCCCATGCGGCCTGCGGCGTTTATCCTCGGGCATATCATAAAGGCTATGTTTTTGGCATTTATTGCAAAGCTGCTTTTTTTGCCGCTCTGAGAGCCGGTGACCGCCTCCAGCAGCGCCTTAAGTCCGGGATTTTCGGTATTTTCGATGTAATGCAGCCCGTGGCGGACAATGGTCCGGTTTTCGCCCGTCAGGGGCATAACGTCGCCGATGGTGGCTATAGCTGCGAAATCCGACATCATTTCGACGGGAATGCCGCTTTCGCCGTACTCCATGGCGGTGATGAGCTTGAGCACCACTCCGCAGCCGCAAAGCTGTCTGAAGCGGGCATGATTTTCGGGAGAATCTATATGAGGGTCCACCACCGCAGCTGCCTTCGGAAGCTCGGGCGGGGGAGTGTGGTGGTCGGTGATGACGAGCCGCACGCCCAGCTCGGCGCATAAGTCCGCTTCTGCAATGGCGGAGATGCCGTTATCCACGGTGATTATCATCTGAACGCCTTGTTCTGCCAGCATGCGCACGTTGTCGATGTTCATGCCGTAGCCGTCGGAGCGCTTGTTGATGAAATAGCTTACGTCTGCGCCCGTTTCGGAGAGATAATTGTAAAGAGCGGCGGCGGACAGTATGCCGTCGCAGTCGTAGTCTCCGTAGATACATATCTTGTCGCCGCGGTCAACTGCGGCGGTTATCTCGTCTGCGGCGGTCTGCATATCGGGGAGGTCATAGGGACTGTACAGCCCCAGATCGTCCGTATCGGAGTCCTTTCCGAAGAAAGCTCCTGCCTGTTCACTTGTATATATTCCTCGGGACACGAGAGCCTCTGCGGTAAGCGTGGAAATATTTCCTGCCGCCGCTATCTCACGGGCGGTTTTTTCATCGGGCTTGCCGATAATCCATTTTTTCATACAGTAATTTTGCCGATAGAACGGCTGAACTCCTTTATACCTATTTCTGGAAATTTACTCATAAATAATGTCATAATTATATTATAGCATTAATTTGTGACATAATCAAGTATTATTTCAAATGTTCGGCAAGAATTTTCACGCCGATAAGGATAAGGATCACCCCGCCCGCAATGTATGCCTGTCTGCGGAATTTCCCGCCGAAGCGGTGTCCGAGGAATACTCCCGCGGCGGAGAGGACAAATGTTGTAAGTCCGATAACTGCGGCACAGCGCAGGATATCTGTCCCGAGAAAGGCGAAGCTTATCCCCACAGCGAGGGCGTCCACCGAGGTGGCTGCGGCAAGGCAGATAAGCTCGGAAAGTCTTATGCGGTCGGGATCGCCGGACATATCATCGCAGCAGTCCCTGTGAAATATCACGTCAGATATCATCTTCCCGCCGATAAAGGACAGCAGACCGAAGGCTATCCAGTGATCGACCGAAACGATAAGCGACTGAAAGCGTATGCCGAGAAAATAGCCTATTGTCGGCATCAGCGCCTGAAATCCCCCGAAAAACAGGGCAATGAGCAGCATATTTTTAACGGAGAGCCTTTTCATGGCAAGCCCCCTGCATACGGCTGCTGCAAAGGCGTCCGCGGAAAGTCCCACGCCTATAAGAAATATCTCGGCAAGTCCCATAGCTTATCCTCCGATGATCGTTTTTTATCAGTATATTATTTTTTTCGGAGGAAAATTCACGGTTGACAGGTCAGGATATATCTGTTATAATGATAAAAAATCGACGGAGGTAAAAAACATGATAGAACTGACGCTTGTAAAGGAAAATGAAAAGGAGATACTTGGAGATCTCCTTGAAAAATATCAGTATGAGTTTTCACAGTGGGACAAAAAGGACGTGGACGAAAAGGGTCTGTACGGTTATGAATACCTGGACTGCTACTTTGAAGAGGATGACCGTTTCCCCTATTTTATCAGAGTAAACGGCAAGCTTGCGGGGTTTGTGATGGTAAGTGATTACCCCGAAGTCCCCGGGACGGAGCTTGACTTCTGTCTGTCGGAGTTTTTCGTGATGTATAAGTATCGCCGCTCGGGAGTGGGACGTGAGGCGGTGCGGCAGCTGCTGGAAAAGCATCACGGCAGATGGCAGCTGAAACGTCACCCGCACAACACGGCTTCCGTTTATTTCTGGAACAAGGTCGTTGACGAGCTGACACACGGGAATTATCGGCTTATCGAAGCCTATCCCGACAAAGAGGCAGACTACGAGGACGGCACTCCTGCGGACGTTTTCTTTTTTGAGAATTGAATAGGGTATAAAAGATCCGCCTGTCAAGCCGAAAGCCTGACAGACGGTTTATTTTTATTGTATATCGGCAGAAGCTATCTTCCACTTTGTGCCCTCGCGGACAAGCTTCATGGTCCGCTGTTCGGTGGTGTAGTCGTGAACATTGTCGTCGTAGTAGGTCACGGTGTAAAGGAAATCTCCTTCGGCAAGGGAGCTCTGGCGGCGGCCCTTGAAATTGATCCTCACATGCATTATGGAGTTGTCCTCAAACTCAAAGCGGGACTGCATTGACGAATATTCCTCCGAAAGAGCCTCCCATGCGGACGAACCCGCGCCTTCATCGGCGAAAAGCTCTGTCAAATCTGAGGAGCTTTCCCGTATCACCGCGGTGTAGCACTCGTTTACAGTCTTTGCCTGACCGCCGAAATACATCGACATTATCAGCGCCGCAATGCATATGATGAAGCAGACCGTCAGCACGATCCTGCCTATGAATCTTCCTTTTACCTTTTCTTCCGACATGAATTACAGATCCTCTCTAAGAACAGCGCCCTGTGCGGCAGATGTTACCATAGCCGCATATCTCTTAAGATAGCCCTTGAGTTCCTTCTTCTTGGGAGTAAATTCCGCAAGACGGCGGTTTATCTCCTCCTCGGGAACGTCGAGAGTAAGCCTGCAGTTGGGAATATCAACGGTTATCATATCGCCGTTCTGAACGATGCCGATGATACCGCCCTCGGCAGCTTCGGGGGAAACGTGACCGATAGAAGCACCTCTTGAAGCGCCGCTGAAGCGTCCGTCGGTGATGAGCGCTACCGACGAGCCCAGACCCATGCCCTGAATAGCCGATGTGGGATTGAGCATCTCTCTCATGCCGGGGCCGCCCTTGGGTCCTTCGTAGCGGATAACGACAACATCGCCTGCAACGATCTTTCCGCCGAGGATAGCAGCCTGTGCATCCTCCTCGCAGTCGAATACCTTAGCAGGTCCCGTATGAGTCAGCATCTCGGGAACAACAGCAGAACGCTTTACTACGCAGCCGTCCTTTGCAAGATTTCCTCTGAGTACGGCGATACCGCCCTCCTCGCTGTAGGGAGTCTCGATAGGTCTGATGATATCTGGGTTCTTGTTTACGCAGCCCTTGATATTCTCACCGACTGTCTTGCCCGTTGCGGTGATAAGGTCTGTATGGAGCAGACCCTTCTTGTCAAGCTCGTTCATTACGGCGTAGATGCCGCCTGCTTCGTTGAGGTCCTCCATATATGCGTGACCTGCAGGAGCAAGGTGGCAGATGTTGGGAGTCTTAGCGCTTATCTCGTTTGCAATGTCGAGATTTATCTCGATGCCGCACTCATGAGCGATAGCGGGGATATGGAGCATAGTGTTTGTGGAGCAGCCCAGTGCCATATCAACTGCAAGAGCATTTTCAAAGGCTTCCTTGGTCATGATGTCCAGAGGACGGATATTTCTCTGATAAAGCTCCATTACCTTCATGCCTGCAAGCTTTGCAAGGCGTATCCTCTCGGAGTATACGGCAGGGATAGTGCCGTTGCCCTTAAGTCCCATGCCGATAGCTTCGGTAAGGCAGTTCATGGAGTTTGCGGTGTACATTCCCGAGCAGCTTCCGCAGGTGGGACATGCCTTGTTCTCGTACTCCTCGAATTCCTCCTCGGTTATCTTACCTGCGGTGTATGCGCCTACCGCCTCAAACATGGAGGAAAGGGAAGTCTTGCTGCCCTGTACATGACCTGCCAGCATAGGTCCGCCCGAAACGAATACGGTGGGAACATTTATCCTTGCGGCTGCCATCAGCAGACCGGGAACGTTCTTATCGCAGTTGGGGACCATAACGAGAGCGTCAAAGTGATGAGCCAGCGCCATGCACTCGGTAGAATCGGCGATAAGACCTCTTGTTACGAGAGAATACTTCATGCCCTCGTGACCCATAGCGATGCCGTCGCATACGGCGATAGCAGGGAATACCACGGGAGTACCGCCTGCCATAGCCACGCCCAGCTTAACGGCTTCGACGATCTTGTCGATGTTCATGTGACCGGGAACTATCTCATTGTAGGAAGAAACGATGCCTACTAAGGGCTTTTTCATCTCTTCCTTGGTGAAGCCCAGCGCGTTGAAAAGTGAGCGCTGAGGAGCCTTGTCTGCGCCCTCGCAGAAGAAGTTGCTGCATTCTTTACATTCCATTTCTGATTACCTCGATTTCATTTTTGATCAATAATTTTTTCCCTGTAGGAGCTTACCGCCGAATCCACTTCGGAGATAAGCCGTGCCTCAAGGGGAGTGTTCATGATATTTTTCGGATATTCCGCGCCGATGTATGTGTTCTTCCACAGATTGCCCCTGTCCATGCCGTAAAAGTACAGTATCTTTCCGAAATGGTCGGTCTTTGCGCGGAAATAGACCTTGCTGCCCTTGTCGGAGACGGGCTCGAACAGATATGTTCCGCTCGGAGTTTTTCCGTCTTTGAAATCATCTGCCATGTCATAGATATAATTCTCCGCGGCATTGGCTACGATGAAAACCGGCTTATCTGAGTCTTATTCGCCGTATTCATCGTCCACATCGGGCTCGTACACGGCGGAATAGTCGATCTCGCCCGCATGGCTTTCAAAGGGGAGAAAATCTCCGCTGAGCATGAATGAATACTCAACCGTTATCTCATTGTCGTTTTCATCATCATCGTAATAGGTATCCTTTACAAGACGTGCAGGTTTGGGCGGCTTTACGGGAGCGGATGCCTTCGGAGCCGCATTCTGCGGAGCATGCTGAGACTGTCCCGACAAGGTCTGCCGTTTTATTTCCTCCGCCTTGTCCAGAAGGTCGGATATCCCTGCGGAAGTGCCCTTCTGAGAAGCTGCGCTGTCTATTGCCTTAGCGGCGGTCTTTAATAAGCTGTCAAATAATCCCATGTCCATATCCTTTCGTTATGACTTACTGTTCGTTATTTCCGAGGAACGCTGCGCCGATGATGCCCGCGTCGTT
Source organism: Oscillospiraceae bacterium (assembly GCA_051882725.1). GTDB lineage: Bacteria > Bacillota > Clostridia > Oscillospirales > Ruminococcaceae > RGIG4694. The sequence goes on from JBJESJ010000141.1 coordinate 14,529, forward strand.
TCCGAGCTCGGCTACTAATATCTTGGTGTTCTTGTCGATCATTCTGGTGTATACCTCTTGAGCGACCAGCTCCTTTACGGGGATAAGCAGAGGGTCGCCCTCGTTGCAGACGCCGCCGCCGATGCACAGCACATCGGGCTGGAAGATGTTAATCACGTTTGTGATACCCGCAGCCAGATACCTGCAGTATTTGTCAACGACTTCCTTTCCGGACTTGTCGCCCGCTCTCATTGCGTTGAAGGCATGTCGTGCGGAGTAGCGGTTCCCGTCCTGCACGTAGTATTCGTTGAGTATGGAGGAGCTGTCCTTTTCGGCAGCCTCTCTTGTCATGCGGATAAGTCCCGTTGCGGAGGAGAACACCTCAAAGCAGCCCTTTCTGCCGCAGGTGCACTGAGGACCGTCCGTCTCGATGACCATATGACCTATCTCCGCACCTGCAAAGTTAGAGCCTGTCATTATCTTGCCGTCAACGATAACTCCTGCGCCCACACCCGTTCCGAGAGTGATGCAGACTGCGTTCTTAGCGCCCTTTGCGGCACCTGCCACAAATTCGCCGTAGGCAGCGGCGTTAGCGTCGTTTGCCACGTACACGGGCTTGTTGATGTGAGCCTGAATGTATTCTCTTACGGGAACGTCGTGGAAATCAAGATTGTTGGAATAGGGGATAGTGCCGTTTACATTATCGGCAATTCCGGGAGTTCCTATACCTATCCACTCCACGCTGTCAACGGATATGCCTGCGTCCTCGCACGCTAAAAGGGACACCTTTGCCATATCGTCGCAGATATCCTTAGCGGGACGAGGACAGAGAGTCTTTACGCTTGCCTTGCCCACTATCTCAAAATTTTCCGTCACAACGCCTGCCTTGATATTTGTTCCGCCCAGATCTATTCCTATGTAATATTTCATGGTGGTGACCTCCATTATACCTTAGTAAGAATTACGGTGCATTTGCCCTCAACGGTATATTTTCCGCTGCCTGCGCCGATGAATATGCTGTCGCCCTTCTTTGCGTCAACTGTGCCGTTTCCGCTGATGACGGGGTCTCCTTCCAGAACGAGTATGCTGTTGAAGCTCTTTTCGTCCGCTTCAAATTCAGCCTTAGAATCCACGTTCACCCTGTAGGTGGTGAAATACTCGCAGGAGGAGAGGAGCTTGATATCATAGCCGTCGTGCTGCTCCACGGGAGTCTCGGGATAAGCCTTTGCGGGGCAGAGAGCTGTCACGTCCTTCGCCTTTTCCACATGAAGCTCACGGGGCTTGCCGTCCTTGCCCACTCTGCCGTAGTCGTAGATACGGTAGGTAGTGTTGGAGTTCTGCTGTATCTCGGCGATAAGGATACCCTTGCCGATAGCGTGGAGAGTGCCCGACTGAATGAAGAACACATCGCCCTTCTTGACGGGAACTGCATTTGTCACCTCAAGGAGAGTATTGTCTGCGATGCGCTGTGCGAACTCGTCCTTGGATATCTCGTGCTTGAAGCCGTACAGCAGAGTCGCTCCCTCGTCGCAGTCCACCACATACCACATCTCGGTCTTGCCGTACTCGCCCTCAACGCGCATAGCGTAGTCGTTGTCGGGGTGTACCTGTACGGAGAGGTTATCCTTTGCGTCGATGAGCTTGATGAGAATGGGGAAGTTCTCAAATTTTTCGCAGTCTGTGCCGAGGACGGCCCTGCCGGCCTTTTCGATATATTCCGACAGAGTAAGTCCTGCAAATTCTCCGTTAGCGATGGTAGACTGACCGTCCTTGTGGCAGGAGAGCTCCCAGCTTTCGGCTACCTTGTCATAGTCGCAGTCCTTGCCGAAATCGTCACGGAGACGTGTTCCTCCCCAGATGTAGTCCTTGAAGGCGGGTTTGAGCAGCATTGGATACATAGTTGATTATTCCTTTCATATGTAAATTATGATAATACGTCATACTACTAATATTTTACCACTTATTTATCATTATGTCAATGAAAAATTTCAGTACATTTCGGCAAGGAAAAAAATGCCGCAAAACTGCTCCATTTTTTTATATTTTTATTCCGATTTTTATTGAAATCCACGAAAAAGTATGATATAATGATAATATAAGAAAATAAGGCGGTGACTTGTATGGGCAGATACATAAAGGATTATATGAAATACATTGAGAAAATTCTTGACGGCGATGACGCCGATGTGGACTACGAAAAGCTGCGCATAGATTTTCTTCTGAAGATAGAATTTTTCCAGCATGAAAGGCTTGTTCATTTTCTTGTGACTTTTATGGTCATAATCGCATTGTTTATCAGCGTGCTGTATATTTTTATGACCGGACTGCAGCTCATGGCGGTGCTTTCCGTGATATTGCTGGGACTTACTGCGGCTTATCTCGGGTATTACTATTTCATCGAAAACGCAGTTATGAAGATGTATAAGCTCTATGACAGGATAATGGATAAGATAAACGAAGACAGCCAAAAATAAACCGAAACGAGGGTCTTTTATGAAGATGACCGACGAAATAATTCGTAAAGTAATTGAAAATGAAGATATAACGGTGGATTTCCAGCCGATCTATTCCCTTAACACCAAGAAATTCATAGGGCTGGAGGCTCTTGCGAGAGGTCATTATAACGATGAAGTGATCTCCCCCGTTTTTCTGTTTGAATATGCCAAAAGAGAGGGCATCTCCTTAAAGCTTGACAGGATATGCCGCGAAAAGGCTATGCGGGCATTCTCTACCGAGAACAGGGGAGCTTCTCTGTTCATCAACTTCGAGACCTCCGTGCTGAATGACGTGGTCTCGGGTACGGGCTCCCTTGCGAAAACTGCCGAGGAGAACGGCATCTCTCCGCAGAATATCGTTATCGAGCTGAACGAATCACGGGTCAGGGATTCCTACAATCTGATGATGTTCGTGGACTACTACCGTTCAAAAGGTTTTCTTATCGCTCTGGACAACGTCAGCGCGGGATTGGATACCATCAACCGCATAATGCTGATAAATCCCGATATAATCAAGATAGACAGGGCGATAATCTCCCAGATAGAAAACAATACCTACAATCAGGAGGTATTCCGCTCCATAATCAACACGGCAAAGCAGATAGGCGCAATGACTGTCGCCGAGGGCGTTGAGACCGTTGACGAGGTGCTGACCTGCATGCTTATGGGTGTGGACTATTTTCAGGGCTATTATTTCCAGAAGCCGGAGCAGTTCAACTATCTTTTTACCAATGAGGCGCGGCTCCGTCTGGAGGAATCCGCGCGGCGGCTCAATATCTCCATAAAGAAGAACCCCACGGTGGAGAATGTCCAGATAGAAAGCTACAAGCGCATCATATACGACCTCGTGGGACGGCTGGGCTGCTGCGAGGGAAACGACTACAACACCGAGCTGCGTGATTACATAAACGAACACCATGAGATAGAGTGCGCCTTCCTGATAGACAGCAAGGGCTTCCAGATCACCGATACGGTAATGTCGCCCGATACGGAAGTATTGGAGGGCTATCATCCTGCGATAGTGGGCGTGAACCACGATATCAAGAACTATTTCTACGCCGTCAAGGAGCAGATAGAGGACCCGTTCATTTCGGGCTGGTACATCTCCAACGCCACGGGCAGGAGCTGCAAGACCATATCCTCGAAATTCTATGACAGAAAGGGTAATATGATAGTTGCCTGCGTGGACTTGAAGAAACAGTGAGCAGGCGGGCAGGGAAAGCCCCGCTGCTATCACGCGTCGTTTGTTTGAAGGGATCGTTTCTGTTGTCCCGCGTAGTGGGGCTATTAACAATGTTGATAAAAAAATCTGCGCATTTTCGGTGCGCAGATTTTTTTATGTAATGATAATTTATCAGCTGTTCAGGCCGGCAATGAACTTCTTCTTGGAGTCGATGCTTGTGCACTGCTTGTTGATGCGGTAGCTGATGTACTCGTCAAAGAGAGGTCCGGAGAATATCTCCTTGTCGATGATAGCGGTGTACTTCTCGATAGAGCAGCTGCCCGAAATGAGGTACAGCACCTGCTCCAGCATGAGCATCTTCTTTTCCTCTTCGGAATAGGAGCGGCTTACATGGATGTCGATAAGCTTGTTGAGGACGTTCTTCTTGTCCGCGCGGATAGTGTAGCTTTCCGACTGTACGCCGTTGAGCTCCTTGAGCACGTTGGTCTTGAGAGCCGTATCTGCAAAGGGAAAGTCCTCCAGAGGAAGGCTGTCTGCGCTTACCTGTGCATATATGTTCTCCTGCAGCAGGTCGTCCACGATGTACTGATAGATAGGAGAGTACCAGAAATCGGAAGCGTCCTTGAATACCAGAGGATACTTGTAGCCGTCCACGCCCGATGAGAGTGCAACGTCCAGATTAGGCTCTCTTTCGGTGGTGAAGTAGTCCAGATGGTCCTCGGCGCATCTGTTGGTGATGATGGAATGAATCTTTTCTGCGGAAAATTCTCCGGTATCGTCCGCATTGGCGTCGAGGAAGGTGCGCACGCCGCTGAAGGACTTCTGATAGGTATCCTCGGAGTATTTGCCCGATTCTATGTAAGCGCTGTTGAGCTGAGTCATAACGTTGGTGGTAACAGCTGCAGATACGAGCTTTTCGCCCTCATCGGTCTCCATGTCATAGTGAGAGGTGATATAGTCGGAGATGACGGTCTTGACTCTTGTCATTCTGTCGGCAGCGAGGCTGGGGAATGCAAAGCGGTTATAGACGATATCCAGCATTACATCGAGGGGGATAAAGCCGTTGATGTACTTAAGTCTGTCGTCGCAGAGCAGGGAAGCCATTTTGGGCATTATCTTCTGCTGGGAGCTTATGGAAGCGGTGATCTTGCCCGTCATGATACCGAGACATACGAGGAACTCCGCATACTTGGACATAACGGTCTGCTCCTCCAGATAGTTGAAGAAATAGCCGTAGATATATCCGCCGAAGAAGTCCTTGAGGCTCGCATAGAGAGCAGCGTCGCTCTTTACCTCTGCGAGGAACTTGTCCTTCAGAGCAGCTACCTCGGTGGCGTCAACTGTGGTGGAGCCGCCGTTGAGAGCAGCTATCTTGTCGCAGTTGGACTTGAAGAACAGCTTTAAGTAGGTGGTGTATTTCTTCTCGGAGCCTGCGGGAAGAGTCTTTTCCTCGTTGTAGGTCCAGAGCAGGAATGCCTGCTGCATATTCAGCATCGTGTCGGTCATATTGTCGGTGAGAGCCGTCTCGTCGATGGTGAAGGAAGAGCCGAAGTGGGAATTCTTGCTGAAATCCGCAAGGATAGCCTTTATTTCGTCCTTGAAGGCTTCAAATGCGGGGGAGTTATCCATGGAGATAACTGCGTCCAGCAGCTCGGGGGCAATAACGGTAAGGTCAAATTTTACGCTCATTTTAATCTACTCCTTTTAAATAAGTTTTAAATAAGGAACGCGCTCCTTAATATTCAACGCCGTAAGCTTTTCTGTATTCCTTCATCTTGTCGAGATATTCCGCTCCGCCGATAACGCCGTCTTCTATTGCCTTAATTATATCGTTTATCGTCACTATGGAGTACACCTTCACGCCGAATTCCTTGTATGCGGACTGTACGGCGGACATATCGCTGTCGAGAGCCTTTTCCATTCTGTCCACGGTGATGACCATGCCTGTGATATCCACATTTGCAGCGCCCTTGAGCTTGGGATAAACTTCCCTGAGTGCCTTGCCGGAGGTCATAACGTCCTCGATGATGACGACCTTTTCTCCGTCAGCAGGCTTTTTTCCGACGAAAACTCCGCCCTCGCCGTGGTCCTTTTCCTCCTTGCGGTCGAAGAAGTAGCTGACATCGATGCCGTACTTGCTGTAGAGAGCAGCTGCGGCGCAGGTAGCAAGAGGGATGCCCTTGTAAGCAGGTCCGAAGAGAGTTTCCACGGGGATATTATTATCCTTGATGCAGTCGGCGTAGAAGCCTCCCAGACGTGCAAGCTGTGAGCCTGTCACATAGTTGCCCGTGTTGATGAAATAGGGTGCTTTTCTGCCGCTTTTCAGCGTAAAATCGCCGAAGGTAAGCACTCCGCTGTCATACATGAATTTGATAAATTCGTTTTTGTAGCTCATTTGATAGTCCTCCGATTATCTAAATTACATAATATATTTATATTATATCACAAATAATTATGCAAATCAACAGGTTTACGAAATTTTTATAAAAATATTTTGCCAATTTTATATTTCGGTGATATAATAGTATATGATAATGAAAAAATAAAGAAAATTGTCATATTTTCCGGAAGGAAGGTTTATTTGCCGATGAGAATGAGAAGAAAAAAATGGGCGCGGCCCGAGCTGGCAGAGTGTCCCTATTATATCCCCCACGCCGAGGATATGCGCGGGAAATGGCATACCGCGTTCAAGGACAACTCCAAGCCCATATATGCGGAGCTTGGCTGCGGAAAGGGCGTGTTCGCGGCGCAGGCGGCTCTTAAGTATCCCGATATAAACTGGCTCGCAGTCGATATAAAAAGCGAGATGCTCGCCGTGGGCAGGCGGACTATTGAGAAGGCATTCGCCGAGGCGGGGAAAACTCCCGATAATGTGCTGCTGGTCACCGACAACATATCCTTTATCAGCTCCGCATTCTCCGAGGAGGACGTGGTGGACAGGATATATATCAACTTCTGCAACCCATGGCCCAGAGGAAAGCATCAGAAGCGCAGGCTCACTCACCCGAGACAGCTGCTGCAGTACCGCATCTTCCTGCGGGACAACGGGGAGATTCATTTCAAGACCGACGACGACCAGCTCTTCGAGGAATCTGTACCCTACTTCGAGGAGTGCGGCTTTGAGATAACTTATCTGACGAGAGATCTTCATGCCAGCGGATATGAGTATAATCTCGAAACTGAGCATGAAAAGATGTTCACCGCCGAGGGCAAGAAGATAAAGTTCCTCATCGCAGTGAAGAACAAGCCCGTGCCGCAGGAGGTCTATGAAAAATACACCTACGAGAAAAGAGAGGAAGAGGACGATGAACAGGATAGCGAAGTTTGAAAAGGTCAGCCGTGAACAGTTTGAAAAGGCGCTGGAGGGGAATCCTCTGTTCGGCGGACTTGCTGCCGCTTATGATGAGATAAAGCTCCCCGAAAGAGCCACATCGGGCTCTGCGGGCTATGATTTTTACTGCCCCTTTGACCTGTCCATGAAGCCCGGAGAAGCTGCCCTTATCCCCACGGGTATAAGGGCTAAGATAGACGACGGCTGGGTGCTGATGATGTTCCCCAGAAGCGGTCTGGGATTCAAATTCAGGGTCCGTCTCAACAACACCGTGGGAGTTATCGACAGCGATTACTACGGCTCGGACAACGAGGGTCATATCATGCTGAAGATAACCAACGAGGGGGATAAGCTCTGCGAGGTCAAAGCCGGTCAGGGCATTGCACAGGGGATTTTCCTGCCCTACGGCATAACTGTGGACGACAGCGCCGAGGGCGTCAGAAACGGCGGCTTCGGAAGCACTACAAAATAAACGATGATCAACAGGAGGATAAATAAAATGGAATACAGATTTTCCGATAAGGTAACGGAGCTCAAGCCCTCCGCAATAAGAGAAATATTGAAATTCACATCTCTTCCGGGAGTAATATCCCTTGCAGCGGGAAATCCCGCGCCCGAGGCGTTTCCCTCGAATGAGATAGGCGAGATAACACAGAGGATACTCTCCGAGGAGCCTGTTGCCGCACTGCAGTACAGCGTGACCGAGGGCTATATGCCCCTCAGAGAAGCACTGAAAAAGCGCCTTGCAGAACAGAACAGCTTTGACCCCGATATCGACGACCTTATCATCACATCGGGCGGACAGCAGGCCTCCGAGCTTTCCTGCAAGACCTTCCTGAATCCCGGAGATGCGCTTATCTGCGAAGCTCCCAGCTTTGTGGGCTGTCTGAATGCGTTCAAGTCCTACAATTCCAAGCTGATAGGCATTGAGCTTGAGGAGGACGGCATGAACATCGAAAAGCTTGAAGCCGCTCTCAAAGAGAATCCTTCCGCGAAGCTTATCTATGTGATAGCGAATTTCCAGAATCCCACGGGACTCTGCACGAGCTATGAGAAGCGCAAAGCTATCTATGAGCTTGCAAAGAAGTACGATGTGATGATACTGGAGGACAATCCCTACGGCGATATCCGCTTTGCGGGAGAGAATATCCCGAGCATAAAGAGTCTTGACACCGAAGGACGGGTCATCTATGCGGGCAGCTTTTCAAAGATACTTGCTCCGGGCATGCGTGTGGGCTTTGTCAGCGCGCCCAAGGAGGTCATTCAGAAGATTGTGGTATGCAAGCAGGTATCGGACGTACATACCAACATCCTTGCGCAGATGATATGTCATGAATACATTACAAAATACGACCTGAACGCACATCT
>JBJESJ010000142.1:0-5050 GCA_051882725.1 Oscillospiraceae bacterium
TTAAATGTAAAGCTGAGCTTTCTCCAGATGAAGGGCAGTCTTTCGAGGAATACTCTTCTGCCGCTCTTGGGAGGTCTGGGACGCATAAGCTGCGCAGGCTCCGCGGAAAGCTCTCTTTTGCAGGCAGCGTATGCAGAGACAGAAGTACATATCACGGAAACCGCAAGGCAGCCTGCCAGATAGGTCCATTTAAAGGGAGTCTCGATATCGGGGAAATCGTACAGCGATACATATGCATTGAAGATGATGCGGGGGAGTATGGGCAGGGAAACGCACACTCCGATAACGCTTCCGAGGATGCTTGCCGCCGCCGCATAGATGACATACTGCATGGCGATGCTGCCCTTTTCAAAGCCCAGCGCCTTGAATGTGCCTATCTCGGTGCGCTGTTCCTCGACCATTCTCGTCATGGTGCATACGCAGACCAGAGCGCCTATCAGTATAAAGAACAGCGGGAATATGAGCGCCACATTGTCAACACGTTCGCAGTCGTTGGCATACTCAGAATAGGCGCTGAACGCCTCGCCGCGGGAGAAAACGTACCATTTTCCGTTTTCGATAGTGTCGTTGAGCTCTTCTTCGGATTTTTCAAGCTCTGCATAGCCGTCGTCAAGCTCAGCTCTTGCGTCTTCAAGCTCGGTTTTGGAGTCTTCAAGCTGCTTTTCGGAATCTGTCAGCTGTGCTTCGCCCTCTTCAAGCTGTTTTCTGCCGTCGGAAAGCTGCAGCTGTGTTTCATTGAGGAGCTCGGAGGTTTCCTGTATCTCCAGAGCGATATGGCTCGTCTGACTTCTGACAAGCTCGTTAGCGGAGGATATCTGCCTGCGCATCTCGGTTTTTCCCGCACTGTCGAGAGCGGGGTCGGTGATTATGTACATAGCCAGCATATCCCGCATATTCACGTCGATTCCGAAAGCGTCGTAGGCAGACTGGATATCCTTGAGCTTATTGACAAGCTCGTCGGGGAGAGTCTGTACATAGCTTGCCCGATATTCCTCGAGGATATCGTCTATATCGAGGCAGGTCTGCTGAAGGGTGAGGAAATCTTCCTGTGCCTTTTCAAGCTGTGCAGCGCCGTCGTCGTACTGCTTCTGAGCGTCTTCAAGCTCTCTGCGCTTTTCTTCAAGCTCTTTTCTGCCGGTCTCAATCTGTTTCACGGCGGAGTCGTAGGCGTCCTTGCCGGAATTATATTCCTTTTCGGCGTCCTCAAGCTCTTTACGGGCATCGGCTATTTCCTCTTCGGCGGTCTTTCTGACCTCTTCTCTGCGGATATCAGTCCTTTCTTCGGCTAAAGCCTCAAGGCTTTCGGCGGCGATGTCAGACTTGTCCGAATACTCGTCATGGAAGCAGTTGAGTCCCGACAGGCTGTTTTCGCAGAGGTAAATGTCGGTATAGGTCTCATATGCGAAGCTTTCCTCGGGGATAAGGATATATCCGTTGACGGAGCCGTTTCCTATCGTGGAGGTGCCGCGGTCATGGGAGATATACAGCGGAGAATGTACCAGACCGACGATAGTATATTCGGTCTGTGAAAGAATATCCTCAATTTCCGAATCCGAGTCGGCGGAGAGGGTTATCTTTTCGCCTATTTTAAAAGGTTCGCAGCCCGTGGGGGAATAATCCGCCACACATTCATCGGGACTTTCGGGGAGGCGTCCTTCGATGACCTCGGGAATGTTCATATCGCTGTCCGCGCTGTAGGAATACGCCGAAACGATGAGGTTTTCGGTGTCGCGGGTGATGAAAAGGTCTGCGGAGTAACCCGCATAGATATCCGAAATATCGGGGCTTTCCGAAAGAGCCTTAACGTCGTCCTCGGAGAATCCAAGAGTGGAACGGAGACGAAAATCCGCGGTATTATGTCCGCTGACGAATTTGTAAGCGGAATCCATCATATATCCGCTGGAGGATTTTATCCCCGAAAAAAAGGCGCAGCCTATTGCGATAATGGCAAGTATCGAAATAAATCTTCCTCTTGTGCGGTGGAGACTGCGCAGAGTATTTTTAAGCTGATTATTTTTCATAAGTATATCCGTTACCTCGATATCTGAAAAAAGTTACCATTCGATAGACTCCACGGTGGAGGGCTTTTTGTTTACGACAATGCGGGAGACCTTGCTGTTTTTCATGGTGATGATGCGGTCCGCCATGGGAGTTATCGCCTGATTGTGTGTGATAACGATAACGGTCATATTCTGCTCGCGGCAGGTCTTATGGAGAAGGGAAAGTATCGTCTTTCCGGTGTTGTAGTCCAGAGCGCCCGTAGGCTCGTCGCAGAGCAGCAGCTTCGGATTTTTCACCAGTGCGCGTGCGATGGCGACTCTCTGCTGTTCGCCGCCCGAAAGCTGTGAGGGGAAGTTGCCGAGCCTGTCCGACAGTCCCACATGGTCGAGGACCTCCTTCGGGTCGGAGCTGTTTTTGCATATCTGCGCAGCCAGCTCGACGTTTTCCAGCGCGGTCAGATTCTGCACCAGATTATAAAACTGGAACACAAAGCCGATATCGCTGCGGCGGTAAGCGGTCATCTGCTTTTTGTTGTAGCCGGCGATGTTGACGCCGTCCACGAGTATCTCGCCCCTGTCGCATCTGTCCATGCCGCCCAGCATGTTGAGCACGGTAGTTTTTCCCGCGCCCGAAGCTCCGACAATAAGGGCAAATTCTCCCTTTTCGATATCAAAGCTCACTCCGTCGGAAGCGGTGATAGTCACCTCTCCCATTTTGTAGCTTTTATGTACTCCCTTTAGTGAAACAAAACTCATAGTGTGTGATCTCCTTTGGATATGAAGTCCTTAGCGGTTAGCCCATAGTCCTTAGATTGAAGTATTTGGTTTATAGTTATTTATATTTAGTGTGTTGTTTTTATGTGACTGTTTTTGTCATTAATAATATAATTATATCACTGCTTTTGGGGATTTTCAATACATGACCGGGATTTTAATATTTTGTTTATATTTCTGTAATATTATGTACAGCAAAATCCCGGTTATTTGTGATAAAGTATAACTATGTAATGTGAAATGAAATTGAGTTTTTGCTATGTACCGCAAAGTAACCTGAGGACTTCAAACTAAATACTCGCCCAAAAACAAGGAGGTAACACACAATGCCCAAGATAAAGCATATAAAAGCTGACCTGCTCTCCGATGAGGAGATGAGTGCGGTATCGGATATGTTCGATAATGCGGAGCGGAGAATGGACGAAAAGCTCATGGAGGAGATAGACCGCCGCAGGGACGGCATGGTCAGAAGCAGCACAGGGCTCTGGGTGCCCTATGATCCCGACAAGAAGCACATCGTGCAATAATATAAGAAAACTGCGCCGACTGTTCAAATAACCGAACAGTCGGCGCAGTTTGCAGCCGTCAGCAATTAGAAACTGCTATGGACTATGGTCTGACCACTGCGTACTAAGCATCATTTGCTCATCACAACGGGCTGGAGCTGGCGGGAGCCGAGAGCGTATGCCGCTGCTTCTGGGATAAGGGTGAAATCTGCTACCGCAGAGGCGGGCTTTAAGTCGGGATTATCCTGCCTGATGGGCACAAAGTAATAATTCCTGCGGTTGAAGAGCAGTCCTATATTTGCGGCGGAAGCCGACAGTGCGTCGTTTGTGGAGATCGCTATCAGCACCGGCGAGCCGTTTCGCAGATGCGACTTCACCGCCATTGTGACGGGCGTATCGGTCACTGCGTTTGCGAGCTTTGCAAGGGTGTTCCCCGTGCAGGGAGCAACTATCAGCAGGTCGAACATTCTCTTCGGACCTATAGGCTCTGCGCCCTCTATTGTGGCGATGACCTTTCTGCCGCAGATGCCTTCTGCACGGCTGCGCATTTCCTCCGCAGTGCCGAATCGGGTGTTCAGACTGTATGCGTTAAAGGACATTATCGGCGTAAGCTCCGCTCCCATCAGCCGCAGCCGCTCCATTGCGGCGAACGCTCTTTCAAAGGTGCAGAAGGAGCCGCACAGCGCAAAGCCTATCCTTTTGCCGCGGAGAGCTTTTATGGATAAATCGGGTTCAGACATTGTAATTCCTCCTTTCGGCTATCATGGTTATGACTGTTTCTGCGATGAGACAGCCTGCAGAATCCGCAGAAGCCTTTCCCGGGACTCCCAGCAGATTCACCGCTTGTATCCCGAGACGCTCGGCAGCGGCGATGTCTGTTCCTCCCGGAGCTGATGCAAGATCGATTATCAGCGTTTTTTTGCTGACCGAAGCAAGAGCGCTTTCCGTCAGAATCATCGACGGAACAGTGTTGAATATCAGAGTGCAGACTTCCGACGCTGCGGAAAACTCACGGGAGAGCATGCCGCTTTCTGCGTCGTACAGCTTCACCGGACGGCAGCCCATGACATCCGCCCATGCAAGATGTTCGGGGCGTCTTGCGGCGGCGTATATATCCGCGCCGAAGCCCTTTAATATCCCGATGAGCGCCTTGCCTATCCTCCCCATGCCTATGATGAGCACCTTCTGCCTGTGGAGCATGATATCCTGCTTCTGGAGAGCGGTCATCACGGCGCCCTCTGCGGTGGCAAGAGCGTTCATGACGGAAAGCTCCTCACGGTCCATGTAATCCTCGGTATATATGTTCCTTGCAGCGAATTTCCTCCGCAGCTCGCCGGGGAATTTTCCTCCGTAGACCGTTCCGCCCGGCTTTACAAGACGGAACAGCTCGCTTAATTTCGGCGGAGCCTCTGCGGCGGGAGCGTTCAGGTATACTCCGTCGCCTGTGACGGGGACGGGCAGTATCAGATGATCGGCAGGAGATATCCCCCCTGCTTCCATGTACGCTTCTATGTTCACATGACGGCAGGGATATAACAGCTTGGTATTTTTTCCGTGCGCGGCAAGATATTCCGCTGCGGCGGAAAAGCGCATATCTCCCCCTGCGACTATAAATTCATCAGCCATTTATGATTCTCCTCGATGAAAAGAGTTCGTTATAAATTTATGGTTTCCCTTTGTCATTATATGTGATGTGAGGGAGAATTGTGAAGCTGTGATGAAATATTTGCCGGATACTTGAAAAAAAGAAAAATATGTGGTATAATTATT
>JBJESJ010000143.1:0-22824 GCA_051882725.1 Oscillospiraceae bacterium
GATCTGGTATTCACCGCTTCCGATCTTCTTAAGACCGAGATCGAGCTTATTCAGGAGGATGAATACTCTCCTACCGATTTTTCAGGTCATATGAGCAAGATAGAAGCCTATGCAAAGTCTCTTAAGGAGGGCGGAAGCGCCGCTCCCGCACAGGCTTCCGCTGCGGCTGCTCCCGTTCAGGCTGCGGCTCCTGAGGGAAAGACCATCAAGGTCATCTCCAACTCGGGCGACAGCATGACTACCGTCAAGATATACTTCGAGGACGACTGCAAAATGGAGAATCTCCGTGCGCTCCTCGTGATCAATAATATCAAGAGCGAATGCTCCGCTCTTACATACGAACCCTCCGATATCGAGGACAACGGCGAATCCGCAAAGACTATCATCGACAACGGCTTTGTTATCCATTTCCGTCCAGCTGCCGATGTTACTCAGGATGCAGTCATCGATATCATCGGAAATTCGCTGAACGTCAAGTCCTATGAGGTCACCGACGCCGCAGACAGCGGTACCAAGGAAGTTCCTCTTTCTTCCCTGTCCGAAGCAAAGGTCACCTTCGTCGAGGACTGCAAAATGGAAAATCTCCGCGCTCTTATGGTTGTCAACAATATCCGTGAAAGCGTTGAGCTTCTCGCATTCTCTCCCGAGGATATCGAGAACGACCCCGCTACCGCACAGACTATAATCCAAAACGGCTTCTCCGTATACTTCAAGGCGGCGGACGACTCCGCTGTCGTTGAAATGATAAAGGCTACCCCTAACGTTAAGGACGCAAAGCTCGTCCGCAGGGGCGGCGAGGCTCCCGCTGCCGAGGATAAGGCTCCCGCAAAGACAGAAGCCGCAGCAGCTGCTCCCAAGGCGGAAGCTGCTCCCGCAGCTGTCAAGTCTGCCGAGCAAAAGGACGCAAAAAAGACTGCTCCCGCTGTTACGGGCGGTGCAAAGCAGTCCCTTATCTCCGTAAATCTGAACAAGCTGGATCAGCTGCTGGATATCGTCGGAGAGATAGTTATCACCGAAGCAATGGTCACCTCCAGCCCCGACCTTAAGGTAAAGGGTCTGAAGCTGGACAACTTCCAGAAGGCGGCAAGACAGCTCCGCAAGCTCAACTCCGAGCTTCAGGAGACCGTAATGTCTATCAGGATGGTGCCTCTGTCGGGCGCATTCAACAAGATGACAAGGATCGTCCGCGATATGAAGGTAAAGCTCAATAAGGACGTGGACCTCGTATTCGAGGGCGAGGAGACCGAGGTCGATAAGTCTATCATAGATAATCTCAACGATCCTCTTATGCACATGGTGAGAAACTCCATGGACCACGGCATCGAGGATACCGCCGAGGAGAGAGTCGCAAAGGGCAAGCCCGCTAAGGGCAAGATCACTCTGTCGGCTTACAATTCCTCCGGCGAGGTAATCATCTGCGTTATCGACGACGGTCAGGGCATCAACCCCGAAAAGGTCCTCGACAAGGCGGAGAGAAACGGCATGCTCAACAAGCCCAGAAGCGAATATACCGACAAGGAAATATTCAATATGATAATGCTCCCCGGCTTCTCCACCAACGAGGAAGTTACCGAGTATTCGGGCAGAGGCGTGGGCATGGACGTTGTTAAGAAGAACATCGAAAAGACAGGCGGTACCGTTTCCGTTGACTCCAAGTGGGGCGAGGGAACTCAGTTCACCATTAAGATACCTCTCTCGCTGTCTATCGTGGACGGCATGGAGATCTCCGTGGGACAGTCTATCTTCACTATCCCCATAGGCGTTATCAAGGAATCCTTCAAGATAAAGCCCAATCAGCTCTTAAGGGATACCAACGGCAGCGAAATGGTAATGATACGCGGCGAATGCTATCCCCTTATCAGACTGTACGACGTGTTCGACCTTAAGCCCTCCTCCACCGATATCAACGACGGCATCATCATCCTCGTGGAGGTCGAATCCGAGGGCAAGAGCGCATGCCTCCTTGCCGACGAGCTCATCGGCGAACAGCAGGTCGTTGTAAAGCCCTTCTCGCCTATGCTCAATAACTTCAACGTCAAGGAAAACGGCATGGCAGGCTGCTCTATCTTGGGCGACGGCTCCATCACCATCATTCTTGACATCGGAAACATTATTTCCGACTTTTAATCACGAAGAAAAAATCTGCCGAAAGGAACATATATCATGAATGAGGAAAATGTAAAGGATTTTTCAACCGAGGGCGGAGAAGCCTTGCTTTTCAGCATAGACGACACCGTGTACGGTATCGAGATCAAGTACATCAATGAGATCATCAGCATCGAGGATATCACCGTGGTGCCCAAGGTGCCCGATTATATCAAGGGCGTTATCAACCTCAGAGGTAAGATAGTGCCGATAATCAGCGTAAGACGCCGCTTCGGCAAGGAAGAGATACCCTACGACGAACGTACCTGCATTATCGTGCTGGAGTTCGACGACGGCAATTTCGTGGGCATAATCGTTGACCGCGTAAGAGAGGTCACTATCGTAAAGCCCGAGGAAATATGCCTTCCTCCCGACTGCAAGAAGGTCAACGCCAATAAGTATATAAAGAATATCATCGAATCGGACGGCGAGATAAAACAGCTTCTTAACTGTGAAAAGCTCATATCCGATATCTGATATACGCATAAACAAAGAGGAGTAACGAAATGCTTACGCTTACCGATGAAGATTTCCGCAGACTTGTGGACTTCATGAAGTCCAATTACGGAATAAATCTCGAAAAGAAAAGGGTGCTTATTGAGGGCAGACTCAGCGCGATCGTTCAGAACAAGGGATTCGATAACTTCACCTCCTACATAGATTACGCGCTTTCCGACAGATCGGGGAACGAGACTATCACCCTCGTTAACAAGCTTACCACCAATCATACGTTTTTTATGCGGGAGCCCGAGCATTTTGAGTTCCTCAGAAGCACCGTGCTCCCCTATATCGAAAAGACCGTCACCGATAAGGACGCACGCATCTGGTGCGCGGCTTCCTCTACGGGACAGGAGCCTTATACGATAGCCATGGTCATCGACGACTACTTCGGCGAACGCAGGACGGGCTGGGATCTGAAGATCCTCGCTACCGACCTCGACACCGACGCTCTCAAAAAGGCTAAGCTTGGCGTTTACTCCGAGGAGGCTTTAAGCGATCTTCCCGATGAGTGGCGCAGAAAGTATTTCAACAGGGTGGACGACGATTCATATCAGGTCAAGGACAGGATAAGAAATGAGATAGTCTATAAGAAATTCAATCTTATGGATCCCATAAAGTATAAAAAGCCCTTCGATCTGATAATCTGCCGCAACGTGATGATATACTTTGAAAACGATACGAAAAATCAGCTTATCGAACGCTTTTACGACTGCACCAAGGACGGAGGATACCTCTTTATCGGTCACGCCGAAAACGTATCCAAGGACACACGGTACAAATATGTCAAGCCTGCAATCTACCGCAAGCTTGAAAAAGTAAGGTAGACTTTTTATGACTAAAGCAAGACCAATAAGGGTCCTGATAACGGACGATTCGGAATTTTTCTGCAGCTTTCTCAAAAAGGGTCTTACGGCGGCGGGCTTTGAGGTCGTGGGAACAGCCGAAAATCCCTATGACGCACGGGATAAGATACTGAAGCTTTCCCCCGATGTGCTCACTCTCGATGTGGAAATGCCGCGAATGAACGGACTCAGCTTCTTAAAGCGGCTTATCCCTCAGTACCCCATACCCTGCGTGGTGGTGTCCTCGGCTAAGGTCACTGCCGCCGATGTCATCGGAGCGGGCGGGGCGGATTTTCTCCCTAAGCCTAAGGACGGCGAGAATACCTCCGCATTTTTCGCGGAACTCACCCGAAAGCTCATCAGAGCCGCGGGAACTGTTCCTGTAGCGGCGGGATTTTCTCCCACTGTAAAGTCAAAGGCGGAAAGAAAGCATCATATAATAGCCATAGGAGCTTCCACAGGCGGAACAGACGCCATCGAAGAGGTCCTCAAGGGACTTCCCGAGGATATCCCGCCTATCGTTATAGTTCAGCATATGCCCCCCGTGTTCACTCAGATGTACGCGCAGCGGCTCAATAAAAGCTGTAAATTCGAGGTCCGCGAGGCTGTTGACGGAGACGATCTCCATAACGGTCTGTGCCTTGTGGCGGCGGGCGACAAGCATATGCGCCTTGCCAAAAAGGCAGACGGATATTACGTAAAATGCGCTGCGGGAGAAAAAGTCTCTGGACACTGCCCGTCAGTGGACGTTCTCTTTGAGAGCGTGGCGGCAGCTGCAGGTGCAGACTCACTGGGAGTCATTCTTACGGGAATGGGCTCGGACGGAGCCTGCGGAATGAAGCTCATGCGGGACAGGGGCGCGTATACTATCGGTCAGGACGAAAAGTCCTGCGTGGTCTACGGCATGCCCATGGAAGCGTTCAAGCTGGGCGGAGTCTGCGAACAGCAGCCCTTAAGCTCCATCGGCGGAGCTATTCTGAAAAATCTGTAAACGGAGGCGCACAGTATGAGTACAGAACCGAAAAACACATTACCCGACGAAGAAAACGTCGAAAACGGATATATGATATTTCTCATAAACGGAGAGTATTATGCATTCCCTATCGCCGGCGTGCAGGAGATAATCTCGGTGCCGAAGATAGTCCCCGTTCCCGAATTTCCCGATTATGCAAAGGGTATCGTCAACGTCAGAGGAACTATCATACCGATAATAGATACCCGCCTGCGCTTCCATATGGAGGAGCTCGAATACGGCAGCCGCACCTGCATTATCACCATAAAATGCAGGGACATGATAGTGGGCTTTATCGTGGATACGGTGGAAAGCGTTATCTGTATACCGTCCTCCGAAATACGCCCCGTCCCGAAAATATCCGCCAATAATGCCGAATATCTGTCGGGAGTGGCAAAGCTTGACGATAAGATAATCATGCTGCTAAGCCCCGAAAAAATGCTCACGGAAGAGATGCTGAACGAGGTAAGGGAAAGTATCCCCGAAAACAACAGCGGCTCAGAACAATAAGAACACCGCAAAGCCTGCATAAACAGGCTTTTGTGTGTTTTTTCGGCTATCCCCTTTTTTAAGGCGGAAAAAATTACTTACAGCGAGGTACCTTAATGATATCATACCGAAAAATATTATCCTTTGTCACGGCGGCAGTGATCGCATTTTTTGCACTTCCCGCGGCGGATATCTCCGCAGAAGCTGACGAGGTATATTCCTACTATTACAGCAGCAGCGAAAAATATGCCGAAGCGGAGGAATATATCGCCGATCAGCTTTACAATGCCGCTGAGGAGATCGACCTCACAGGCTATGACCTCACTATCGACGAGTATAAGGAGATACTCACCGATATCCTCATAAGCCGTCCCGACATATTTTATATAGATACTCATCTTTATTACAGGTCAAGCAGAAGCACAGGCTACCTGACCTCGGTCACTCCCGGCTACTACTACACCCGTTCCTCTATCCCCCGCAGACGGGAGGAAATGGAACGCGCCGCAGACGATATCCTCGTGGGAATGAACGACAGCTGGTCGGATGTGCAGAAGGCACTGTATATCCACGACAGGATAGCGGTCATGTCCGAGTACAACCTCGACAACGAGAACCGCTCCGCTTACGAGGTCTTAGTGAATAAAAACGGCTTGTGCGTGGCATACTCAATGGCGTACAAATATCTGATGAACAGAGTGGGGATCAACTGCATCTGCGTGCTGAGCACCGAAATGGGGCACTGCTGGAACATGGCGGAGATAGACGGCAGCTGGTATCATGTGGATACCACTTGGGACGATCTGCTCCCCGATTTTGAGGGCGCAGTTTCACACGATCTGTTCCTGCTGAGCGACGACGCTATCCAAAGCTCAGCCCTCCCCCATTACGGCTGGGAATACGGCTTTCCCGCGGACAGCACAGCCTACGACAAGATGTTCTGGCTCCTTTCCGAAGCACAGATAATCCCCGTATCCGACAACGTGTGGTATTACGTGGATAACTACAACGGCACCCTGAACAGGTACAGCTGGTCCAAAAACGTATACCAGAAGCTGTACACTATCGGCAGGAACTGGAAGTCGGAATCGGGCGAGAATTACTACTACTGCTTCTCACGGCTGGAATACGCCGAGGGAAAGCTCTGGTTCAGCAGCGCAGATACTATCTACAGCTACGATATCTCCGAAAAGACCGCCGCAGCGGAAAAAAGACTGAAGCTGACAGGCTCCGACGCTATATACGGTCTTGCCGTAAAAAACGGCAAGCTTATTTACGAAACTGCGGCTTCCCGTCTGAATTACGATTCCGTTAAGGAGACAGCGTTCTCGGTCAGCATTTCCGAGGGGCTGGGCGCTCCCGAAAGCTTCCGCGGAGTTGCCTCCAAATCGGACGGAAAATATAAAATAACGCTCACATGGGATAAGGTCAGCGGCGCTGACGGCTATACCGTATATAAGTACGATACCGCCACCAAAAAGGCGCAGAAAATAGCAGATACATCAAAAACAGGCTACATCATCAAGGGATTGTCTTCGGGCAGATATTCTTACATTGTCTGCGCCTACAAGACCATTAACGGCAGAAAGATATACGGAGACTTTTCATCCACAGTGACTAAAAAGCTGGCGTAAAGCGGCCCGATCATGATAATGGAGGTAAAAGCCATGAAATATCTCAGCAGGATAACTGCGGTGCTCTTTTCGGCGGTCATCGGCTGTTCCGCGGCGGGAGTCACCTGCATGGGCGGCTCGGAGCCTGTTATTCAGTACGGCAGTCTGATATTGTCCGATATTGATTCGGGCGTGTACAGTGTGACCCTCGGCAAAACCAAGATATTTACGCTGAAAATGTCCGATGTAAGCAAAATCGGCGCAGTGTCCTCCGATAAGTCCGTCGCTAAGATAACCGCCCTGTCATACAAGAACAGCACCGTCAGAGTTACGGTGAAGGGCGTCTCCGAGGGCACGGCTGTCATTAAGGTATACGACAGGAACGACAAGAAAAAGGCAAAGTCCATAACCGTCAGCGTCTCCGAGGAGCCCGCTCCCGCTAAGACGCAGTCTGCGGAGGATACTTCCTCGGACGAGATGCATACCATAACCGTGGGCACCATAACCATTGGGATAAGCGGCGTTAAAAAGGACCCCGAAGCCGTAAAAAATGAGGTGCTGGAGCTTATCAACGCAGAACGGGAAAAATGCGGCGCAGCGCCCCTTGCTCTGAACGATGACCTTGCTGCGGCTGCCCAGATCCGCGCCGACGAATGTGCACGGGTATATTCTCATACCCGTCCCGACGGCAGGTCCTGCTTTACCGTTCTCAGCGACAATAACATCACCTACAGCTGCGCAGGGGAAAACATCGCCTACGGCTATACCTCCGCCGAAGCGGTGGTAAATGGGTGGATGGCTTCTCCTCCCCATAAGGCGAATCTTCTCAGCGAAAAGTACACCGAAACGGGCATAGGCTATGACCCCGCCACCAACAGCTGGACCCAGATATTTATCGGATAAGTCGTAAAACGCCGATGTTTTGCCTTCGGCGTTTCAATAAAATTTATGTGAAAGGAAGAGTTTGTATGAAAACAAATCAAAAGAAGCTGCTTGACAGCATACTGCGGATATTATGGCTGCTCTCAGGGCTTGCCATGGTCATCGTGGGCGTTGTGGCACTGTTCAACGGTCACGGCGTTATAGGCACGCTGTCAAAGCTTATCGGAATATGCGCCATCATCTGCGGCATCGTGTCCA
Source organism: Oscillospiraceae bacterium (assembly GCA_051882725.1). Classification (GTDB taxonomy): domain Bacteria; phylum Bacillota; class Clostridia; order Oscillospirales; family Ruminococcaceae; genus RGIG4694. The sequence continues at coordinate 7,743 of JBJESJ010000143.1, forward strand.
TCGTGGTGCGGATAAAAATGAGCAATATCACAGGCTCGGACGCACATCTTATGTCCGTTGACTCGCTGATACTGATAGTCATAGGCTTTCTGTTCCTAAACACGAAGATACTCAACAGTCTCGGCAAGTTAATGTTCATAATCATCGGTATCGTGATGATATTCAACGCTGTGGAATCGCTGGTATCCGCTTTCAACAGCCGCCGCAACGAGGAGGGCTGGTTCGCTCCGAGAATAGTTGTGGCAGTATTGCTGCTGATCGCGGGGATATGGGTGTTCTCCAACGCAGGACGGGTATTCTCCGATATGGCGGGGCTTGTTGTGGGAATATACTTCATCGTTCACGGCGCAGGCGCTGTCAGCGACTGGATAGGCAGGGAAAGATACCGCCGCAACTTCGCCTACCTCGACGACGAGGACGACTCGCAGTAATTCATTGTTAATTAAAAAGCATGCTGTAACTCAATACAGCATGCTTTTTTTGTGCCTGTTTATAATACTAATCCCTCATTAAAGTGTAGACAAAAAATCTGCACAAGATCCATAAACGCAAGATTTTGCTTGATTTTTTGTCCACTTTATAATCGGGAATTAGTATAAGGCAGCCCCGCACAAAGCACACCAAACAGCTTTGCACGCGATCTGCCTGCAGATTTTTTGTTTACACTTTTATCGGATCGGTATTATCTGCTGTGCTCTTCAAGCCAGCGCACCGCACAGTGGGCAAGTCCTGCCGCGCCTATGGGCAGCACGTCCTCGTTGAAGCGCACCTTGGGATTGTGGGCGGAATAGTCGCCCCGCTCGTCCGTAAAGCCTGCGGAAAGGTACATGAACGCCGAGGGCACCGCTTCTGCGATAACGGCGAAATCCTCCGAAGCGTTTGCCTTCATATCGGGATAAGGCTTTGCAATGCCGAGCTCGTTCATAAAGCCTGCCATTTCCTCGGTGAATGTCTTGTCGCAGATAAGGGGCGGAACGTCAGACAGAGCCGTTATTTCAGCGCTGCCGCCGTAGACCGCGGCTATGCCCTTTGCAGTCTCGGAAATGCGCCGCACCAGCTTTTCACGTTCAGCCTTGTCGTTGGTGCGGAGAGTCCCCTCCAGAAACGCGCTGTCGGGGATAATATTCGCCGCATTTCCTCCGTGGAGCTGTCCCACCGTCAGCACACAGGTCTTTTCGGGGTTCGCTTCACGGGCTATCAGTTCTTCCAGTGCGATATATATCTGCACAGCGATATTCAGCGGGTCAACGGACAGATTCGGATAAGCTCCGTGACCGCCCTTGCCCATGATCCTGATACGGAAGCCGTCCACCGAGTTCATCATAACTCCGCCTGCATTGTACATGAAAAGTCCCGGCAGCATCTTTCCGGGCGCCACATGAAATGCCAGCGCCGCGTCCACATGGGGCGATCCAAGTATTCCGTTTTCTATCATATCATGACTGCCCTCAAAGGTCTCCTCCGCGGGCTGGAACATGAACTTTACCGTCCCCTTGAGCTGGGATTCCGACTGCTTTAAAAGCTTAGCCGCGGAAAGCAGCATAGCCGCATGGAAATCATGTCCGCATGCATGAGCATGTCCGCTTGTGCAGGCAAAGCTCTCGCCGCTCAGCTCCTCCATGGGCAGAGCGTCCATATCCGCACGGAGCAGCAGCACAGGCGTGCCCTGTCCCAGCAGCGCAGTTACGCCGTGTCCGCATTTTTTCGGCTCCAGACCGTACTCGGTCAGCTTTGTTATGACATACTCCTGCGCAATGGGCATATCCAGTCCAACCTCGGCGGTCTTGTGGAAATATCTGCGGTTCTCGGTCAGTTCATCCTTCAAACCCTTCGCTTCACTGTAAAAGTCCATAATTTTCGGCTCCTTTTATGATATATGATTATTATATGCATTTTTCGGAAAATATCTTCCAAAACAATTATAACTCTTAAAAAAACACAAGTCAATGCTGTAAAAAATTTTTTTCGGAAACCTATTGACAAAACATTATGGGTGTGATATACTGTGTATAACATGATATACACAGTTAATACACACGACATGCGAGGTGATTACTATTCTGAAAATTGTTCTTAACGCCGCAAGCGACAAGCCCATGTATGAACAGATAAAATCCTACATCAGAGAGGCTGTGCTGAGCGGTGAGATACCTGACAAGACTATGCTCCCCAGCGTAAGACAGCTTGCTGCGGAGCTGCACGTCAGCGCCATAACCACAAAGCGGGCATATTCCGACCTTGAACAGGAAGGACTGATATTCACATCTCCGGGAAAGGGAACGTTCATCAACGCTCCCGACGCGCAGGCACTCAGCCGGAAATTCCGACAGAAAAAGCTGGAAGAATTTGCGGAGTATGCCCAAAGGCTCCTCGACGAGGGCTTCTCGAAGGGCGAGCTTTACAACGAAATAAATAATCTGTCGGGCGACCCGACGGTCTGGTCGGGCGACCCGACGGTCTGATTCCGCGTTGTTAGTCCTGCGAATATGTTCGTATCATCCCGCGGAATTACGAAAAAAATCAATACTCAACAAAGGAGATTTATATTATGAAAAACATTCTTGAGATCAAAGGCATTAAGAAGACCTTTGCAGGCACATCATTTACTCTGCATGACGTGGACCTTGACATACCCTGCGGCGCTGTTATGGGACTTATCGGCGAGAACGGCGCAGGCAAGACCTCGCTGATAAAGATAATAATGAACATCTACGGCAGGAACGGCGGAAAGATCACCGCTTTCGGAGATCTCGACACCGTTAAGGACGAGGCTAAGTTCAAGGAGCTGACAGGCTACGTCTCCGACGAGGACTATCTCTTCTTCAACACCACCGTGGAAAAGACTGCCGCTGCCTTTGCAATGGCATTCAGCACATGGCACAGCGATATTTTCGACAAGTACATGAAAATGTGGCAGGTAGATACAAAGAAAAAATGCAATACCCTCTCAAAGGGCATGAAAACTAAGGTCATGCTTGCGCTGGCACTGGCGCATGACCCGAAGCTGCTCATTCTCGACGAGCCTACCGCAGGACTTGACCCCGCCGCGAGAATTGAGATACTGGACATTCTCCGTGATTTCGTCTCAGACGGTGAACATTCGGTGCTGTTCTCCACCCACATCACAGGCGACCTCGACAAGATAGCCGACTACATCGCCATGATGATAGACGGCACAATAACCGAGATACTCTCCGCCGATGAGGCACAGGACAAATATGCGGTCATCTCGGGCGATGTGAGCGACATGCCGAAAAAGGGAATTATCGGCGCGAAGATCATGGAGAATACATATGAAGCCCTTGCGCTGCGAAGTGATATCCCTCATTTCAGGAATGCGGCAGTCCGCACTCCCAACTATGAGGATCTGCTGGTGCATACCATACTGCAGAACAGAGAAAACCGCAGGTGAAATTAATGAATAGTTAACAGCTAACAGTTAACAGCTTATAGTTAAAGCGTCCCAAGTCAATAGTGAACGCAGTGGGCGAGCCGTCCCGGAAATCTCACAATAGCATCGACTGTGGAACCGGAAACACGAACAAAAGGCGGCCGACGGCTGCCGCCGCCCAATCGTATGTAAGCGGAACACGACGTAACCGATGGCATTCAAGAGCGCGCAAAAGAGAGAGGGCGAGGGAAGGGTGAGCGCGAGAGGGAAAACGTAAGGGGAGAGAAAAGCGGCGCACCATGTGAAATAACCGTTTCGATGAGAGAAACAATAGCGCCGCTTGTCTTTCCCCCGGAGGTGTCCCTCTCGCACCGCGTCGGAAGATGTGATCTTCCGATGAAAACATACAATAGCCCCGATGATAATAAAAATTACTATGAAGCCCGAAATCGCAATGCGGAAGCAGAAAGGAACAATGACCATGAACGAATCCCAATACCAAAAATTCACAAAAAAGCTTTTCAACCGCACATGGCATATGATATGCTTTGTATTGACTGCGGTCTGCGGGGTGATGGCGGCATATAAGCCCATATGGATGCTGGCGGAGGGCTGTTTCATGTGGCTCTTCGACATCTATCTGAAAAACTACTACCCCATAGAGCCCGACTATGACCCCGAAAAGCAGAAGGCTTCCATGATAGCAGATAATCGTCTGAAAAAGCGGGCACTTATGGCACAGCTTCCCTGCTCCAGACAGCTTATAATGCGGGCAGTATTTTCCGAGCGGCTCCCACTGCTGATAATATTCGCGGTCAGCAGTCTTGCGGCAGGCATAAGAATGATATTCTTCGGCATTGATTTTGACGCGGGATTTTATATCATGGCGATAATCCCCCTTGCTATACAGATAATCGGCATCTCCGAAAGCTATGCATTCCTTGACGGAAAATTTGCGGGATATAATATTCTGGACGGCGGCTTCCCCGCGATAACTATGTGCTTTTTTATAGGAGGTCTGGAGATATTCAGCAGATATGAGCCTATGCACACAAACACAGGCGCAGGTGTCGCTATGATAATCATTGCGGCGATCACATTTGCAGCGTCTGTTCAGTCCCACCGAAAGGCTGTAAGAAAAGCCGAAAATACCGCCTACAACGGGGAAAAACTGATGACCGACAATTGATAATTATTGAATGGAGATAAGAATTATGAACGTAACATCATACAAGAAATTCACTAAAAATATCCACAGAGGAAAAGTCTATCTGCTCTGCACGGTATTAGTGCTGATAAGCTCTGCTGCAGCATTTATTCACCCTATCTGGATAATGCTTGCGGCGATGTTTATATGGATATGCGATATGATGATCGTGTCGTACTATCCCCTTATGCCAAACGACACCGATAAGCAGAGAGGGATCCTCATGGTCAGCACTGCACGCAGAAACAATCTTGCGGGACTGCTGCCCTCCACCCGTCAGCTTATGATGAAGGCTGTCTTTTCCGAAAGACTGGCACTGCTTGTTATATACACTCTGGGCTGCATGGGAGCGGCTGTCAGACTGATATTCTTCGGCGTGGATTTCCCCGTCTGGGGAGCTGTTGCCGCAGCGTTTTTCAGAGCTCTGCAAATGGCGGGAGTTTCGGCATTCTATGCCTTTGACAGCCCGCATCTTCACAATATCGGCGTCATAACCTCGGGCTTTTCTCCGCTGATAGTTATGGTACCTGTGATAGCAAACTGCCTGACCGAAACACAGACTATGCACACCAGCATATCGGGCGGACTTGCAGTCATTGGATTTACTCTTCTCGGACTGCTTCTGTCGGTGGCTGCTCACCGCAAGGGCATAGCCGATTCCGAAAATACCGCCTATAACGGTGATATAATAACCAACAGCTGAAACACAGTCAGAAAGAGTGATAATATGAAAACAAAAGAATACTACAAAATGACGTTCATGTTACTGCCGAAATTCACCCGGATATACATCATCTTCATGAGTATACTGACGCCGCTGATAATGACTATTTCCGCATTTTTCGGAAGTGCAGGTCCTTTTTCCATAGGCACGATATTATTTCCATATGCTTTGCTGTTTCTGAAAATAGCAGTGCCTATGCAGGGAGCGTCGCCCTCTGTCAAAAAGAGCTTATCCTCCGCTGCACAGGCAAGAGAGCTGCAGGGCGGAAGCACTACTATCTACGATATGCTCTGCGTAATGCCCCTGACCCATCGGCAGATAGTGTCATTCTACATGAGCTTTCTGCGGGGCTATACATGGTTTGCATCGCTGATATGCATAGCTGCGCTGCTTATCACGGAGCATTCATGGCTCCCCTTTCTGACTATCCTGTCATTTTCGCTTATCTTCATGATAAACACATTATCCACAGCAGTATACATGACCAAGCTTGAAAAGCCCATTGATGCGCTGACCATGCTGTTATACATAGCCATGGTCCTCATATATATGCTGAACATAACAGACAGCTTCAGCCTTGCAGTATCTGTTCCGGACTATGCGGCTGTGCTGTTCATAATCGGAGTGAATGTCCTCCATGAGCTGATAATGCGGGCGACCCATCTCTCCCCCGGCAAATTCTACGCACGTAACGGCGAGCTGAACGTGTAAACTGAAAGAGTGATAATATGAAAACAAAGGAATATTTTAAGATCGCATGGACTATGATGCCCGAGGGCTCAAAAACTGCTATGATAATTTTTCTATGCCTGTCCTATTTAATGGTGATATGCTCCTTCACTGTGGAAAACGGAGCCGTACTCGGCTGTTCCTTAATGTTTCTCGGATATGCGCTGTCATATCTGATAATGTCCGCTCCCCTGCACGGAGCCGCTCCCTCCGCAAAGGGCAGCATAAAGGAAAATGCACAGTCAAGGGAGCTTCGGAACGGCAGCTCGGGGATATACGATACCCTCTGTGTAATGCCGCTGACAAGGCGGCAGATCGCGGCGTGCTATATGAGCATATACCGCATCATCATCGGGATATACTCGGCGCTTACGATAGTTTCACTGTTTCTCACCCGGAGTTCGGGAAAGTCGGGGATCATAATATTGCTGTTCTGTACGATATCGGCATTAAATATATACATGGCATCCGGATCGTCAAGTCACAATAAGCTGTCCGTTATCATAATAATTCTGCTTGCGGCATTTGGAGTGTCCTTTGCGCTTATTGGAATGTTCAATATCATCGGACTTTCCTCCGACGGCATCAGAAATGCAGCAATTATTGCCATAATTGCATCCTATCTCCTGAACGAGCTGCTCATGAGAGCCGCCGCCCTGACCCGCCGCAGATACTTCGCCAGAAACGGCGAGTCAAACAGTTAACAGCTGACAGTTATCAGTTAATAGTTTAAAATTAAAAAACGCCCCATAAATGGTGATTTTTTCAGCCATTTATGGAGCGTTTTACTTATTAACTGCAAACTATTAACTGTTAACTGCTTTAGCTTAGCATTACTCCGAGAATAGTCATAGTCTTATCCTCGCTGCCCTCTATAGCCTTTATCTCAACGGTGTGGGTCTCGGCGGAGCTTGATGTGAATATAGCGTCGGTAGCGCCGTAATTCCCCCAGCCGCCCGAGAAGTCGGAGTTTATGCTGCCCCGTCTCTCGCCGTCAACATAGACGTCAAACTGTCCGCCCTTGCCGTCGGTGGTGCAGAGATAGAACAGTCCCATGGTCTGAAAATCCGCGGTGAAGGTCATAGTGCCGCCCCCTGCGGATACCCAGTTTTCGGGGAATTTATCGGGATATACCGTATTCGTGCCCACCTCGAAGCCTTCAAGCTCCGCTTCCAGAGTGGATGGGAAATACATTTTCGCGTTCTTGTAATAATCCGAGGTATAGCCTGCCATATCAAAGGCGGAGGGTTCTTCGGCAATAGTATCCTTTTTGTCGTAAACGCTGTCCAGATAGCGTGAGAGCAGCTGTCCGATAAGGCTGTGTCCCTCGTCGTTGGGGTGGATATTGTCGGGAGAGATATCCGACCACGCAAGTGTTCCCGCAGCTACCTCGGGATATACCACCTCACGGTAGCTGAGCATCGGCAGATCGTATGCCGCACCTATCTCCTTATGTACGTCCTGCAGCGAGGTGCCGTCCTCCTGTGTGGTGAAAAGCAGTATCACCGCAGGATTTGTCTTATAGGAAAGTATCTTCCGAACAAGGCTGTCATAGGAATACTTATTCATGACCTTGTCGGTATCGTTTACGGAAAATTCGACAATTACCACATCGGGATCCGCAGACAGCAGCTGCTCGTCCACACGGTTCACGCCGAGATATGAATTAGTGCCGCCGATACCTGCGTTTACGGTGTTTATCTGACACTCGGGGAATTTCTCCTGCCACCACTGAAAGAACAGCGAAGCATAACAGAGCGCATTGTTTGAAGCCGCAGTTCCCTGTGTGATAGAGCCTCCGATAACTCCCACGGTAACGGGCTCGCCGTTTTCAGCCTTTTTCATTGCCGCAGCAAGGCGGGTCAGGTCGCCCTCGTTGAGAAGCGCACGTTCATACATTGCTTCGGTAAGTCCTGCGCTGAGATCCACGGGCTCGGTGGGAAGAGCCGCCGTGGTAAGCAGTCCGTGAGTCTGTACAGTCTCGGCAGCAGTCTGCTCCGCAGCGGTATCGGCAGGCGCGTCCGAAGAAGTATCCTCCGAAGCCCCGCAGCCCGAAAGCATTGCCGAGGACAGAGCCGCAGCAGTTAAAATTGCCGCATATTTTGAGATATTCATAGCAAGGTTCCTTTCATATATCAGTTTTTCAGCGAGATATTATCCGACGACAGCCCCGAGCAGTCAAAGAACGCCGCTGCAAGCACAGCCGAGGCAGTAAACGCCACCGACGGCGCATTTGTGGAAAAGCTGCATTCATTGTCGATATAGCATTTTGCGGGGGGAGTTTTCCCGCTAAGTCTCCATTTTGAAAAATCGTCGCAGCGCTCTCTGTTAGGTCCGCACACCACCATGCCCGGCACAGGCTTCGCCAGTGTTGACACCGAAAGGGCATGAGCAGGCCGCATCGGCGACTGTTCCCCCATACCCGTTATGTATGATATCCCCGAGGGATTTTTTCCGAGGATATACTGCATAAGCATAGCAGCGGCACTTCTGTACCGTTCCAGTCCGAACAGCATGTATGCAGTCTGGCAGATAATGCAGTCGGAAAGTATCTCCATATTGGAAATGGAGTTATATCGTTCGCCCAGTGTGCTGCTTATCAGCGACGAACCGTAGCCCGACGACGAAGCGATGATTATCTTGTCGGCACGGTCGCCGAATTTCTTTTTCAGATAAAATTCCACTCCGGGATTACATTCGCAGCAGCCCGTCAGATAGGACAGCGCCGCAAATCCGCCTGTATTTCCGAGGGTAAAGCTCGTTGTATCGTTAAAGAACAGCATCTCCTCGAAGCGCTTGGAGAAGCTTTCGTCCCCGGTCAGCGCATACATTTCGCTCAGCATCCACATATAGCAGTCACTCCGAGACTCGTAGGACATATCACCCACACCGTCGGCAGAAGCGCCCGTAGGAAGCTTCCACGATTCATATGTAGGGGTATTGACTATCCAGAGCCAGCTGTTTGAAGCGGCGCGGCTCAGCAGTCTTGAGAAATGGCGGTCGATATCCGCAAAAACTCTTGCGCCGAGCGCGGTCACAGCGGTGAACATCATCGCCGCGTCCGCAGATTCGGGGAATATGTAATATTCGGTGGTATCCTCCATCGGAGACTGCGGGTTAAGAAAAGCCTCCGCCCCGTCTATTTTATGGTACACCTTTCCGTCTGCGCCCTGCATTTTCAGCAGCCATTCCAGTCCCCAGCGGCATTCGCCAAGGATATCGGGCAGCCCATCCCCGTCCGCTTCAAAGCTTTTGGGGTACAGGAGATAGCTGTACATCAGCGAAGCGCAGGCAGAAGCCGTTACGGTCACAAATTTTCCGTAGCTGCCGCCCTCATGCCAGCCGCCCGAAACATCCAGCTGCTGTCCGCCGTAGTACATGGGGGTGAACTCGGTATGACATCTGTCGTGGGCAAAAACTTTGCAGTCTTCGGGGATATGCAGCGTTGAAAGGTCGCATCCGCAGCGGTTAAGGCGGATACCCATCAGCAGCTCCTCCTTCAGATGAGCGTAGGGCTTATCTGCGATAACGAAGCTTTCGGAGCGCCTGTAGCCGCATTTCAGGCAGTATTCGCCCTCTGCGTCAAGCTCTGTAAAATCAGCTATTTTTATCTGGTCTCCCGAATCGGGGTCGGTCAGCAGCGGAGAAAGCTCGCCCGTATAAACGACTCTTTCGGAAGGAAGCTCCACAATAGAAAACGTATTGTTCACCGTGTGGCATACAGCGGTTTTTTTGCTGTCGGAAATATATCCTCCGAGACTTATATATATCTTTTTACGCACGGTCAACACTCCTTTTCCTGCGCGTGACGTCATTGTCATGCGCGCATTTATTCTATTTTGTTCTATTACCGATTTGTACTATTTTTGTATAGTTATATCCCATTTTCTATTACTTATATTATACAATATTTTTTTCATAATTGTATAGCGATTTACCCCATATTTTATAAAGTTTACATGAACAAAATTAAAGTAAGCGGACAATTTGTGCAAAAGCGACAAATTTGGTCAATTTTTCCACAATTGGATATATATTCCTGAGGTATTTTATGCAGATCCTCTCCGAAAAAGCTCCGCCTGCGGAGAGATATGCAGAATTATGATAAAATCACTTTTTTTTAATGGCATTTTCAATAGCATTTCACGAGAAATACACACGGGCAGGTTATTATATACTTGTAAACAGAAAAGACAGCAAACACAGGATCTATACAAACATTTCCATACATTGAAAGGAAGGATCTGTATGTACGAAAACAATTATAACTATATCGAGGAAAAGGCTCCCGAGACCAAGGAAAAGAAAGGCAGCGTCAAGAAGAACATCGCTATGGTGCTTGCCGTTGTGGTACTGGGCGGCGCTTCAGGCTTCGGCGGAGCTTATCTCCAGAACAGGCTGATGTCCGACGACAGCATTTCCGTTTCCGCAGACGCGTCCTCCGACAAATCGGAAGCTGCGCCCGCTTCGCCTGCCTCCTCCGACAATAAATCAGCCAGCACGCCTGTAAGCTCCCTGCTGAACACCTCCTCCGGCAGCGGCAGCACTCTTACCACCGAGCAGATAGTTGAAAAGGTATCGCCCTCGGTAGTAAGCGTTCATGCCGAGTTTGACAACGGCTCCAGCACAGGTACGGGAATTATCATGAGCAGCGACGGATATATCATCACCAATGCTCACGTTGTCCAGACCGATACTCAGGAATATGTTCAGGGCAGCGGCAAAAACAGCGGCAGCAGCGGCTATTCCAACGGTTATTACTTCAATCCCTATGACTTCTTCTTCGGCGGCGGAAACGGCTACTCGGGCGGCACCTATCAGACCGTTACCAAGAACGCAAATACCGTAACTATCTACCTTTCCAACGACGAAAACGAGACCGAATATACCGCCGAGATCATCGGTGCAGACGCGGATTCCGATCTGGCTGTGCTTAAAATAGATGCGGAAAATCTCAGCGCTGCGGAGTTCGGCAACTCCGACGAGCTCACCATGGGCAGCAAGGCAGTTGCTATCGGCTATCCTATGGGACTGGGACTTTCCACCTCCGAGGGCATAATCTCGGGACTTAACCGCGAGCTTTCTGTTGAGCTTACCTCGGGCGGAAGCGCTTCCATGACCCTTATTCAGACCGATGCGGCGATCAATCCCGGAAACTCGGGCGGTCCCCTTATCAACGAATACGGTCAGGTAGTGGGCATAACCTCTTCAAAGCTGGCAAGCTCCTCCGTTGAGGGTCTGGGCTTTGCCATTCCCATAACCGACGCAATGCCCCTTATCAACGACCTTATGAATCAGGGCTACGTATCAAATCACACGCCTCAGCTGGGCATCACAGGCTCCAACCTGACCTCCGCGCTGATAAGATACTATAAGCTCCCCGTTGACAGCGGCGTTATGGTACTGTCGGTAGCCGAAGGCTCGGGCGCTGCGGAAGCAGGACTTTCCGAGGGCGATATCATCATCGCCGCAGACGGCAAGACCGTTGAGAATATGGACGATCTGACAGCCGCTAAGGACGGCAAGGAGGTCGGCGACACCATCACCCTCACCCTCGCCCGCCAGGACGGCAATGAGGAAGTCACCGTCACCCTCACCGAAATTAACGAAGCTCCCGATGTAGTTGATAATTAATGGTCATCAGCGGATAGTTATCAGTTATAAGCTGTCATCAAGCGTGACAGCATATATCAGTGTTTACTATCAAATGTGCACCAAACAAGCCATCCCCCAATTTCATCATATTATTTTCTCTCTTTTCAAAGGAAAAGGACGACTGTAAAAGCAGCCGTCCTTTTTCTTTATAGCAGTGACCGATAACTGATCACTCTTCACTATTCACTAATAGCATCCGCAGGGTCAGGCTCTTGCGCAGCCGTCAACGGAGAGTATCTCGCCCGTTACATAGGAGCCGAGGTCGCTTGCCAAGTACAGGAACGCATTTGCGATATCCTGCGGCTCGCCCATTCTTCCCATGGGGATCGTGGAGCAGATGTAATTTCTTGTCTGTTCGGGGAGATTTACTACCATGTCGGTGTTGGTAACTCCGGGAGCTACTGCATTAACTCTGATATTATCCTTTGCGAGCTCTCTTGCGAGGGACTTCGTCATACCGTTTACGGCAAATTTCGATGTGGGATAAGCAACGCCTGCAGGCTGCCCGTAGATCGATACCATGGAGGAGGTGTTGATGATAACTCCGCCGCCCTGTGCCTTCATAATGGGAGCAGCTGCTTTTGTGGTATAGAAGCAGGAGTTTACATTGATGAGCATGAGCTTGTCAAAATCGGCGGGGTCATAGTCGTACAGCTTGACATTGGAAGAAATACCCGCATTATTAGCGATGATATCCAGTCTGCCGTACTTGTCCGCAACATACTTGACAGCCTTCTCAACGGACTCGTAGCTTGTCAGATCGGGAGCGATGCCCTCGACCTCGTAAGCGGGATTCTCCGCCTTGAGCTTTTCAACGGCCTTATCGGCAGTCTCCTGCTTAGAGCCGCAGAGTACGACCTTTGCGCCGTTATCAAGGTATGTCTTTACGATAGAATAGCCGATCCCTCTTGTGCCGCCCGTAACGAGAGCGACCTTATCCTTTAAAAGTTCCATGGAAATACCTCCTGATAAATATTTGGTACTGTCATTATAGCATATCTTCATAATATTTTCAAGAGGTTTCCGTATTCTTTGTGCATTACAGACAAAAGAGCAGTATAATATTTCATACCCAAAAGCAAGCGTTCAACAGCTGACGATCATCCATCGTCAATAAACTACCGTCTTCTGTCCAGCCCCGAGGTCCTGTAGTACCGCGACTTATCCTCATACATGAGCTTTTCAGCCCCCGACAGCAGCTTATCCATGCACTTATCGGCTCCGTCCTTTATCCATACCGAGCCCACCGCCATATTCACGGAGTTTCTCACCATAGCTTCTTTCAGGCGGTCCGTCCGTTCCTGCAGAGTATTTTCGTCTATCTGCAGGCAGAGCGCCAGAAGCTCGTCGCCGCCTATGCGGAACAGTCCGAACTCGCCGAAGGTCTCCTTCAGGCTTTCCGCCGCCCGACTGATAAGATCGTCTCCCGCATGATGTCCCTGCGAGTCGTTCACCTGCTTGAGCCCCGTGATATCGCAGTACACCACGCCCACGCTCTCCTCGCAGCGGATATTTGATATGTATTCCTCCATTGCATGCCTGTTGCCGAGCCTTGTCAGCTGGTCGGAGTAGCTCATTCTCCGCAGTTCCTTAAGGAGGTCACGTCTTTTCAGCGTAGATACGATGAAATGTCCCATTATCTGCAGCATATTCGCCGCATACTCCAGCCGCTGCTGGGGAGGATTATCCACGCCGTAAAAGCCGATTATCCGTTTCTCGTCGTAAAGGGGTGCTACCGCGATAGAGTGGATATCCTGCCGTTTCAGATTTTCGTACTGCAAAGGGTCGGTCTCGCGTATCTCCTCCAGATCGTTTATGACGATATTTTTATTCTCGCTGAAGCTGCTGTACCAGTTTGCGCAGACCTCGGGAGGAAGCTCCTGCAGATTGTCTATCTCGGGAGTAACTCCCTTAGCGGTCCATTCGTAGGTATTGTCGTCGCTGCCCCGTTCATTCTTTTCAAATATGTAGGTCCTTTCGCCCTTTAAGGCTCTTCCCAGATATTCCAGTATTATTTCCAGAGCCTTATCGGGGTCAGAAGCCTGCAGAGCAAGACGTATGCCCTCGTTCACCATAGATTCGATACTGTGATAGCCGCGGATAATGCTCATCTGCTGTTCCTGAGCTGAGATATCGACGGCTAATTCGATGCGGTACCTGTGGGAGTCCTCCTCCACCATGGTATCCTTGATGAGAAACTGCTTTTTTACCACAGGATTGAAAAACTGCCATTCCTTGAAATACCCGGAAGAAAGCTGCTGATTATTGCATATGGCGCAGGGCGAGCTGCATTTCTGAATGACCTCGTAACACTTTTTCCCCTTTAGTTCTTCCGCGGAAACGAAGCCGAACTGTTTCAGTGCCTTTTTATTCATATATACCAGCTCATAGGTGTCCATATCCGTCACATATACGAACTCCCCCAGATTTTCAAAGAATTCCCAAATTCTTGCCATGATCGTCACCTCAGACTCCGGGGAAGGACATTTCCCTCGGATTTTTTACTGTCGACAGACCGCCGACGCCGTTCAAGAGAACATTTCTGCTGTTATACATTTTATTATTATACCACACAAAGGATACCAAAAGGAGACGAATGCTGCCGCAAACCGCGCAGCTATGCAATTCATCGTTTTTTAATAAAAACTTTACAAACCAAAAGGAAAAAGTATACCCGAAGCCGAAATGACCTCGGGTATGATAATGTCAATATTACAAATTACAGAGTATTAGCCTCGTCAACTACCTTCTTGATAGCCTCAACAGCGTCGTCGGGGAGCTTATCATAGCCGCCCTTTTCCGAAGCGAACTTCTCAACGTTCTCAAGACGGCTCTGCATTGCGTTCTTAAGAGCAGCTGCATAGTCCTTGTCGCTGAGGTCTACATTGAAGTCGTTCCAGTCCATGATCTCGATATCCTCGAAGGGACCCCACTTCTTGAACTCAGCCTTCTTCTCAACGATAGCCTCAAGGATTCCGAGAGTATCTGCGGGCTTTACCTTCTTGCCCATGAAGTCGCCTGTGTTGATAACGTAGCATGCAACGTTCTTCTCCTCAACAAGCTTCTTGAACTTCTCGTAGTCATTAGCGAGAGGATAAGTTCTGAAGGGGTTAGCATAGGGAACGATACGAAGAGCATTCATATCGGTGCCTGCCTTAACGCGCTCTGCGGTGGAGGTCTTTGTAGCCAGTGTAGCGCCCATTACGGAAGCGAGGGAAGCGCCCTTGAGCTTGATAACGGGAGGAATGGTAGGATCCTTCATGATCCAGAAGATAGCGTTTACGGGAGCGTCGATCTTATCAACGCGGTTGGGAGACCAGAGCTTGGACTTGATAGCACGTCCGTTGCCGTTTCTGATATCCTCTGTTACGAGCTG
>JBJESJ010000144.1:0-5025 GCA_051882725.1 Oscillospiraceae bacterium
CCATATTCCTTTCAGACTGCTCATCATATCACTCCTTCAAAGGGCGGCATGATGACCATTGCCGCCCCCGTATAATTTCTTATGTAACATTAAGACGCTTGACGATTGATGTTTTCGAATATTTCTCATAAACATCCGGTCTTTCGGTCTTCAACCTATCACTGTCTACGCTTGTTCTCTCAGAGCCTCTGTACGTAACCTTGAACGCATCGACTTCGTATTCTTCAAGGTTATGTGTGGTCATCACATCTATGATGTAATTCTTGCACTGTTCAAGTTCTTTTTCAATAGCTGCTTTTGAGCTGTTGAGCGACTTGTATTCACGGATCTTCTCCAGCATTTCCGTATGATTGATCTTCTTGGTCTTAGCTTTTGCCATAATAAATACCTCCATATTTGTATTAATATCCCGACTCTGCGTTTACACGGGCTGGTCACCGTTCCGATACTTCGGAGCCGCATTAGGGCGGGAGCGGTCAGGCTCCCTTTTTCATCTCCGCTTTTATCTCGGAAATGTCTATCCCGGAAAGGTCAAGCTCCATGTGCCTAGCCATGGCGACAAGCCCTTTAAATGTGTAATTACCGTTGTCATAGGCATTGCCAAATAAATTGACTGCACCTCTGAGCCCCTGCTCAGACTGCGCCACCCTCCACAAAAAATCCGTTTCAGCAGCCATTTCTTTCTGCCTGAGTATCGGGAATAGCAGTTCAATGTCATGGCGCTGTATCTGCTTTGTGCCGTATACCAGCTTCTGCTTTGTCCTGTTTGCAATCTGAGCGAACTCGGCTTTCTGCTTCGCTCCCAGACGTCTGACCGTCTCAGGATTGCCTATGAAAACTATGCCGAGGGTCTGCCCTTCGTCCGAAAATGCGTCCGCGAAGGAGCGGAGCATTTCGATGGGCTTATACGGCAAGTGCTGCGCCTCGTCAAAGATTATCACCATTCCGTCCGAGAGCTTCTCCCGTATCGACAACCACATATCGTCCAGCTGTCTTTCGGGATGGGCTCCGAGCTTGGTGCAAAGCATCTTTAAAATGCTTTTCATGGACGTTAAACAGGGGTTTAATGCTATGTAAATGCTGTTCGTGGGATTGTCCGCAGCGTATTTCTTAGCCGCCTTCGTCTTTCCGATACCGGCGTCGCCGCTGAATATCGCAAGACCGCCCTTTATATGGCAAAGTCTGATAGTATCGTACACCTTTGAGGATATGAAGGTCTCGGCATACTCTACTTCCTGATAGGTCTCGCCGAAATCCTCTTTCAGCAGGAAGTAGTTTTCAATCTTCTTGATTACGCTGCCAACATCTGCGGCATATTTTCCGCTCTTGATCTGCGACAGCGCGGAGCCTGATATTCCTATCAGCTTTCCCGCAGCTTCCTGCGATATGCCTCGGCTCTTTTTCAGTTCCTCGACCTTCTCCAGAGCCCTGTCAATGCGTTCCTGTTCCATA
Source organism: Oscillospiraceae bacterium (assembly GCA_051882725.1). GTDB lineage: Bacteria > Bacillota > Clostridia > Oscillospirales > Ruminococcaceae > RGIG4694. The sequence goes on from JBJESJ010000144.1 coordinate 1,453, forward strand.
TATTTCATCCTTTCATCAATCAAATTCAATTTTTCCCCGAAGCCGCTTAGCGGCACGTTCCGCCATAAGCTTCATGTCGATTTCTTCTGCGCCCACTGCTTTCCTGCTGTCAGTAAGCTCGGGAGCGGTCATGCTCTCTATTTCCGGAGCATCGAAGTTAACGTCTCCGATCTTTCGGTGTGCCTCCATGACTGCCAAGGCAAGTGCATCTATCTGCATATCGCCCGTCAGCTCCTTGCCATATCCCTTGATAGCTCTGATCTGCCGCGCGATCAGCCGCTGCCTGTCGGCAATGTCCTCACCGTTTACGGTGATGTAGTCCACAAATACGGATTTGTCAAGCGTCCAGTCGGATATGTATTTGTCCGAGCGGTCATAGACCTTTACGGTCTCCAAGTCAGCAGGATCGTATCGCACATAAACTTCCTGTCCGACATATTTCCAGTTATCAATTCCGCAGTTGTAGTATAGCTTCTCGCCGCTGATAGTGATGTATACGCCGTTTTCCTTCACTGTCTGATACCGTGTGTTCCTCATCAGCAGGAGATTCAGCGTGCTTTCATCGCACCGGGTCAGGGTCCTGCGGCGGATGGATTTGCACCACGCCTCAGCCCTCGACATTCCTTTGAACTGCGGCTCACAGCCGCCGTATGGGCTTCCGTTGTAGCCGTCAAGTAAAGTGTCCAGCTGTTCACGGAGCTGCATATCCCACGGAATAAAGCCGTGTTTCAGTTGCCACTTAAGCGACTCCGGACGTTCTACAACATTTCCGCCCGTAAAAGTTGCTATGCAGCGGGATATGGTATTTTTCAATGTCAAGAACATTCGTTCTATAGGCTTTGCACGTCCGTTGCAGACGAGAGCATTCACCATTTTTATGCCCAGCCTGTCGAGGATCGTAGGAGGATTGACTATATCCGCCTGCGATTTGCGGCTTCGGTGTCCCTTTCCGCCGATGTCGTGGGTCAAGAACTCGGTACCGTTGTCCACGTAAAGTATCTTAGGCACTCCGCAGCGCATGATAGCGTGCCGCAGAGCAAGCACCGTAGACTGTGAGCAGGGATTTTCCGTGATGTTCCAGCCCACAAGTGCGCCCGTCTTGGCGTCCAGTATGCCCGTGATGTACATTCTGTGCAGCCGTTCGCCATCCTCGGTCTTTGTCATAAAATCGAAGGTGTGGTTATCTGCCACCCAGACATCATTAGCCTCAATATCGTCATACAGGCGGATAATGTAGGGCAGGCATTCATCGCGGCACGCCTTTTCGCCTTTCCTAAAAAACTTGACCACAGCTTCGGGGAGCTTGTCTGCTTCCCGGCGGAAGGTTCTTTCCGACGGCAGAGCCGCAAGGAGATCGGGGCGATTTTCCAGTGCCCACTCCCTCATGAGGCGATAGCAGTCGGAGATCGGCAGCTCCCTGTCGCACAGGTAAAGATCGTTAAACACCTTTTCAAGCACATCGGGAATGCTGTTGTAGTCCCTGTTGTGTCCGCCTCTGCACTCGGTCAGCCCTTCAAGGTCTCCTGCCTTGTAATATCTATACTTTCGGTATAAGATATCTCTGCTGACCTTGATATTCAGCACTGCCAGCTCGTTCTTCCGCAGCCGCTTGACCTCTTCCACATATACCATATCGCCTGTTGCCTTGCTGTCGTACTCTTCTCGGCGGATGCGCCACTCCTTGATTATCTCGGACCAGAGAGTGATCTGTGCACGCTCGGTCTCGTTAAAACTTCCGAATTCTCTCGGCGCACGTTTTTTCGCTGTGCTGACTGTCACAGTCGCAGGCTTCGCGGGAAGTATTGCCGTGCTCTCGCCCTTGACCTTTAAATAGTAGCTCTGCCGAAGCTCTGGAGATAATGCCGAAAGGGGAATCAAATACTTCGGTCTCCCTTTGTCGTTGATGGTCTTCTCTGCGGAAAGTTTGCCGTCCTGAGCAATCTTTTTAACATACCGTTCGGAGCAGCCTTTAAGTTCGGCATATTCCTTGACTGTAAGATACTCCATATCCGTCCCCCTTTCTTTTGTATAATTTGCTGATTTTTTCTTAAAATCTTGAAAAAGTACTTGCCTTGTGTTACACTATTTATTAGTCAGATTTTCCGAAACTTCCTTAAGAAAGCTCTCGGTTTCAAGCATCAGAGAAATAATGGTCGCTACATTTTTTCTTTTCTGCTCTGGCTGGATATCCTCGCTGTAGGTTACCTCGGCGAGGATTTTTCCTGCTTGTAAGGCGCAAATCAGCATTTCGCAGTGGAATTCCGTGATAGTCATAGCTTATCACCTCTTTTCAGACCTGCCATCATCGGCGCAGGGCGGTCATTCCCTGCGGACGGAGCATAAGCTCCGTTTCGGCTATTCTGCGAGATTGATACCGGTTCTTCGTTCAAAGCGTTCCAGAATGCTTTGAGCGTCCTCTTCACGTGCATACCTGTGCATCAGGCGGTAAAGAGTTCTTGCTGTATCTATGCATCTGCTGCATACAAAATCATCGTTGTCGATCGATATTTTGTCAATCTCCCTGCCAATCGTATTGATCATATCATCAATCTCGCCGATCAGCAGATTGTATCTCGTGCACTCTTCACAATCAAATTTCTTATATTTCATGTTCTATTCTCCTTGACTTTGCGGTCATTCTGTGATACAATGACCATGTAGTATATTTTCTTGGGCTTGATACGGCTTTCCGTTCAAGCCCTTTTTCTATTCCTTACGGTTTGACTTCTGCGGGGCAGCTTTCATCGGTGATGTCTTCCTCTTCTTCGTACTCGGCGTAAAGCTTGTCCTCTTGATCCAGACGTCTGATCTCCTTGCTGATGTCGATGAGCTCCCGGGTAAGTATAAACAGTATCCCGGAGGTAAATGCTACTGCTGCTATGCAGCATATTGATGTGATTGGCATCTTTGTTCTCTCCTTTACTTTCGGTAGGCGAGTTTTTCATACTCGCTGTCCAGTTTCCTTAGTTTTTCACGGCATTCTCTGCGCTCGCTTTCGATGACGCAGACAGCTGTCGCTGTTTCATACATATCGTAGATGATCCTCATGCCAAATGTACTGTACAGCATGGCGATCTGATCCTTGCCCTTGACCGGATCAATGCACGGATGATAGTCATAGACAAAGGTAATATCCTCAAATTCCTTGTCTGTGGGCTTTCTTGTTCCTTCCGGCAGACGGGATAAAAATTCGGTGTCGGTCATTGTCAGGCTCCCTTCTATTATATCTTTCTCCAAATCTCATTGATCTGGGCTTTTAGTTCTGTCCTCGTCATCCTGTTTATGTCCTTATCCTCAAAATCCACTCCGTTGATGCGCGCCTTAAAGCGCAGAACGGGGAGGAGCTCCTGCATATCTGTGACGCTAAGCAGCGCGATCTTCGGATAATTGCGCTTTTTCGGCGGCTTGGCAAATGGCTCAGCCATTGTACCATAGCGATACATATCTTCTCTATGCTGCGGGCTTGCCATATACTGCCCGTAGCTCAAATGTAGTTCGGCTGCACGCCTTGCGCACATGTCAAGGGACATTCTCATATCAGCTCACCCCCTTCATCAGCTCTTCGGCGGTAAC
>JBJESJ010000145.1:0-5013 GCA_051882725.1 Oscillospiraceae bacterium
GCAAGCATTATCAGCACAGTGGGAACAAACACCGCTATGCGGTCAACTGCATTTCCGAAGATATTGATATTCCCGTAAACCGCTATGATACGTTCAGCAGAGAACGCGCCGAAAACGCTGACTCCGCTTCCGCAGATATACAGCACCGCCTCCGCGATGATAAACACCGCTGCCGCCGCCGAATAAGCAAGCCTTCTTTTTGAAGCGATCAGCCCCGCTGCGAGAAAATATACCGCAGCACATATAATCAGCTTGAAAAGTATCCTGAGTGCGATAAGGGTGCCGACGTTCATTATCCTGCTGCAGGATACAAAGGTCTGTACAGACTGCACCGAACGGGACAGGCTGCCCAGTCCCACAGAGCGTTCTATCATTATTGCATTGGAAATATACATAAGCGCCGTCCCTGCGAGCAGTGTGACAAGTCCGCCCGCCATCAGCCGTCCGCTTCGGAAATAGCCGCCGTACTCCTTCAGAGCGGCTCCGAAAAGCAGAGCCGTGAGCAATGCCGCAGCTGCTGCCGAGATATCCGTTACGGTATCCGCAAAGAGCGTTATAACTCCGATATCGCTTTCGGGCGATATGCTTATCCTGTCCAGTCCGTAGAAATCCTGACCCGTCCTGATGATATTTCTGCCCGCATAGCTGTCCGTGCCGACAAGGGATATTTCCGAAAGCTTTCTGCTGTTTTCCAGCACGCCGCTTACATATCGGGGATAATCCGAGACATACTCCAGCCGTCCGATACAGTATCTGAGCTGTTCTGTGCGGGTCTCCGCCTCGCTGTAAGTCATGGAGTACATCCCGGAGGTCTCCTTTGCCCATTCCTCGGCGCCCTGTCCCGAGGAAAACCGCAGTGCTTCAAGAGACGCGGAAGAATTATTGCCGAGATACAAAAGCGCCGTCCTGTATGCATAGAGGCGCTCACATTCGGCAAGCAGCTCCTCTGCGGTACAGCCCTCCGAAAGTATCCTGTCCGAAGCGGCGATAACGCTTCTTTTTTCGATATGCTCTATGCCGTTTGCGTCGCTTGTTCTGATATATTCCCCCGTACATTCGGACAGATAGAATACCGCTCCGTTCAATATCAGAAAGAACAGCATTATCAGCGGACAGCCGATATAATACTTTGCTTTGTTCATTTTATCGTCTCCTGACTGTGTTCATGACTGCGGCGAGAACGGCGTTTCTCCTGCGCCTTCCCAAAGGGAGGACCTTCCCGTCGGACATTTCCAGAACGTCCTTGTCAATGCGCTTTATCTGCGCCGTCTGCACATATATCGCTCTGTAGGTCTCTATGAACATATCATCGGGCAGCAGGGCGGCAAGCTCGCCGATAGACATCGGCAGGCTGATATCGCTGTCTGCTGTATGTATCACGGAATTTCTCCTGTCCGACTCTGCCCAGAGGATATCGCCGTAAGAAAGCACTGTGACCCTTCCGCCGATATCCTCGACCGTGAGCCTGTTATTCTGCCTTTCAGCCGTGAAACGGTCAAGGACCTTATCCAGCTTTTCGTCCAGCGTTGATTTTACTATGAAATCAAACGCCGAAACGGCATATCCGTCGGGAGCGCGGTCCTCCATGCTCGTGACAAAAACTATCGGGACACTTCGGTCGGTGCGTCGAAGCTCAGCGGCAGCGTCAACTCCGTCGCTTCCCTCAAGACGGATATCCAGAAAAATGATATCAAAGCTAACGCCGCCCTCAATATCACGGACAAGAGGCGCACCGTCGGAATATGTAATTATCTCGGGATGTTCATCCTGTATGCCGAAATGACCTGATATCCTCTCTGCGAGTATATCGGCAAAGACCTTCTCGTCCTCGCATACTGCAATTTTCATATTATCTGCTCCGTTTTTCTCTTATTATATCATATATTTTCGCAGCTTTCAACTTTATCTGTCTATTCTCCGCGGTTTCTGTACTCTCTCGGGCTCATTCCGTAGGTCTCTCGGAACAGCTTTCCGAAATAGCTTATATGCCCGAAGCCGCAGGCAAGACATATCTCGGTGATCTGCATATCGGTGGTAGTCAGCAGCTCCAGCGCCCTTTTCAGACGATATTCATTCAGAAATGCCACGGGCTTCTTCCCTATCATCGACCGAAAACACCGAAAACACTCGCTCTTGCTGATATTTGCGGAACGGGCGATGTCCTCCACGGAGATATCGCTCTGGTAGGCGGAGTAAATATAGGACAGCATTATTTTCAGCCGCTTTTCGTTGGTGATAGTCCTGCGGTCGATGGGAGCGGTCGGAGCCTCTCTGATATTTTCCGCCAGACTGCACCACAGCTCGCCGATAAGGTCGCGGCTCCTGAGTTCATATCCGAAGCACTGCTTTTCCGATATCTCACAGACTTTTTTCACCGTTTCGATGATAGACCGCTGCCACTCATTTTCGGGGGACAGCTTCATGCACCTCAGCGATTTATCTCCGATTATGGGCAGCACGTATTTCCGGTAGATAAGCTCCCCGCCGCAGTCTCCGATGAATTCGGGCAGAAAGCATATGGTCGCCAGAACAGGATATTCTCCGCCGACAAAAAGTGCTGTCTGTCTGTGCATTGCATTGGTGTTGATGAATACCCCTTCGCCTGCGCTCAGCCTGCAGGTCGTATTATTGGTGGATATCTCGATCTCGCCCGACAGCACCACCGACAGCTCCAGCTCGGGGTGCCAGTGCCAGCCTATCAGATGCTCGGGGCACCACATGAAATGATTAATATAGACCTGCATGGGGAAATTGGGCGTTCCATGCGGCGTCAGCTCACGGAGAGCGCTTATCCCCGCTGCGGGCTGATGTGCTGTTTCCATATGATCAATACTCCTTTTGACACTATCGTTATAATTTCAGCCAGTATATTGATAGAATTTTCTCGGTATTGCTGTTATTATTATAATTAACAACGGCAGAAATGTCAATATCTATTCATTATGAGAGAGGAGTTTTTTTATGAGATTTATTCAGGACAACGAAAAGCTTATCGCGAAAAACGGCTGCGAAACGCTGATGATCGAACCTTGGGGCAAAAATTCGCTCCGCGTCCGCGCAACGCAGAATCCCGGCTTTACCGGCGAGCTCCATGCGCTCACCGAGACCGCAGGCACTGCCAAAATAAGCATCTCGGACGGAAAAGCGGAAATTATCAACGGAGATATCCGCGCAGAGGTGAACTTTGCGGGAGTTATGAGCTTTTACCGCAAGGACAGGCTTATCCTCCGCGAATACTACCGCAGCTACGGCGGAACTATCAGCAGGGAGAGCCGCTGCCTGAAAATCATCGGCAGAGAGATGAAAGGTCTTGCGGGAAACGACTGGAAGCTGACCGTCCGCTTTGAGAGCAGCGACGGAGAAAAGCTTTTCGGAATGGGTCAGTATCAGCAGCCTTATCTCGACCTTAAGGGCTGCACGCTGGAGCTTGCACAGAGAAATTCTCAGATCACTATCCCCTTTGCGGTATCCTCACTGGGCTACGGATTTTTCTGGAACAGCCCTTCGGTGGGACAGGTCACCTTCGGCAAGAACATGACCGAGTGGCATTCCCGCGACTGCGAGGAGATGGACTACTGGATAACCGTCGGAGATACTCCTGCGGAGATCATCGAAAATTACACCGAACAGACAGGCAGAACGCCCGTTATCTCCGAGGAGCTTCTCGGACTGTGGCAGTGCAAGCTCAGATACCGCACTCAGGACGAGGTACTGACCGTTGCAAGAAAATATCACGAGCTTGGGATACAGCTCAGCGCTATCGTTATCGACTTTTTCCACTGGCCTTATCAGGGCTCATGGCGCTTTGACGAAAAATACTGGCCCGATGTGAAGGCAATGACCGACGAACTCCACTCTATGGGCATAAAGGTCATGGTATCGGTGTGGCCCAGCGTGGACAAGAAGTGCGAGAATTTCTATGCGCTCAGCGATCTGGGTCTCCTCGAACGCACAGAGCGCGGTGCGGCTCAGACCTACGACTATCAGGGCGACTGTCTCACCATTGACATGTTCAACCCCGAAGCACGCGATTTCCTCTGGAACATCTGCAAAAAGAACTACGCAGACCTCGGCATCGACTATTTCTGGCTGGACAACGCAGAGCCCGATTATGCCGTATATGATTATGAGAACTTCCGCTTCTACAGCGGTCCCGCGCTGAAGGTGGGCAATGAGTATCCAAAATATTACGCAAAGGCTTTCTATGACGGAATGTCCGCACAGGGCAGGAGCGGCTTTGTAAGCCTTATCAGAAGCGCATGGGCAGGCTCTCAGAAGTACGGCACGCTGGTATGGTCGGGAGATGTTCCCAGCACCTTTGAGGCTTTCCGCGACCAGCTTTCCGCAGGACTTAACATGGGTCTTGCAGGTATCCCCCTCTGGACAACGGACATCGGCGGCTTTATGACTGACGACGTTGCCGATCCCGAATTCCGCGAGCTGCTGCTGCGCTGGTATGAATTCGCAGTGTTCACGCCCTTCCTGCGCATGCACGGAGACCGCGGTCCCTACGATATCCCTCCCCTCGACGACCGTGATTTCGGCGGCGGATATCTCAAAACAGGTCAGCCCAACGAGCTCTGGAGCTACGGCGACGAAGCCTATGAAATCATGCGCAGCCAGCTCGGAGTCCGCGAAAAGCTCATCCCCTATATCCACGAACTCATTGAGGAATCAAGCAAAACAGGCGCGCCCCTTATGCGCACCATGTTCTATGAGTTCCCCGAGGACGAGACCGCATGGACTCTTTCCGACCAGTATATGCTGGGCAGCCGCTATCTTGTGGCGCCTGTCATGGAATACGGTCAGCGCAGCCGCAGAGTATATCTTCCCGAGGGCAGATGGCAGGCTCTTTCGGGCGGCGATATCATCAGCGGCGGAGTATGGATGACCGCAGATGCACCGCTGGAATATACTCCTGTTTTTGTAAAGTGCGAATAATATCCCGATAGATAAATATAAGGGGCTGTAAAAAAAGTCCCCAAGAAAAAAGGCTGCCATCTTGCAAGAAAA
>JBJESJ010000146.1:0-4977 GCA_051882725.1 Oscillospiraceae bacterium
CCTCGCAGCCTGCGAGCAGGGAGCCCAGCATTACAACGTTTGCGCCTGCTGCAAGAGCCTTAACGATATCGCCGGAATACTTGATTCCGCCGTCTGCGATAACGGGGATATCGTATTTCTGTGCAACGCATGCAGCGTCATAAACAGCGGTTATCTGAGGAACGCCGATACCTGCAACAACTCGTGTGGTACAGATAGAGCCGGGTCCGATTCCGACCTTGATGCAGTCAGCGCCTGCCTTGATAAGGTCCTCGGCAGCCTCTGCAGTGGCGATATTTCCTGCGATAAGAGCAACGTCGGGATATTTATTTTTGATCATATCAACGCACTTCATAATGTTTGCGCTGTGACCGTGAGCGGAATCCAGCACCAGTACATCGACCTGTGCGTCGCGGAGAGCGCCTGCTCTGTCGAGAACGTCTGCTGTCACGCCGATAGCAGCTCCGCAGAGAAGTCTGCCGCTTCTGTCTCTGGAGGAATTGGGGTACTGAACAGCCTTTTCGATATCCTTGATGGTGATAAGACCCTTAAGAGTACCGCTCTCGTCGATAAGAGGGAGCTTCTCGATCTTATGCTTCATAAGTATTTTCTGTGCCTCTTCAAGGTCTGTGCCCACGGGAGCTGTGATGAGGTGATCCTTGGTCATCACCTCGCTGATAGGAGTGCTGTAATCGGTGAGGAAGCGCAGGTCGCGGTTTGTGAGGATACCCACCAGCTTGCCCTTTTCATCGACGATAGGCACGCCCGATATCTTGTACTTGCCCATGAGCTTGTCTGCGTCTGCGACGGTCTTGTTTGCGGTGAGGGAGAAAGGATTCACGATAACGCCGTTTTCAGAGCGCTTGACCTTATCGACCTCGTCACACTGCTGCTCAATGGACATGTTCTTGTGGATAATACCGATACCGCCCTCGCGGGAGATAGCGATAGCCATTTTGGACTCTGTAACGGTATCCATTGCAGATGTCATAATAGGAGTATTAAGATAAATATCCTTCGCCAGTCTTGTTCTGAGATTGATCATATTGGGAGTTACGTCCGACTTTCCGGGTATCAGAAGCACATCGTCGAATGTAAGACCCTCTTTTCCGAATTTGTTGTCAAAGTTTGTATCGAGCATAAATCTTTCCTCCTATAAACCTATTTATTTATACTTATATTATATCAATTTTACTCTTTTTTTTTATTAATTGCAAGCGTTTTTTATGAAATCTCATGTAGATTTTTGTGAAAAAAAGACGATACAATTTGTGTACTTTTTCGGAGCAGGATCAGTCTGCAAAAAACACCTTTGCACCGTGGGGATTTACCTCTGCGCTAATTTCGGAAACGTTGTCAGACTGTTCTCCCGACCAGAGTTCTCTTATGCTTACAACGGGAGTATCTATCTCGGCTTCGGCAAGGGATACGGTGATATTTGTCTTTTCCTCGGAGGTGTTGAACAGTGCGATATAATATCCTCCGTCGCGGCGGTGAGCCTTCCAGACTATCCTCTCGCAGCCGTTTTCTGTGCGGCGATAGAGCTGATGCGCCGAGCGTGACTGTGCGAGCATTTCCAGCACGGCGGGCTCGGTCAGCAGCTTTTCGGTGAAATCGTCGTTCATGGTGAGTTCTCCGCCTATCATAAGAGGAGAGCGCATTATGCACCACAGAGTTAGCATGGTGATCTGCTCATCCTCTGTGAATTTGGTGCGATTGTCCTTGTTGTAGTCCTGAAGGATAGCTCCTACGGGAAGCATATCCGCGTCGGGCCAGTGTCCCGGTCCCGCATGAGTGCACCATTTCTCCGCGCGGAAGAACATATCGTACAGCTGATCCCAGTTATCCCAGAAATCGTCGGTTATGCGCCAGAGGTTGGCGTGCTGCTTCAAATGCTCCGCTTCCTCAAGGGGAGCAGGTCCGGGTGATAGTGACAGCACCATTTCCCGTCCGCAGTTATCTATTGCCTTTCGGATTAGCTCAATTTCCCCGTGGGGGTAGTGATTGGCGATATCGTCCACCTTGACGTAATCCACGCCCCACTCAGCGTAGAGTCTGAATATGCTGTTATAGTACTCGGCAGCACCCTCCGCTTCGGAGTTTATGCCGTACATATCGGTATTCCAGCGGCAGGTGGAGTTTGTATCGGCAATCTGACGGGCAGTCTTATCTGTGCCGAGAATTTTCGTGTTGCGATGAACAGCCTGACGTGGAATGCCCCTCATGATATGTATCCCGAATTTCAGTCCGAGAGAGTGGATATGATCTCCCAGCGGAGCAAAGCCCTTGCCGTCGGCTGCAGAGGGGAAGCGGTTCACAGCGGGGATAAGTCTGCTGTACTCGTCCATTTCCAGTTCTGTGAAGGGGTGATACTCGTGATTCTGAGCGGTAGGCTCCGACCACTGTATATCCACGACGATATACTCCCAGCCGAATTGCTTCAGATTTTTTGCCATATATTCTGCATTTGCGCGGACTGTATCCTCGCAGACGGACGCGCCGTAGCAGTCCCAGCTGTTCCAGCCCATAGGGGGTGTTTGTGCGACCATTGTGATTCCTCCGAAAATATTATTTTATATTATTATACCACAGTTTCACAGCAAATTCAATGATATTATTATTAATGTTAGGGGCAAAAATTGTTCCATGTGGAACAATTATCGGAAGGTGTTCTGTAATAATGGCAGAAAAATCGCTTGTAAAAAAATGTTCCATGTGGAACAGTAAAAGCATATAATGAGTTTGACATTTGGTCCGATATGGAATATAATAATATTATCAAAATAAGGGAGGTTATACCATGATAGAAATAAAGATAGATATCGACGATGTTAACTACGGAGACGTTGTTTCGAAGCTGCTGCCCACGCTTAAGAAAAAGCTTGCCGAAGGAGCGGAGGACAGCAGCACCAAAAAGCTTCTGGCTGATATACTGAATATCGCAGGAAATCTGCCTGTCAGCATGATAGACGTTCTGCCACAGAACGTCAAAAATGATATGGCGGTGTCGATAATAAATAACAGCAGGAAAAAGCTGATAGAGCTTGCGGAGAAGACTGCGGAAAAATATGAGGTAGGCGTAAAAGTCTATGATATCAGCGCAGAGATAAAATAAAAATGTCGGATAAATACGATGCTGTGTTTATCCGACATTTTCTTTTACGGAAAGTGGTTTTCTTTACAGAAAAGCGATATTCGTGCAGGCAGAAAAGCACTTTCAGGAGAACTGCATAAGTGATTCATTTATCTTCGCGCGAATTTCCTCCTGCAGATCAAGAGCGCGTTTCAGACCGCTGCGGGAGAATATATCGCCGTTTGCCAGCTTTACGTAGAAATCCTGCTCGGCGCGCTGTGCCAGCTTAAGAGCGAGATGATGATTCACATCGGTCCCCATGCCGCAGAAAAACGCGTCAGCCAGCCTTATGCACACATCGGCGGAGCAGTCACAGAAGCTGTCGGAGCTATCAATTATCATATAGCAGCGCTTGTAGAGCAAAAAGGCTTCCCGTTCGTCCTTGTCGACGTAATAGCCCTTTGCGTACATATCGCCGATCTTGTAGAGGGAAACGGGACGGTCATTCAGAGCGCCCTTGATGAAATAGTGGTAGGCTTTTTTGTAGTCTATGTCAACGCTTCTGCCGTAGTAATAGCAGTAGCCCAGATTTTCCGCCGCCTGTTCGCAGCCAAGCTCTGCGGACATAGTGTAGTATTTCACGGCTTTTTCGTAGCTTTGCTCAACGCCTCTGCCGTTGTAGTAGAGAGCGCCGAGATCGCACATAGCATCGGCGTTTCCGTTTTCTATCTCGTCGAGGTATACGCAGACCACAAAATCCGACACCGGCTCGGGGATATCTCCGCAGGGCAGAAGCTCGGTCATATCACAGGCGATAGACATTGGCTCATCGAAGACAGTCCCGTCGGTGCCTATGCAGGAGGCTGCGTACTCGGAGTATTCTTCGGGGACAGTCTTGTCCCGTGCGATGTATTCAAGCATTTCGTAGGCGGTTTGTTTATCCATGACGATCGCTCCTTTTTTAGTCTTCAATGAGCCAGGTTATTTCTACTTCCTCGGATTCGGTCCTCACCGGAGTTTTAAGAACATCTGAACTTAAAGGTGCACTGCCACAGGGTGGCATATTAGCAGTAATTCCAAGTTCAATTTCATCGTATATAAGATCATCAGGTGTTTCACATTTTGTTCTCAGTAACTTCATACTTAATACACTTTTACCCAGTGACTGAGCCAGCAATTCAGCCTTCTCCTTAGAATCCCTGACAGCAAGCTGCATCAGCTCTTTATGCTGTTCGTTCAGCGTGGAGCAAATATAGCTTTCCTGCGATTCAGCCTTGAAGCCGTTCTCCGACAGAAAGTGCAGCATCTCATTGACAGCTGCGGGATCGAGCGGCAGAGTCAGTGATACCTTGCGCACCGCCTCAAATTTCAAAGGGTCATTATCGGAGCAGTACCTTTTCTTTGTATGATTTTCCTCAATACGGAACAGGTCGGGCTGAATACCCTTTTCCCCGATAAGTGTCATAAACCGTTCCAGCTCGTCATTTACCGCACCCAGCGCAGCTGCGGACGATCTTCCCTCCGCATGGAAGGAAAGCGTATACTCAACGATATCGCACTCGATCTTCTTTTCGGCGTAGCCTTTAACATTCATTTCACCCATAGCATTTGTTTCCTTTCAGTAATTATATAAAGCCGTTCTGCTCTATACTTATATTATATCACAGTAAATGTGTCATTGTCAGGACAATTAAACCGTATATATCTGACAAGTAAATTACTTTACACAGAAGCGAGTTTTGACGGCACGGAAATGAAAAAATCATAAAAAAACCGCCTTCATCGGACAGACCGATGAAGGCGGAATGATAAAACTATATCAGAACGTATTACAGATTACTGCTTGTCCTTGATAGCTGCCTGAGCTGCTGCAAGTCTTGCGATAGGCACACGGAAGGGTGAGCAGGAAACGTAATCAAGACCGA
>JBJESJ010000147.1:0-4958 GCA_051882725.1 Oscillospiraceae bacterium
CAAAGGACGCTGTCCTTTGGATTTCTGCAGCCTTGAAAGGCTGGCGAACTTTTTATGGCTGAGTTACATACGATTTTATATTACTCTCAGCCTCGTACCTTCTTTGTTTCGGGACTTACTTCCGCGGCTTTATGTTACCTAAGCTGAAAAACTAACAACGCGGAATCAGCCGCGGGTCATCCCGCCAGCCTTGAAAGGCTGGCGAACTTTTTATGGCTGGGTTACATACGATTTTATATTACTCTCAGCCTCGTACCTTCTTTGTTTCGGGACTTACTTCCGCGGCTTTATGTTACCTAAGCTGAAAAACTAACAACGCGGAATCAGCCGCGGGTCATCCCGCCAGCCTTGAAAGGCTGGCGAACTTTTTATGGCTGGGTTACATACGATTTTATATTACTCTCAGCCTCGAATGTTTCCGACCACTATTCACTCTTCACTATTCACTATTCACTTCCTCAAAGCTGTCCGGAGAGCATCATCTCCACAAACTGCCTTGCGGCACGTCCCGAGCGCCCCGAACGGCGCAAAGCATACGCTTCCGCTTTCGAGAAAAGCTCCTCCCTGTCACATTCCAGTCCGTAGCTGTCCGCTAAGCTTTCCACTATCCGGAGGTACAGGTCCTTATTGGGCTTGGTGAAGGTCACTTTCAGCCCAAACCGCTCCGAAAGTGAGGTCAGCTCCTCCATGCTGTCGCGTGCATGCATGTCGTCGCCCCCGCGGTCGGAGTATTTCTCCTTCACAAGATGACGTCGGTTGCTGGTGGCGTATATGACAATATTCGAAGTCTTGGACGAAGCCGAGCCCTCCAGTACAGCTTTCAGTGCGCCGAAATCGTCGTCGTCCGAGGAGAAGGACAGGTCGTCGATAAAAATGATGAATTTCAGCGGATTTTTTGCGATCTTTTCAATGACAAGGGGCATTTCGTGCAGCTGTGATTTTTTCATCTCGATAAGCCGCAGACCGTCGTCCTTGAACTCGTTGACCACCGCCTTGACGGTAGAGGATTTTCCCGTTCCCGCGTCGCCGTACAGCAGAGCATTTGCCGCAGGCTGTCCTCTCAGCAGAGCCTTTGTATTGTCGATGACCTTTTTCCGCTCATTCTCGTATCCCGAAAGCTGTGAAAGTCTCTGCGGGTCGGGATTCTTCACGGGGACGATGACCCCGTCCCGAAGCAGGAAGGTATAGTATTTCGCAAAAATTCCGTAGCCCTTAGTCTGCAGCTCGGACATTCTGCGGGCATATATATCTCGGAAGTTCATAGACGAGGTATTCCATCCTGCCATATATCCGTCGTAGGACATGCATGCCCTTACCTCCATGGGAGTGACCGCTCCCGCTTCTCCGAGAATTTTCAGCTCCTCATGAGCGGCGGTGTCCATCACCTGCGGTATCTCCTTCATCTGCGCATGGCGGAGCATATAATCGTTCTCGTCCTCGGAGATAACGCTCATAAGATACTCGGTAAGGTTGTCGGTATGAGCATACAGTGCCGAACAGAATTCTCCGCAGGTACAGGGAGAAGGCTCCTCGAACATTTTCACCATTTTAGAAACAACGTCATCCTTAAGCACATTCCTGAACACAGAAAGCGCAGAAAGTCTGACAGCAAGGTCATTAAGCATATGATCATCTCCATGATAAACAAAAAATCCCCGACATATAGTCAGGGACGATATTTACCGTGTTTCCACCCAAATTTACACACTGTATAAAACAGTATGCCTTATACGCTCTGTAACGGGAGCACCCGCTGTTTATTGGACAGGCTCAAGGGCGGTACGTCTTATCGGGATATCCTATTCATCGGCGGAATACGTTCCTTTCAGCATACGGAACGCTCTCTGAAGACCGCTGAGGAAAAACGCTTCCCTGTCAATGCGATAAAATATTAACTTATATAAATTATGATAACATCACCCGTTTATTCTGTCAACAGTTAATATTTACAGTTAAACAAAAATTTTTTCGGTGCAAAAGTACATTTTTCACAAAAGGATAACTGACGGGTGAAATTTGTAAACAAAAATTAATCAGCAAATCTCACAAAATTCCTTGACAATTCGGTAAAATTATATTACAATAGAATTATGACTGCAATATATATTAAATATACTTGCTCAGGACAGCCCGAAGGCTCATAGTTCATGAATAATTTGCGGCAGTTCTGTAAAGAATATAAATTGCTTCTGTTTTTTTATCATTGCTTCTATGGCTTAATAGAAGATTTATTATATTTCCCTATAAATTTATATTATATATCAACGCCGCAATGCTGCGGATTTGTATAAAGTATGAATCGCTACATAGTCCGAAAGGGCTGAAGAATCTTAAAAATCTTATATTTCGCCTTATAGAAGTAATGTCCGATCATTATTTATATAAGGAGGTCATGCTATGCCACCGGTATTAATCGCTGTGATCGCAGCCGTAGCTGCTGCCGCTGTGTCGGGAATAATCTTTTTCCGCGTAGGCGTGTCATACAGAAAAGCACAGGCGGAATCGGTAATAGGCTCGGCGGAAAAGGAAGCCGAAAGAATTATCGAAGCTGCCCGCGAAGAGGCCGAGAGCAAAAAGAAGATCGCCCTTGTGGAGGCTAAGGACGAGATCCACAAGGACCGCAACGAACTTGAAAAAGAGATCAAGGACAGACGTAACGAGCTTTCCCGACAGGAAAGACGCATCCAGCAGAAGGAAGAAAATCTTGACAAGAAAAACGACAATCTCGAAAAGAAGGACGAGCTGCTCCAGAAAAAACTGAAGCAGGCTGATGAAAAGCTTGAAGAAGCCGAGGTCATCAGAAAATCACAGCTTGAAACTCTGGAGAAGATATCCCAGTTCACCATGGATCAGGCTAAGGAGCATCTGCTCTCAATGCTGGAAAACGACCTTTCTCACGAAAAGGCGCTCAAGATCCAGCAGTACGAGCAGCAGCTCAAGGACGAGTGCGAGGATAAGGCAAGAAATCTCATCTCCCTCGCAGTTTCCAAATGTGCGGCCGATCAGGTCGCAGAGACCGCAGTTTCCGTTGTCCCTCTCCCCAACGATGAGATGAAAGGACGTATCATCGGCCGTGAGGGAAGAAACATCAGAACTCTTGAAACTCTTACGGGAGTTGAACTCATCATCGACGATACTCCCGAAGCTATCACTCTTTCATGTTTCGATCCCGCAAGAAGAGAGGTCGCACGCATCGCTCTTGAAAAGCTTATCGCCGACGGAAGAATACACCCCGCACGCATCGAGGAAATGGTCGAGAAGGCAAAGCGCGAGGTCGAGCATAAGATCAAGCAGGAGGGCGAAAGAGCTGTTCTGGAGACCAACGTTCACGGCATCAACCACGAGCTTGTAAAGCTCCTCGGACGTCTCCGCTACAGAACATCTTATCGTCAGAACGTGCTCAACCACTCCATTGAGGTCGCACATCTGGCAGGTATCATGGCTTCCGAGCTTGGCGTTGACGCAAATCTTGCACGCCGTGCAGGTCTGCTCCACGATATCGGCAAGGCGCTGAGCTACGAGATAGAGGGCTCCCACGTACAGATAGGCGTTGACGTATGCCGCAAGTACAAGGAGAATCCCGAAGTTATCCACGCTATCGAGGCTCACCATGGCGACGTTGAGACCAGAACAGTCATCGCAGCACTGGTTCAGGCAGCGGACGCAATTTCCGCAGCAAGACCCGGCGCAAGAAGCGAGAACTATGAAAACTACATCAAGCGTCTGCAAAAGCTTGAAGAGATATGCAATTCCTACGACGGCGTTGAAAAGTCCTATGCTATTCAGGCGGGAAGAGAAGTCCGCATAATGGTAACGCCCGAAAAGGTCAACGACGAAAAGATGATAATCATCGCAAGAGATATCGCAAAGCGCATCGAAAACGAGATGGAATATCCCGGACAGATAAAGGTCCACATCATCAGAGAAAGCAGAGCCATCGAGTACGCAAAGTGACCGGGAACTCCCCGGAGGCGGTGAAGCGTTTTCCGTTCATATCGGATCTTCCCAAACGACCGCGAAATCGCATTATCGGCAATATGTAAATAACGTTCGGAGACTTTTACAGTCCCGAACGTTTTTTTGCGAAAAAATCAAAAAAATCCCTACGAAACCTTGTAATCCTATTTATCATATGGTATAATTATATAAGAAAAAATATTCCGCGGAAATTTATCGGGAAAGGACGTAATATTTATGAAAATTTCAACAAAGGGAAGATACGCTCTGAGAATGTTATTGGATCTTGCGCTCCATTCCTCAGAAGGCTTTGTTGCCCTTAAGGACGTTGCCGAGCGGCAGGACATCTCAAAGAAATATCTGGAGCAGATAGTACCTCTTCTGAACAAATCGGGGCTGCTGAAAACGAACAGGGGCTATCAGGGCGGATACATGCTGATCAAGGACCCGAAGGATTACACCGTAGGCGAGATACTCCGCGTCACCGAAGGAAGCCTTGCGCCCGTTGCCTGTCTTGACCACCCATCAAACGACTGTCCCCGTGCCGCCTCCTGCATGACCCTTTACATCTGGGAAGGGCTGTACAAGACCGTCACCGACTATCTGGACAGCATCACTCTGCAGGACATCATAGACCGCTCCTCCGAAACGGGAGCCAATGACTTCTGCATCTGATCCATAAAATTTTGACCCGCAGCGGTGATTTCGCTGCGGGTCTTGCTTTTGACTCTATGATTTACCGATTATTCTCTGTTCGTTTTCGGCGGAGCGAAGCTCCGCGCATTTGATTCGAATGCTTTAGCATTATTGCTGCTCAAATGCAGCGCCGCCCGGGTTTAGCTTCTCGTTAGATACTAACAGGATTTACTGTGTTGGATCCCGAGTTTTTACACGGGCGGCGCTTTATTGTTGTTCGGCGCTTCGGCTTTCGGTAACTTCCGCGGCTTGATGTTGCTTATGCTTATAAACCCCATCCGCGGAATTATGCTGTCGGGCATACC
>JBJESJ010000148.1:0-4937 GCA_051882725.1 Oscillospiraceae bacterium
GGGCAGGGAAAATGCTATATTTATCCATGTTACTCTCGTTCCCTATATCGCAGGCTCTGAGGAGCTTAAGTCCAAGCCTACTCAGCATTCCACCAAGGAGCTGCTTTCTATCGGCATCCAGCCCAATATCATCGTGTGCAGGAGCGAAAAGGAGATCCCCGATGATATGCGCAAGAAGATCGCTCTTTTCTGCAACGTCCGTCCCGAGGACGTTATCCAGAATCTGACTGCGCCTTCTCTTTACGAAGTTCCTCTCTGGCTGGAAAACGAGGGACTTGCAAAGTCTGTATGTCATCACCTCGGACTTAAGGAGGAGACTCCCGATCTTACCGAGTGGAAGCAGATGGTGGACCGCACAAAGGCTGCCACTAAGAAGGTCACTATCGGACTGGTCGGAAAATATGTAATGCTCCACGATGCTTATCTTTCCGTTGCGGAGGCTCTCCGTCACGGCGGTATCGTAAATGACGCAAATGTTGATATACAGTGGATAAACTCCGAGGAGATAACCGCGGAAAATGCTGCGGAAATGCTTAAGGACTGCGACGGGATCATCGTTCCCGGCGGCTTCGGCGACCGCGGTATCGAAGGCATGATAGAATCTATCCGCTATGCCCGCGAAAACAAGGTGCCTCTGTTCGGTATCTGTCTGGGCATGCAGATGGCTGTCATTGAATACGCAAGAAATGTTCTGGGATTTTCGGGCGCGAATTCTACTGAGTTCGGCGAGACGCCCTATCCCGTTATCGATATCATGGAGGACCAGAAGGATGTCACCGAAAAGGGCGGTACTATGCGTCTGGGACTCTATCCCTGCAAGCTGGCGGAGGGCTCGAAGTGCCGCAGTATCTACGGCGAGGAGCTTATCTACGAGAGACACCGCCACCGCTGGGAGTTCAACAATCAGTTCAGAACACAGCTTACCGAGGCAGGACTTATCCCCGTGGGACTTTCCCCCGACGAAAAGCTTGTGGAGATCGTGGAGATCCCCGACCATCCTTGGTTCGTGGGAGTTCAGTTCCACCCCGAGTTCAAGTCAAGACCCAATAAGCCCCAGAAGCTGTTTGCGGACTTTATCAGGGCAAGCCTTGAAGCAGCTGACAGATAATAGTGATCAATCAACAGTTTACGGCATACAGAGGGCAGTTTTTATAGGTGCTCACTGCAGGCTGTAAACTGTTTCTGTAAAAGGAAGTGTTTTTGTGAACATCAGAAGGGCCGCCGAAAAGGATATCGACGGGATAAACAGACTGCTTCGTCAGGTGCTGGAGGTCCATCATGAGGGTCGTCCCGACCTGTTCAGAACGGGAGCTAAAAAATATAATGACCATGAGCTTGCCTATATACTGGCAAACGACGATACCCCCGTATTTGTGGCTGCGGACGAAGCGGACAATGTGCTCGGATATGCATTCTGCGTGTTTATTCAGCACTCCGACGATAATATCCTCACCGATATAAAGACCCTTTACATCGACGACCTCTGCGTAGACGAAAATATCCGGGGACAGCATATCGGGAAAAGCCTTTACGAATATGTTCTGGATTTCGCAAAGAAGTCGGGCTGCTACAATGTTACGCTGAACGTGTGGTACTGCAACGAAAATGCCCGGAAATTCTACGAAAAATGCGGGCTTGTTCCTCAGAAGATAGGAATGGAAAAAATTTTATGACCATTTAGCGCTCCGTTTGGGGCGCTTTTTCGTTTTCATCGGAATTTCATAAATATTTCTGTTGAAATTTGAGAAATAGTATGTTATAATAATTGTAAGTAGTAAAAAGCTTATATCATCAATGATCGGAGAATATATATGAAAATAAAAAAATCAGCTGCGGCGATAGCTTCGGCGTTTATCCTGCTGACAGGCTGCGGCAGCGGACAGGATACCTCCGGCGGGAGCATGCCGTCGGATAATACCGCTTCCGCTACGGAAACGGTCTCTCCCGTACAGGATTCTATCGACCTGATGCTGTTCGCCGAGGCTTCCAAGACCTCAGCGCTCCTTGAAAAATACGGCTCCTTTTCGGTGAGCTACAGCATGGATTACGGCGAGCTGCTCACTCAGAACGCCTCCTTTTTCCTGAACTCCGACGGAAGCTATTCCTATGTGAATACCTCCGACGGCAGCGTAGAGTATTTCGACGGAGTCAACGATTACTGGCAGGAGGAATACGACGATATTACGGGCGGCTATGCATATCTGTCTCTGCCCGGCTCCTCCGAGATAATGGACCTTGAAAGCTATATCTTCACCTACAGCAAGGACGACGGACTTGTTGTCACGGGATATACTCAGCTTGATGACGGAAGCTATATAATTTCCGCTTCCGAGAATTACAACGATTCCTACGAGGACGCCGACGGAAGCATAGTGAGCATCTCCTACAAGTACGAGTATGTTATCAGCGCTACTGCCGACTATGAGGTCACAGGGCTGAAATGCACCTGCACCGACGTTAATTCCGGGGAGGTCGATTCCACTCTGGAAATGAGCGTGGAGTACGGCGCTGCGCCTGCCGATATCCCGCAGTTTATGGACGAGACCTTCGTTATCACGGTCATCGTTATCAGCGGAGACAGCGAGGTCACTGCCGAATATGAGGTCCCTATGGATTTCCAGCCCTATTTCTCCATGCCTTCGGACGGGGATTATCAGATATGCTGGGACCGCGGCGGTACGCAGCCTGTTGAGGATACCATGGCGATAGATTCGCCCTGCATGATATATGCGATAAAAGTTGAATAACGGAGAATATGTATGAAGAAAATAGACCGAGTTTTTCTGATTGTGGCGGACAGCTTCGGCATCGGCGCCGAGCCCGACGCAGACCTTTACGGGGACGAGGGGACAAATACTCTGCGCTCCTGTTTTGAGACGGGCAGGCTTGTCATCCCCGAAATGACGAAAATGGGGCTGTTCAATATCGACGGGGTGGATATCGGTTCGCCCGAAGCTGCCCCGGAGGGCGCTTACGGCAGAATGAGAGAGGCATCTAAGGGCAAGGATACCACAACGGGTCACTGGGAGATATCCGGCATTATTTCCGAAGAACCCATGCCGACCTTTCCCGACGGCTTCCCCGAGGAGATAATTAAAAAATTTGAGGATATCACGGGACGGAAGGTGCTGTGCAACAAGCCCTATTCGGGTACGAAGGTCATCGCCGATTATGGCAGGGAGGCTATGGAAAACGGCGGACTTATCGTTTATACCTCCGCGGACAGCGTTTTTCAGATAGCTGCCCATGAGGACATCATTCCCGTGGAAAAGCTGTACGAATACTGTGAAGCGGCAAGGAAGCTTCTGACAGGAAAATACGGCGTGGGAAGAGTTATAGCCCGTCCTTTCAGCGGGGAATATCCCTTCGTGCGAACTCCCCGCAGACATGATTTCTCCCTTGTGCCGCCCAAGGATACAATGCTTGACCTTATCGGCGGAGCGGGAATGGACGTTATCGCCGTGGGAAAGATAAACGATATCTTCGCGGGGAAGGGTATCACCGGATTTGTCCGCACCGAGAACAATTCCGACGGAATGGACAAGACCATCACTTATGCGAAGAAGGATTTTCATGGACTGTGCTTTGTGAATCTGGTAGATTTTGATATGGTTTTCGGTCACAGGCGTGACCCCGTGGGCTATGCGGAGGCACTCAGCGAGTTTGACAGACGCCTTGCCGAGCTGAAAAGCATTATTACCGAGAACGACGTTATCATCGTGACAGCTGACCATGGCTGCGACCCGACAGCTCACGGAACAGATCATACGAGGGAATATATCCCCGTTTTGGTGTACGGAAGCGCGGTGAAACCCTGCAATATCGGCACGGGCAGCAGCTTTGCGGATATAGGAGCATCGGTCTGCCGTATGCTGGGAGCGGACAGCTCCCGGATATCTGGAAACAGCTTTGCGGAAAAAATCATTATTTAACAAAAAATCGGAGGAATGCGCTCTCCGAGAAAGGACTTTTTTATGGAAACATCTGTAGTGATCATGGCGGCAGGAATGGGAAGCAGATTCAAGGGCGGCATAAAGCAGCTTGCACCTGTGGGCGAAAACGGAGAGACTTTGCTGGAATACTCCGTCAGCGACGCGGCTAAGGCAGGCTTTGATCGTGTGATATTCATAATCAGACGGGAGATAGAAGAGGAATTTGTAAGCAAAACGGCTCACATCGGTGAAAAATACGGCGTAAGGGTGGAGTATGTTTTTCAGGACCCGGAGGATATCCCCGTGAAGGTAAAGACCAACCGCACCAAGCCATGGGGAACGGGACATGCTCTTCTGGCGGCACGGAATGTTATAGATACGCCCTTTGCGGTGATAAACTCCGACGATTATTACGGCAGCTCGGCTTTTGAAAAGGTCCACAGCTTTCTGGTGAACGCCGAGGAAAAAAATGATATGCTGTACGGCTGCATGGTGGGATATATCCTTAAAAAGTCTATCAGCGGAAACGGTGCCGTAAATCGTGCGGTTTGCCATACCGACGGTGACAGGCTGACTAAGATCAGCGAATACTACGGCATCACCGAGGAAAACGGCGTTATCTCGGGCAGGAACAAGCAGGGCGTTGCCGAGGAGCTTCCCGGCGACAGTCTTATCTCCATGAATTTCTTCGGATTCACACCGAAGATGATATCTGAGCTTGAGCAGCGCTTCGCAGATTTTCTGCGGAGACTTCCCGAGGATTCGGAAAGCGAGTTTATAATCCCCAACATTTTAGGGGAGCTTCTGGAGGAGAAAAAGGCGGAAATGACAGTGCTCAGATCGGAGGAGGACACCTTCGGCATGACCCGCACCGAGGACGTGGAGGATGTCCGCAGACGGCTTCGCTCCATTGCCGCCGCAGGGGTCTGAATTGCATCTGAAAGGTACATAAAAAGGGGCTGTAAAAAAAGTCCCACCAGCAAGCCTGTCTTTACGATTTCTGGA
>JBJESJ010000149.1:0-64583 GCA_051882725.1 Oscillospiraceae bacterium
ATCTGTCTGTTCGGCTGCGGCGGAGACCGCGACAGGACAAAGCGTCCGCTTATGGCGAAGGCTGTGGAAAAATATGCGGACCATATCATAGTAACCTCGGATAATCCGCGCAACGAGGATCCCGAGGCTATCATCAACGATATTGTTGAGGGCTTTTCCGAGAATACCTCCTACGACAGGATCGCCGACCGCAAGGAGGCTATCCTACACGGTATCAAAATAGCTCAAAAGAACGATGTTCTCGTCCTTGCGGGAAAGGGTCATGAGGACTATCAGATACTGGCGGACGGAAAGCATATCCATTTCGATGAGCGCGAGATCGTGGCGGAATGTCTCAAAAAGGCGTTCGGCAGCACAATTGCGGCTGTTCCGCAGAAAAAGGAGCCCCTTACCCTCGACGAGATATGCAGGGCTGTGAACGGAAGACCCTTTGGAATGAATTATTCTCCGAATACGGAAGTCTATGCCAACGAGATAAGCTCCGATACGAGGACTATCAAAAAAGGCGCGCTGTTTATTGGCATCAAGGGCGAAAATTTTGACGGAAATGCCTTCGCGGAAAAGGCAGTGAACGAGCTTGGCGCAGTATGCGCAGTTACGGGCCGCATCGTGAAAAATACTCCCTGCATCGTGGTGTCTGATACCAGAAAGGCTCTGCTGGAACTGGCAGGACATTTCAGAAGGAAATTCTCCCCCGTGGTCGTCGGAGTGACGGGCAGCGTGGGAAAGACTACCTCAAAGGAATTTTTGAGCTGTGCGCTCTCCTCGGAGTTTGTCACCCTTAAGACCGAGGGGAATCAGAATAACGATATAGGGCTGCCCTTCACGCTGTTCAAACTCAATTCCGAGATACAGGCGGCTGTTATTGAGATGGGAATGTCTCACCCGGGCGAGATAAGCGTGCTGTCAAAAGCGGCAAAACCCGATATCTGCGTTATCACGAATATCGGCTATTCTCACATCGAGAACCTCGGCTCAAAGCAGGGCATATTAAAGGCTAAGCTTGAGATACTTGACGGGGCAAAGCGGAACGCTCCCCTTGTGGTAAACGGCGACGATCATTTCCTCTATGCGCTGAAAAAGGGCGTTGGAGGTCATGAGGTGATAACCTGCGGAGTTGATAATCCCAATGCGGATTATCGGGCTGTGAATATAATTTCGGACGAGGACAGGGTCGAATTTGATATAGCTCACAGCGGACTGATATGTGCTCACTGTATGCTGCCCGTTACGGGAAAGCATTATATAATCGACGCTCTTCTTGCGGCGGTGACCGCTCAGCTGGCGGGCTGCTCGATAATTGAGGCGGCGGACGCTCTTAAGAGCTACATGCCTACGGGTTTAAGACAGCATATCACCGAGAGAAACGGTCAGAAGCTGATAATTGACTGCTACAACGCAGCGCCCGTTTCTATGAAGGCTGCCATAGACGTTCTCTGCTCCGTTAAAAAGCCCTCCGAAAACGGAAAGCGCGTCTGCGTTTTCGGGGATATGCTGGAGCTTGGAGATATGACCGAGATCCTCCACAGAGAAATAGGAAAATATGCGGCGGAAAAGAAGGTCGATCTGCTGGTGTGCTACGGCAGATATGCAAAATATGCCGCGGAAAGCGCAAAGGCGTCGGGCATACAGTCGGCGCATACCGAAAGCGAAGCGGCTTTGTACGATTTTCTGAAAATGAATACCAATGAAGGCGATGTGCTGCTGTTCAAGGGCAGCAGGGCTATGAAGCTGGAAAAGATCATAGCGGAGCTTTACGGCGAAGATGTATAAGGGTCTGTGGATAAATATCCTCACTGCGCTGCTGGGGCTGTGCGTGACGTTTCTCATAGGGAATTATCTGCTTCCCGTGCTGAAAAGGCTGCGCTTCATGACCGACGGCGCGGAAAGGGACTCTTCGGGAGAAAAGCTTCTCATAAGCGGCGGAGTTATGCTCTGTGCGGGGATATTCATTTCCTCGGCGGCGGGATTTTTAGCCATGAGATTTTTCTCGGACAGTCTTGACCGGCAGTCGGAAAAATACTTCCCGTATTTTATCGGACAGCTTGTCATGCTGGCGGCGGCGGCGGTGGGATTTTACAGCGACCATCTTCAGAGCCGCGGAAAAAAGGGCGGGATATCCGACGGATATGTTACCCTATGCAATATGATATTATCGGCGGTGTTTCTCATCCTGCTGTTCATAAAAGGCGATGTGAACACGGTGATAGATATCCCGTTTATCGGAGAATTCGAGCCGGGTGCGGCATATTATCCGATAATGCTTGCGGTGATGACGATAATATGCGGCTGCTTTTCCGTGACGGATAGGCAGGCGGGAGCGGCTCCCTCGGCATATGCGGTGTTTTCCATAGGAGCAATGTCGGTGTTTTCGGGGCTGTCCATGAGCGGCTCCGGCATATTGTCGGCGGCGTCGGCAGGAAGCGCTATAGGCTTTCTGGTGTGGAATCACCCCTCGGTGAAGATACTCGGAGGACGGTGCGGTTCTATGCTGATGGGCTTCGGAGCGGCAGTAATGACGGTATCCTCGGGAAAAGCGGTCTATATGCTGATAATGCTGATACCGGTGCTTTTCGACGGGATATGCGCCCTGTTGGGGCGACGCCCCGTTAAGGACAGGTCATACGGAGCGAAGAATACGGCGGAAGTTATCCTGAAATATTTCATATTTTCGCTTGTCTGCGTTATCGCAGCCCTTGCTTTGATGCAGCTGAAAATATAACAATATTTGTATGATTATCGAAAGGAGGAGATACTTTGGCGGAAACGGCAAATAAAGAAAATGCTCCGCAGAAGAAAAAAGCGGCGCCTAAAAAAGAATCCACATTCAAGCTGTTTTTCACGGCGGGAGTGTCCCGTCCGAAAAACGACAGGCAGGTGGGCGTTGACGCGCCTATGGTGGTCATCATACTGGTCATGCTGGTGTTCGGCATAATCATGATGTTTTCCGCAGGCTATGCATGGGCGATAGCGGAAAATCTGTCGGGAGATTACTATTTCAAGCGGCAGTGCATGATGGCGGGGATAGGTCTTGTGGGAATGTTCGGACTGTCCTTTCTGGACTATCACTTTTTCCAGAAGCAGTGGGTGGTGACGGCAGCGTATCTGGGCGCACTGGCACTGATGATACTCTGCTTTGTGCCGGGAATAGCTACCCCGCACAATAACTCAAGCAGATGGATAACCATTGCGGGAGTGGAATTTCAGCCCTCGGAGATAGCAAAGATAGCCCTTGTGCTGCTGTTTGCCTACTGGATATCCATAAACTATTCGAGAATGAAGAAATTCACGGTGGGGATAGTTCCATTTGTGTTCGCACTGGGAGTTTATGCGCTGGTATTGTCGCAGCAGCCCCACTTCTCCGCGATAATAATCATGTGTGTGATATGCTTCTCGCTGATGCTGATAGGCGGAGTTGACATGAAATATCTGATAGCGGCGGGAATATGCGCAGTAGTGCTTATCGTGGTGTATATGGCGTATAAGTCACTGTCGGGAGATCTGGGCTATATCGAAAAGCGTATCCACAGCTTTACCGACCCCTTTGATTCGGAGTATTCCGACGATACCTACCAGACGAGAAACTCCCTTATCGCCATAGGTTCGGGAGGACTTTTCGGACTGGGACTGGGCAATTCGAGACAGAAATTTTTATACCTGCCCGAGTCGAAAAACGACTTTGTTTTCGCCATAATCTGCGAGGAACTGGGATATATCGGCGCTGTCATGGTAATAATCCTGTTCGTTCTGTTTGTGTTCAGAGGATTTTCCATTGCGGTGAAGGCGGTGGACAAATCGGGCATGCTGATAGCCTGCGGTATAACTATCCAGATAGGACTTCAGGCGTTTCTGAATATCGCCGTTGTATGCAATGCCATACCGAATACGGGAATATCCCTGCCCTTTTTCAGCTACGGCGGCACGGCGCTTATCATGCAGCTGTGCGAAATGGGGATACTGCTGAATATTTCCAGACACACCATCTCGGAAACGAACGAGGTCAGAAGAAAACGCCGCAGGGCGCAGAGAGAAATTCCGCAGGACGCGGAGGTACGCACCTGAAATGATGATATCTGCTGAAAGGAAAAAATGCTATGCTTAAGGTTTTACTTGCGGGAGGCGGCACTGCGGGACATATCAACCCCGCTCTTGCCATAGCTTCGATAATTAAGGACCATGTGCCCGATGCGGAGTTTCTGTATGCGGGAACTCCCAAGGGAATGGAAGCGAATCTTGTCCCCGACGCGGGGATAAGCTTCACGCCCATAAAGGTCAGCGGCTTTCAGAGGAAGCTGACGCTGAAAAATGTGGGAAGGAATATCCGCGCTGCGGCGTATCTTGCCTCGTCGGGACCGAGGGCAAAGCATATCATAAACGAATTTATGCCCGACCTTGTCATCGGCACGGGCGGATATGTGAGCGGTCCCATAGTGTTTGAGGCCGCAAGAATGAAGATACCTACCCTTATCCACGAGCAGAATGCATATCCCGGAGTGACTACGAAGATACTCTCCAAAAAGGTGGATATGGTGATGCTCACCGTGGAGGAGGCTATGGAGTACCTCGACAAGGATATCCCTCATACGGTGACGGGGCTTCCCGTAAGAAAGGGCTTTACCGGCAAAATGAGCCGCGAAGCCGCAAGGAAGGAACTGGGCTTTGATGACGGAATGGTCATTTTAAGCTACGGCGGAAGTCTGGGAGCTGGAGCTATCAATGACACTGCGGAGCGGCTAATTGAATATGAGCAGAAAAACGGGCTGAAGATAAATCATATCCACAGCTACGGCCGCATGGGCAAGGATACCTTTATCAAGAATCTTGAAGGACGCGGAGTGGATATGAACAGTCCCCGTCTTATGATAAAGGACTATATCCGCAACATGGACGTGTGTATGGCGGCTGCGGACCTTATCATCTGCCGCAGCGGAGCTTCTGCCATAACAGAGCTTGAAGCGGAGGGCAGAGCGTCCATACTTATCCCGTCCCCTGTTGTGGCGGGAAATCACCAGTATCATAACGCCATGGTCCTCGGAAAGGCGGGAGCGGCGATAGTTATCGAGCAGAAGGACCTCGATTACGACAAGATAATAGAAAAGGTGACGGAATTTTACAAGGACCCCGCCAAGACCGACGTTCTTGCGCAGAGAGCCGCAGAGCTATATATCAGTGACACTCCCGACAGGATCTGGGAGCAGGTCGCAGGGCTTGTGGGCAATAAAATTTAAAATAAGCGTATGTGCCGTGTAAATGTCAGTGAGATGTTTGCACGGCTTTTTTTGTTGGGATAGTCTGGCGGTATTGATATAATAAACAAAAAATGTTTGATTATAAAACGATTTTGCACAAAAAATATGAAAATACTATACAAAATATAAAAAATATTGCGATTTTTTTGTGGATTTTTTTACTTTGTTTTTTCGGAAATCTTTGCAGAAATACTTGTAATTTATGAGAAAATGTAGTATAATTAGAAGAGATATTATGAAAATGGCATAGTGCCATAATTTAAATGTTAAATTAATGTGAACAACATAAGGCTATCAGGAAAGGAAGGCGTATCTTATGTCAATGTTTGACAGCGCGGCCTTTAAGATCACCGAACAGGGTCTTGATGCGTCGTGGTATCAGCAGAAGGTCATCAGCAATAACATCGCTAACGTCGAAACTCCCGACTATAAGGCTAAGACCGTTTCCTTCGGTCTTGTGCTGGATAACGCGATCCATGCTAAGATAACCGGCGGCGACAGACTTTCGGTCAGACTTGCCGAGACCTATGAGACCAATACCAATCAGATACTTAACGGAAATAATGTTGACATTGAAAAGGAATCAAACGCCATGCTCGACGCACAGTATCAGTACAGTACCATGATCGACTATCTTAACAGTCAGTATCAGATGATAAGAACTGCTATCGGAAAATAAGTAAAGGAGCTGCGAAATGTCTTTTTTGAATTCTCTTGACATCGGATTTTCGGCGCTTTCCGCCGAAAGACTGCGGATGGACGTCATCTCGCAGAATATCGCCAATCAGGATTCCTACAATACCGCCGACGGTGACCCTTACTGCCGTCAGCTTGTGTCCTTTCAGACAAAAATGACCTTCTCCGATGTGATGAACCGCTATTCACAGGAGAACGAGTCTACTCACAGACACGGCGTTTATTACAGGAAAAACAGGAACAATTACACCTATGCGGGCGTTCAGGTGGCTGAGGTGGTCGATGATGAGACTCCCTTCACTCCCGTGTATGACCCCGATAATCCCCTTGCCGATGAAAACGGCTACATTTATCAGACTAACGTGGATAATACCAAGGAGCAGATAGATCTGCTGGCGGCACAGCGCTCCTATGAGGCTAACGCCACTGCTATCGAGGCTGTCAAGGCTATGCTGGACAAGGCACAGTCTCTGACGGGAAGATAAGCCTTAATGATTGAAAGGAAGATATGAAATGTACATAGTACCTATAAGCTCGGCGATAACTCCTCTGGATACAATGTCCCAGAATGCTGCGGAAACGGCTTCCGGGGAGAAAACACCGTCCTTCACCGACGTTTTTTCGGAGGTCTACGATGAGGTGCAGAGCACTCAGAAAACTCTGAATCAGAACGCTGCCGATATCGTTATGGGCGATATCGACGACCTCCATACAATTTATAACAATATCACCAAAGCACAGGTCTCCCTCGAGACCTTCATCGCCATACGCGACGCCGCTCAGCAGAGCTATCAGGAGCTTATGCAGATGAACGTATAATATGATATTGTAAATACAAAAGCTTTCAGGGAAGGAAACATATAAAATGGCTAATGCAAAGGAACAAGCGAACAAGGCTGTTGATTCGCTGAAAAAGTTCTGGGCAAAACAGGAAAAGAAAAATAAAATAATATATATATCCTCCTTTGCCGCTGTGCTTATCATCCTTGCGATAATTATAGTCGCGGCAAACCGCAAGGAAGAGGTCGTGCTCTTTACGGGGCTGGATACCTCCGAGGCATCGGAGATAGTTTCGATAATCGAGGACGCGGGCTATGAATGTACCCTTTCGGGAGGGACGATCACCGTTCCCGAGGGTACCGAAAATACGCTCGCTATGACTCTCGCTCAGCAGGGCTATCCCAAGAGCAGCGGTAATTACGAGTTCCTTACCGAGCATGTCAGCATGTTCTCCACCGAGTCGGAGACCAAGGAGTACAAGAGGATCGCTCTGGAGGACAGATTTTCTGCGATAATCGGCTCCCTAACATCGGTGGAAAAGGCGGAGGTCACTCTCTATATCCCCGAAAAGAGAAATACCGTTATCGCCGATAACCGCTCTGACCCTTCGGCTTCGGTAGTGGTATACCTTAAAAATGACGCGACCCTTTCAAATGCGCAGATAAACGGTATCACACGGCTTATCACCAAGGGCTGCGAAAATATGACCGAGGAAAATGTCTCCATTATCGATCAGAACGGCGTGCTCCTTATCGCAGAGGCAGACGGCGGCGATGTGGTCGCACAGGAAACAAGAAAGCTCCGCTTTAAGACGAGCCTTGAAAATCAGATAAAGGACAAGATAATCGAACTGCTTACCCCCGCATATAACGACGACGGCTTCTCCGTTGCGGTGAATATGGTCCTCAACTTCGACGAGAAGGTCTCCGAGGATACGGTATATACTCCCTCCACCGAGGACGGAAGAGGCATGCTGCAGGAGGGCAAGTCCGAAAACGCCACAGGCTACGCTACCGCAGACGGCGGAATAGTCGGCGTGGAGGTCAACGCGGACGATACCTATCCTACCGGCGATACCAGCGGAAACGGCAGCTGGTCGGAATCCTCACTGGACAATATCTACCTTGTAAATACATATAAGGAACAGATCGAAAAGGAAGGCTATACCATAGACAGCCTCTCCGTATCGACTATAATCTACACGGATTATCTCCCCGATACCACCAAGCAGGAGCTCGTTTCCCTTATCGGAAATGCGGCGTCTATCAACCCCGAGATGGTGAACGACGTCGTTACCGTTACGAGCCTGCCTAAGTTCGGCGATACCATTGAGCCTGTGGACGAGCAGACCTATCTGTTCGGTCTTACAAGAAATCAGCTTATCATTCTGGCTGCGATACTTCTGGGAATGCTGCTCATACTTATCATCATACTGGTGGCAGTTTCGGGCAAGTCCAAGAAGAAGAGACAGAAATTCGAGCAGCAGATCCTTGCTGCCAATGTGGGCGCAGAACAGGAGCCCCTTGTGGAAAACTTCTACGCTATCAACAGCACATCGGGAGAAAACGTCGATATACCCAGTCTTATGGACGACGACGAAAATTCCAAGGAGCTGGCGGTCAGAAGAGAAATTGCTACCTTTGCACGTCAGCGGCCTGAGATCGTGGCACAGCTTATCAGAAACTGGATGAACGAGACCCCCGAGGACAGGAAAAAGGAAAACGAGGCTATCGCTGCACAGGCGAACAGCTCTGACAACGACGCAGGAGGTGCGGTATAATGAGCGATATAAATGAGATGTCCTCGATGCAGCGCGCCGCAATTATCATTACCGCTATCGGGACCGATAATGCTGCGGACGTGTACAAGCATCTGAGCGATGAAGAGGTCGAAAAGCTGACCTTTGAGGTCTCCAGTCTCCCCTTTTTCGACAGCAATACCGTGGATTCCATTTTAAATGAGTTTTACGAGCTTTGTCTTACCGAAAAGGTGATGACAGACGGCGGCGTCGATTATGCAAGAGATGTTCTGGAAAAGGCCTTCGGCAAGGAGACCGCAGAACGCCTTATGGCAAAGATATCCAACAGAATGAAGACGAAATCCTTCGAGTTCGTCAGAAAATCCGACGCGAAGAATCTGCTGGCTATCGTTCAGAACGAATATCCCCAGACCATCGCACTTATCCTTTCCTATGCAACGGCGGAACAGGCTTCGCAGGTGCTTGCCGAACTGCCTAAGGAAAAG
Organism: Oscillospiraceae bacterium; assembly: GCA_051882725.1. Taxonomy (GTDB): domain Bacteria; phylum Bacillota; class Clostridia; order Oscillospirales; family Ruminococcaceae; genus RGIG4694. The sequence continues at coordinate 8,970 of JBJESJ010000149.1, forward strand.
CGGGTCGATGTGGTCGAGAGAATGGCTAAAATGGATTCTACCTCCCCCGAAACTATCAGGGCTATCGAATCCATGCTGGAGAGAAAGTTCTCCGCGGCAGTTACTATGGATACCACCGAGGTCGGCGGCATAAACTTCGTGGCGGATGTCCTCAACAAGGTGGACAGAGCCAACGAGAAGTTTATCTTCGACGAGCTCACCTCCAGAGACCCTGTGCTGGTGGACGAGATCAAGAAAAAGATGTTCGTTTTCGAGGATATCGTGGGGCTGGATTCTATGGCGATACAGCGTTTTATCAGAGAGTGCGAGACCAAGGATCTTGCTATCGCTATCAAGGGCTCCAACAACACCGTTGCTGCGGCGCTTTACGCGAATATGCCTCAGCGTATGCAGGAGTCCATCCAGCAGGAGATCGAGTATATGCATAATATCCGTATGCGCGACGTTGAAGAGGCTCAGCAGCGCATAGTCGGCATAATCAGACACCTCGAAGAAGAGGGCGAGCTTGTTATCAGCAAGGGCGGAGATGATGAGATAATTGCTTAAAATAAACAGGGCAGGATATGTTTTCGACTCCAATCCCGTGGAGCTTGCCATAGAAAAAACACCCGATCAGCTTGAAGAAAAGCTCGAAGAGGAAATGTCCCCGGAGGAGCTTGAACGCTACAACGAACAGAAAAGGGCTGAAGAGGAAAAACGCAGATTCAGCGAAGCGGTCGATATGCGCGTGAATGAGATACTTTCCGCGCATAGGAATTCCGTCAACGATGAGGCGGCGAAAATTCTCGACGCAGCCAACGTTAATGCGCAGCTGCTGTCGGAGAATGCAAAGAATACCGCTGCCGAGCTGCTCCGTAAGGCGCAGGCGGAATGTGACAGTATCAAGGAGCAGGCCCGCAAGGAGGGCTTCGCTCAGGGCTTCGACGAGGGCAGAAGCGCTGCAGAGAAAAAATGCAGCAGCTACCTTGAAGCGTCGGGCAGATTCTTAGAGGAGATCAACGCCCACAAGGAGGCGTACTACATCTCCAACGAGGAGGAGCTGCGGAAGACCGTTATGGACGCCGTGGAAAAGATAGTGCTGGAAAAGCTTCACCGTGACGACGAGGTCGTTGAACGCATCATCGGACGGGCGGCGAAGAATTTCCGAAACTCGGACTATGTGAAGATATCACTGCTTCAGGGCGAGGTCTCCAAGGAGTTCTGCACCGACAAGGAGTATGTGAAAAATATCGCGGCGGGGATCCCCGATATAGATATCGAGTTCCTTCCTCCCGATGAAACTCCCGAGGGCACAGTTATTCTGGACAACGGCTCAGAGATGATAGACGCTTCCGTTCCCACACAGCTTGAATTCCTTAAGGAGATCATGGGGAACGCGGGCAGATGACGAAAACATATACGATATGTAATATATAATATCAAGTATACAGCAGGTATTGCGGAGTGAGGATATGGATTTTGCCGAGATACGTAATCAAATAAGACGTGCCGATCTGTATCGATATCAGGGAAAGATCGAGAAGATCGTCGGAATGACCATTGAGGCAAGCGGTCCGCTGTGCAATATCGGCGACGTATGCCGCATATATAAGGATGGCAGCTCCGGAGACGCTATCTTCGGAGAGGTCGTGGGCTTTAATCATGGAAAGGTAATGCTCATGCCTTACACCGATATCGAGGGCATCGGCCCCGGCTCCATCGTGGACAATACCGGGGACAAGCTTAAGGTCGGCGTGGGCAGCGGGCTTATCGGACGGGTCATCAACGCTGTGGGCGAGCCGATAGACGGCAAGGGTCCTGTTGAGACTCATCAGTCTTACTCCATCGCGGGAGAGCCTGTCAATCCTCTGACAAGACCCGCGATAAAGGATATAATCCCTTTCGGGGTAAAGGCTATAGACGGACTTCTCACTATCGGAAGAGGTCAGCGTATGGGAATTTTCGCAGGCTCAGGCGTGGGAAAATCAACGCTGCTCGGCATGATAGCACGAGAGGTCAAGGCAGATATCAACGTGATCGCACTGGTGGGAGAGCGTGGACGAGAGGTACTGGAGTTCATCGAAAGAGACCTCGGTCCCAAGGGTATGGCGCGTTCCGTGCTTGTGGTGGCGACCTCCGACCAGCCTGCGATGATGAGAAATAAATGTCCCATGGCGGCCACCGCCATTGCGGAGTATTTCAAGGATCAGGGCAAGGATGTGCTGCTGATGATGGATTCTCTTACGAGATTCGCCATGGCGCAGCGTGAGATAGGTCTTGCCGTGGGAGAGGCTCCCATAGCAAGAGGCTATACTCCGTCCATATATACCCAGATGCCCAAGCTCCTCGAACGGGCGGGCAACTTTGAAAAAGGCTCTATCACGGGAATATATACCGTTCTCGTGGAGGGCGACGACACTAACGAGCCTATCTCCGATACCGTACGCGGTATAATCGACGGACATATAATTCTTTCAAGAAAGGTCGCGGCGCAGAATCACTACCCCGCTATTGCCATACAGGAGTCGGTATCCCGTCTTATGTCGGAGATAGCCACTCCCGAGCATAAGGCGGCGGCGGCAAAGCTCCGCAATCTTATGGCGACGTATAACGCAAACTACGACCTCGTATCCATCGGCGCATATAAAAAGGGCACAAATCATGCGCTGGACGAAGCTATCCGCAAGATAGACAGGATAAATAATTTTCTCTGTCAGTCCACAGACGAGGCTTTTTCCTTTGAGGATACGGTAAAACTGCTCTCAGAAGCTGTAAAGTGAGGACCATTGAAAGGAAGTTATCGTATTGAAGCGCTTTAATTTCACGCTGGAAAAGCTGCTGGACTATAAGGATCAGGTGCTTTCCAAGGAAAAGAACGACCTTGCACAGCTGCGCGCCGAAAGACAGCAGCGGGAGGACGAAAAGGCGGAGCTTGAAGAAAAGCTGCGTATTTCCGGCGAGGAATACGCCGAAATGGCTGCAAGGGGCATGACGGTAAATGATATAACCATGTTCAAGAATTTCCACAGCGCGCTCATAAGACAGATAAAGGACAAGGAAGACGAAATGGCTGCTCTTGACGGCAGGATAGCAGGTCAGACCAATGTGGTCGTGGAGGCTTCCAAGGACGTGAACTCTCTTGAAAGACTCAAGGACAAGCAGCTCGAAGAATACCGCTTCGCAGTGAATAAGAGCGAGGAGCAGTTCATTGAGGAGTATGTCAGCGTAAGCTCCTTCAGGAGAGCACAGTAAAAGGAATCGCTTATCAATGGCGAAGCCATCGTTTCCGACACGCGAAAATCCTTTACTGAGAGTGTCGAGAAACGATTTGATCAGCGGTTCATTATGGTCAGACCGCTTCGTTACGGCGGGGCGTTTTGATATATACTATTATATATGAAAGGAGGTTTTGCAGTGGATATGACAAATATCGCAGTCTTAGGCGGTGCATTTTCGGCTTTGACGGCGGGAACGGGCAGTACGGTCTCCGATTTTTCGGGCGTATCGGACGGCAGCTCCTTCAAGGGCATACTTGGCGGACTTATGAGCATTCCCACGGACAGCACAGTGGATATTTCGGCTGCGGAGGTATTTTCTCCCGAAGCGCTTTCCGCGGATAATGTTACTGCGGAAGTAATGTCGGAGAGCACGGAAACCGCGCTAAAATACCTTGTGGGTTCCTATTTACAGTCTGCAATGAAGTCGGCGGAAAACGAAAAATCGGGCAATACCGACCTGTTCGATTTCCTGTTCACAGACGGCACCGACTCCGAGGATACGGACTATACCGATATCTGGCAGCAGCTGTTCGACAGCCTGACAAGCGCGGATATCACGCAGATATCGAACTTTTCGGCGGAGCTTTCCACGGCGCTTTTCGGCGGAGGTAAGGACGATGAAAAGTCATCGGGCGACCTGCTTGCGGGACTTTTCGACAATATCAGCCTTGCCCGCATGAAGCTTAAATCCGACGTGAAGTACGACGATACGGCGTTATCTGCACTGGCGGCAGGCGGGATGTTCTCGTTCATAAGCTTTGCGGATATATCCCCCGAAAACAGCGAGGGCGAGCAGCAGCTCGATACTCAGCTTGCGGCGCTTATCGGCGCAGCGGACGATGAAACTATCGGTCAGCTTGCACAGGAGCTTGCGGAAGCAGTTTCGGCAGCGGCGGAGAGATCGTCGGAAATGACCGGGTTCTCCGAGGAGATGGTCACGGTGACGCCCGAAGCTTCACAAACAGCTTCGCAGACAGCTGCCGCAGGAGCGCAGACAGCCGATATGAGCGGGGCAGAAAATGTAACGTTCATTTCCTTTGCTGTTAACAGAAACGTCAGAGCGGCGGATATTTCCCCCGAAGACGGCGCAGTTACCGAGAGCAGCGAAAAGGTGCTCCCCAAGATAGGCACCGGGTCAGCCGAGCTTAACGATGAAGCGGCTGCCGCAGAACTGGGACAGGGTCCCCGGACATCACAGGTGCAGCTTTCCGAGGAAACAGAAGCTGTCCCCGAGGAAACACATTTTAAGACCATGGAGCAGATCATCGAAAAGCTGGAACAGCAGGCGGACGGCTTTACGGAAAGCAAGGAGCTTGTTATCAGACTTACTCCCGAAACGCTGGGCGAGATCACGGTGAAGATCGAAAAGATGGCAGACGGTGCGGTATCCCTGACATTTGCGGCGCAGAACCGCGATGTGAACGAGCTTATCGCCGACAGGTCGGCACAGCTTGCACAGGCGCTTTCCGATAAGGGCACAGAGGTCGGCAGCATAAATGTTGTTGAGCCTGCACAGTCGGGACAGGATCTTGCGTTTGATATGAACGGCGGACAGAATGCTTTCAGCTTCAGACAGCAGGGTATGGGAAGCCATCACAGAACAGACGGCACTAATTTTGACAGCGAGGAAGAGGACGAACTGACAGTCGGCGGTGTTTCACAGATTGCAGACGCCGATTATATTGCAAAGGAGGCAAAACTATGGAAGAGAATTTAGCCATTGATTCCGCGAATGGCGCGGTCACTCTGAAATATTATTCCACAAAGGTCGATACGGATGCAGACGCAGACGCTTCCAGCTATCTCGACTTTGACGGATATCTGCAGCTTATGGTGGCTCAGATGTCCAATCAGGATTTCAACGATCCTATGAGCGATTCGGAGTTTATCCAGCAGATGGCAAGCTATTCCATGATGGAAGCCATCTCAAAAATGACAGAGCAGTCTCAGGTATCCTATGCAGCTTCTCTGGTAGGAAAGGCTGTTACCGTCAACGACGGAAGCAACATTGATACAGGCGTTGTGGAGAGCGTTATCATCAGCGACGGCAAGTATCAGCTGCTTGTGAACGGCTCGAAGTACGACTCCGACAAGGTCACCGATATCGTTGATACCAACACCTATAATACCCTCAGCAAGATCATCGGCATGAACGGCACCGTTAAGGACAGCGATCTCGGCGAGTATACCGGCAAGATAACCAATATCATCGTTAAGGGCGGCGAGGGCTATGCTGTTATCAACAACAGGCTCTATGCGTTCTCCGAGATATCCAACATAACTGCCGATACCGAGAATGACGCTTCTGATGAAGCAGGCTCGGCCGATACCGACAATACCGTTTCGGAAGGCGCGGCAGATAATACTGCGGCAGAAAATACCGTTACCGACGATACCGCTGCACAGACCGAAGCTGCGGCAAATTCGGGCGTGGCTCAGTATGCTTCCGTATCGGATTCACAGGCTTCCATGTTTCTCGCAGAGGACGGCTATGACTACAGCAGCGCACTGAACGATTACGCAGATGCTAAGCTCGCAGAATACTACAGCTCCATTGCGAACGAGGACGAAGAGGAAGAATACTACTACGAAGAATTTGAGGACGACGAAGAGGAAAGCTTTACCGATGTTCTGGGCGCTTATCTTTCTCCCATGGAAAGAGCACAGGCAGCACAGCGTACAGCGGTTCTCGGCAGCGACGGCTACTATACCACAGAGGTGGAGGACGTTTCTTCACTTTCGGGCGTGAACGATCATTCCGATGAAAAGGGCATCACCGTCAGAGAGTCAACTGCAATGAGCAGCGCAGACAATGTTGACGACGAAGAGCTTCTTATCGAGGAGGAAGATGATATCGACCTGAGCAATATCGCAGCGTCGGGCTCCGACAGCGAAAGCGGACAGATATCAAGCTACATGACCTCTTCTATAAACCCCGACCGCGGACTGACCGAGATATATGAGGACCCCGGAGTTCAGCTGGGAGTTACCGTGGGAAGCAACAGCGCATACGATCAGTGGCCTCCCGTGTACAGAGCATTCCAGAATAAATATCCCGCAGAAGCGGCACTTGCAAATGAACTGGGCACAAAAATGTGCGATATCAGATTCATTCACAATACCGATATCAACTCGGTCATCAATACCGATACTATTCTCGGAAGCACCGTAAGCGGCAAGTATTTCACCGATATCGGCTACAGCGGCAAGGGCAAGCTGGGCGAGGTAGTAACATGGGCTGACGGAACACAGCGCGTTGAGATAATCAGCAGCAGCGGCTCCACATGGTATACCACATCGGGCAACTATACTCTTGACGAGATATGCGATTTTTCCACCAATTTCAACATTGCGGACAAGCTGACTATCTTTGAGAAGGTCATCAGAGCCGCAGCTAAGGAGTATACCGCTGAGGAACAGGCTATCCTTAACAGCTACAGCAATGCATGGGCACAGCATGCGTACTTTAATTCCGACACATTGTTATGAGCCCTAACGGAAAGGAATGAGCGTAAATGCTTATAAGCGAATATTTGCAGCTCAGAAATATTTCGCAGGTCATTCCCACAGGCACCTCCGACGTATCTGCAGGCAGAAGCGATAACGCCGAAAGCAGCAGCGGCGCGGCAGGATCGCCATTTGCGGCGGAGCTTCAGAAACAGCTGGACGCTGCGGGCAGGATAACGGAAGTAAATGCAGAGGACTTATCGGAACAATCGGGCGTGGATTTCTCGAAGCACGCCGTTGAACGGATAAACGAGCGCAGGATAGACCTCTATTCCGACGGCAGGCTCGAACGGCTCAGCAGGGCGGTTTCGCTGGCGGAGGAAAAGGGCTCGGACAATGCACTGATACTCATAGATCAGGCGGCGTTTCTGGTAAGCGTGAAAAACAATAAGGTAATTACGACCGTAAATACCGAGGAAATGACAGGGAATATTTTTACAAACATTGACTCTACGGTGATCATGTAGGTATGGATTCGGACTCGGAAGAGAAAATCCTCCGCCCCGAACGACAGAAGGGCGGACATGCATGATCTCCCATATAGAAAAGGAGATTTGATCAATGGTAAGATCACTTTATTCGGGCGTTGCGGGCCTTACAGCCCATCAGACCAGAATGGACGTAATAGGCAACAATATCGCAAACGTCAATACATATGGCTTCAAGGCTTCAAGAACGAGCTTCTCCGATATCTACTATCAGGCGAAGAAATCGGCTACGGGCGGCTCCGCTACCTTTGCGGGAAATAACGAGTCCGCAGTGGGCTACGGCGTTGAGGTAAGCTCTATCGACAAGGATATGTCGGCTTCCTCCTTCCAGACCACAAACCGTACTCTTGACTTGGCAATAAGCGGCGACGGCTTCTTCATCACGGGAACCGTTACCAGCCTCGGAAACGTTGAGAGCGTAAATTATACAAGATACGGCGGCTTCGGCGTTGACTCCGAGGGAAATCTCGTAAATACACTTAACCGCTTTGTTCTCGGTACCGTAAACGACGGCGATTATTCCTCTATCCTCATGGATGCGAAGATACCTGCGGAAAATGCCAGCGATCTTGATATCATCAATGTAAACGATCTGGTATGGGACGCATTCAAGGATTATACCCAGATAGACTTCGTTGACGTTCCCGAAAAGTACAGAACTACCGACGCTACAGCGGGCACTACCCAGACTCTGTTCACAGGCGTTGACCCCACCGATACTACTAATCAGATAGCTTACGACCGTGATACCTCGGGAAATACCGTGAGAACGGACGATGACCTTGCTATTCCCACCGATACTCCCACCGAGGTCGCTGCCGATTATATCATCTATAACGTAAACGGCAAGTATATCAATACGCAGGGCGTTGAGTTCGACCCCGATACGGGTTATTACCTGGACGAGAACGGCAACTACTACTCCTTCACCGCAACTACTACAAAGGACGAAAACGGCGACGTTCTCAAGACCTATCAGTATACTCTTCAGGAGGTCGATGAAAACGGCAGACCTACCGGTACGGCTACCGATCAGGTATATACCTACAACTCCACAAACAAGACCTTCGAGTCCACCGATGAAAGAGGAAATACCATCTACGCCGATATGAAGGTGCGCTCGCTGGCATACAGCGACTTAGAGGGCTTCTCGGTAGGCTCCGACGGCGTGCTTACGGCTACATACGCAAGCCAGATCAAGAAGCTGGCAAGGATCGAGATCGCTACCTTCGACAACGTTGAGGGTCTCGAGCAGCTGGGCGAGACTGCATTCGGTGAGTCCTCCGCTTCGGGCAAGGCGAATATCAAGGCTCCCGGCTCCTCGGGCGCAGGAAAGGTCGCTTCTTCAAAGCTGGAGATGTCCAACGTTAACCTTGCAAGCGAGTTTTCCGATATGATCGTAACACAGAGAGGCTTCCAGGCTAACGCACGTATCATCACCACCTCCGATTCCATGCTTGAAGAGCTTGTAAACCTTAAGAGATAATTTTCCCCCGCTTCGGGAAATTTTACGGGATATATATTCACATTGTGAGTATATATTCCTCAACGGTTCGGAAAGTCTCTTTCCGCATCGTTGAGGAGTATATATCAAATGAAAGGGATAAATATATCATATGATAAGACTCAACAGATTAAACAGAACGGAAATTCTTGTGAACGAGAATTTCATAGAGATAGCGGAGGAGGCTCCCGATACGGTGGTCACCATGCAGAACGGACACAGCTTTACCGTGCAGGAAACTGTTGACGAGATATTGGCAGCGTCGCACAGCATGGGCACATGGTCTCGCTTTGCAAAGCTGACAAGGCTAAAGGGAAGCGTTATCCTTGTGAATCTCAGCTTCCTTGAAATGGCGGAAGAGGTGCCCGATACGGTGCTTATCACCCAGAACAGCCACAGCTATACAGTCAGAGAAAAAATAGACGAGATACAGGCAAAATCGGAAAACTTCCGGAATGGCGTCTTTGAGTAAAAATAATCGGCATGTCGCCGGATAGGAGTATAATATATGAATATAACCTTGATCGTGGGCTGGGTAATCGCGTTCGGCCTCACAGTTTTCGGAATCCTTTCGGGAGGTAAGCTCAGCGATTTCTGGGACCCTGCGTCGGTCGCTATCGTTGTGGGTGGTACTATAGGAGCAGTCATCGCAAATTTTCCGCTGTCTACTCTGAAAAACGTGGGCAAGCTCATGGGTATCGCGCTCAAGTGCCCTAAGTACGACCCCGATAAATATATCGCAGATATGGTGGACTACTGCAAGACCGCCCGTCAGAAGGGTATACTTGCTCTTGAAGAGCAGGCAAACGCCTGCACCGATACATTTATGAAGTCGGCGCTTATGCTTATCGTTGACGCCAACGACTCCGAAAAGGTAAAGTCCATGCTGGACGACTCGATCGACTTCCTCTGCGACCGTCACGACCAGAACAGTGCGATCTTTTCCCGTGCGGCAGGCGTTGCTCCTGCGTTCGGAATGGTCGGCACCCTCTGCGGACTTATCGGAATGCTCGGTACTCTGGACCCCAACGACCCCGAGTCCGCTTCAAACCTCGGACCTCAGATGTCTACGGCACTGGTAACGACATTCTACGGAAGCCTTCTGGCTCACGTTATATTCACTCCTCTGGGAAATCAGCTCAACTACATACATAACAGTGAGGTCCTCTGCCTTCAGATAATCGAGGAGGGCACACTCGCCATTATTTCGGGAGCTAACCCCAGATTCGTCGAGGAAAAGCTCAGAATGATGCTTCCCCTCAACGCAAAGCCCAAGGATGCTCAGAGATCCGAGTAAGCTTTGCAGAAAAGCCCCATCATGCGCCGTTTGCGGGGGCTGAATGATTTTTTGCAAAAAAAATCCCAAATAATTTTGAAAAAGGGTAGAAATTTCTGCAATAATATGTTATAATGTATTTGTATTATATATTTCAGACGTTTCTCCCGTGACAGCTAAGCCGTGTTCCGACGGTGCGGCTGCTTTAAGGAGAGTTTTATATGGCAAGGAAAAAAAGCGGCGGAGGCGGAGACAGCGGCCCTAACTGGATGGACACCTACGGCGATATGATAACCCTTATCATGTGCTTCTTCGTTCTGCTTTATTCGATGTCCAATATGGATGAGAGCAAATGGCAGGCTATCGCTCAGTCCTTTGCAACGGGCAAGGGCGATATCATCAACGTCGTGGTCTCCAACGAAGAAAAGGTCGATAAGACCGATGAGGCTGTCTACGTAGATGATGAATCTACCGAGGACGCCGAACAGATCGACTTCGAGGATTTCTATACATATCTGAAAGAGGCGGTCTCCTCTGCGGGGCTTGACGAAAGCGTCAGCGTGGAGATGGCTAAGACGGGAGTTTATATGAAGTTCCGCGACAGCGTGTTCTTCGCGGGAGATTCCGATGAGCTTCTGGAAGAGGGACAGTATATCCTTGAGATAATCTGCGACGGTATCAGAGCCGTGGACGACCATATCCTTTCCATAAAGGTCAGCGGTCATACGGCAGAGAGCTCAGGCTCCGATGTCAATGAGTGGCGCCTTTCTTCGGGACGCGCCGATTCCGTTATCAACTATATGCTCAGTCTGGACTGCTGCGACGCGGATAAATTCCAGTCCGCAGGCTACGGAAAGTATCGCCCCGTTGTGGCTAACGATACTCCCGAAAACCGCAGCATCAACAGAAGAGTTGAAATAGTATTCGTCAGAAATGACGTGGATTTTGAGGATCCTGCCGTTATCGAAGAGCTTTTTGAGCTGGAATTTGGTTCAAGCTTTGCGGGCTATTCCGATTCCGAAGGCGGCGATGTGGTCACTGTGGCTCCCACCGAGGAACCCGATGTTCCTTCAAGAAGCGACCCCGACAGGGAGTATGTTTCAAAGGATGACGTGCTCAGCACACTTCCTCACGATATCCCCGGACTCAGAGAGAGCGAGGATGCCGAGGAATAATAACGAGATATCCTGTCTCCGGACTTAGTGCAGACAAAGGCTGCGGATCGTTTTGCGGTCCTGTCGGAACATTGAGTCGGGCTTCTGCCCGGTCCTGCGCACTTTGTTTTCGGATCTTGGTGTAAACATAAACAGAAATAGGAAAAAATGAAGGTGAACGCATATGGCGGACGTTCTGTCGCAGCAGCAGATCGATGAACTGCTGAACAGCTTCAGCACTCAGGGCGAAAAGGCCTTTGAGGAGATAGAAGATGAGGCAGAGAAAAAAATTAAAAACTACGATTTCAAGACGCCGAAGAAATTTACAAAAGAAAAACTGAAGATCATAGAAGGGATCTTGGAAAACTATGCGCGGACCCTTTCTTCGTACCTGACGGGACTTATGCGGATATACTGCAAGGTCGAGGTGCTCCAGATAGAGGAACAGCATTATTACGAATTTAATAACGCACTTCCCGATTACGTAATGATGGGTCTTATAGATATGGGCGTCTCCGATGAGGACGTTCTCGAAATGTCGGTCATAATGCAGCTGTCAAACCCCATAACCTTTACCGTGATGGACAGGCTTATGGGCGGTTCGGGAGCTTATACCGAGATAAACCGTGACTTCACCGAGCTTGAGGTTGGGCTTATGACCAATGTGATGACCTCAATGGCAGAGCTCCTGAAGGAGCCGTGGGGACAGTATATCGATCTTGACCCGGGGCTCACCAACGTAGAAACAAACTCCCGCGTGATGCAGTCTATCCCGCCCGATGAAGTCATCGTGCTGGGCATGTTCGAGATAGAGATCAAGGACGTGAAGAATACAATGTCCATATGTATCCCCGCTATGAACCTTGAATCTGTGATGAGCAAATTCAGCGACAAGTGGGCGAGAAATACCAAGAGGCTCGATCCCAACAGGGAAAATGAACGCAGACAGAGTATTCTTGACAATATAAAGGATTCAGGTATACAGATCGATGCGGTTCTGTGTGAGACCGATGTGGATCTCTATGATATACTGACGCTGCAGGTAGACGACGTTATTCCGCTTAATATGCCTATAGATGAAAATGTAACGGTCAAGGTCGGCGGACGCCGCTGGTTTGACGGAAAGCTTGGCGTATACAATAATCGGAAAGCAATTAAAATTGATAATATTTATAAAGAATTGAGGTAGAAAAATGAGTGATGAGAACGTTGTAATCGACGGCTTCGGCGATATTGAAAAAGATGCCATCGGTGAGATAATGAATATCACCATGGGCTCTGCCGCAACCGCCGTATCCAATATGCTCAGCGCCAAGGTGTGGATCACGACCCCCACGGTAAGCATTTGTAAGGCGGGGGATCTTACATATCCCGAGCTTGAACCGTCGATAAGAGTAAAGATCGAATATATTTTGGGCGTCAAGGGTCAGAACGTCCTCGTTCTGAAACAGAACGACGTGCAGCTTATTCTCGATCAGCTTATGGGACTTCCGCTGGAGGTCACCGACGACTTCGAATTTGATGAGATGAATATCTCGGCGGTCTGCGAGGTAATGAACCAGATGATGGGCGCCTCCGCAACGGCACTTTCCGAGCTTATCGATACGCCGATAGATATCTCCACACCCGAAGCTTTCGTACAGAAAAAGGACGAGGACGCTGCAGCTTCCGTATATGCCGCAGACCCCGATGAATATGTCTGCAAGGTAAAGTTCAACCTTACCATCGACGGAGTTATAAATTCCGAGTTTATTTCCGTTCTGACAATAGATCTGGCAAAGGAAATGGCTTCAAAGATGATGGCGGGCTACGGCGCGCCCGAGGAAGCCGAGCCCGAACCTGCTCCCCAGCCGGAGCCTTCTTCGGGCGGTACTATGAGCCAGGAGGAAATAAATGCTCTGCTTAACGGCACCGAGAGCCTTCCCAAGTCTATGTCGGTACCCGAGCCCTCACCGCAGCCGGAGTCTTCTTCGGGCGGAATGATGAGCCAAGAGGCGATAAACGCTCTGCTTAACGGCGCAGCTTCAGCTCCGGCTCCGCAGCCTCAGCCCGCACAGGCTCCGCAGCCTCAGCCAGCAGCGGCAATGCAGGGTATGCCCCAGATGCAGCAGACCGCGGGAATGGGTATCCCGCAGCAGCCGCAGATGCAGCCGATGAACGGTATGCCCTACGGCGGATATGCGGCACAGGCTCCTTACGGATATAATCAGCCTGTGATGCAGGTGCCTCCGCAGCATAACCCCGTGAATGTACAGGCAGTTCAGCTGCAAAGCTTTGATAACTATAAAAATAAGGACCTCACCGAGGAGCAGAACGATAATCTTCAGCTTCTTATGGGAGTTCCGCTCAATATCACCGTCGAGATCGGCTCCACTAAGAAAAAGATCAAGGAGATACTTGAATTTACACAGGGAACGATCATCGAGCTTGAAAGACAGGCAGGCGCGCCCGTTGACGTTATCGTAAACGGACATCTTATCGCTAAGGGCGACGTTGTGGTTATCGACGACAATTTCGCGGTCAGAATAACCGAAATAATCCGATCAAAATTTTTAGATAATTTAGGTAAGGAGTAAAAAACAATGGATAAGAAGATTTTACTTGTTGATGACGCAGCTTTCATGAGGATGATGATCAAGGACGCTCTTACAAAGAACGGCTATACCAACATCATCGAAGCCGCCGACGGCGAGATCGCCTGCAATACCTATGCGTCGGAAAAGCCCGACCTCGTTATCATGGATATTACAATGCCCAATAAAACAGGCATCGAAGCACTTAGAGATATCAAGAAGGCTGATCCCGGTGCAAAGATAGTTATGTGCTCCGCAATGGGTCAGGAGGCAATGGTCGTTGAGGCTATCAAGCTGGGCGCTCTGGACTTCATCGTTAAGCCCTTCAAGCCCGACAGGATCATTCAGACAGTTCAGAAGATCATCGGCTGATCGCGTTACATAGGCACGGCAAGGGGCAGATCATACCTCAGCCGTGCATTATGCGTTATTTATAGGAGATTTTTCATGGCTGAATTTTTCACCGTTATTGTTGCCCTTGCGGCAGTGCTCGGTCTGATATTCCTTACGATGTACATAACTAAGCACCTTATGAAGAAATTCAATTTCAGAGGTGCGGGCGGAAAGGGTATCAGGATAATCGACTGCGCAGGCGTCGGTCAGGATAAGTTCATCGCCGCTGTCGTGGCAGGAGAAAAAAAGCTTCTGCTGGGAGTGACAGGGACCGAGATAAACGTGCTCTGCGAGCTTTCCGACGAGGATATCGCTGCTATGACCGCGGAGGACAAGTCCGCCGATAACGGCGGAAAGACCTTCGGGGATTATCTTGCCGAGAATATCAAGGAAAAATTCGGAGGAACCAAAAAGGACGGTAAGGGAAGATGAAGCTGCGTAAAATATTAAAAAATCTCTGCGCAGCCGCAGTATGTTCAGCCGCCGTATTTGTAAGCGCATTGGGCGTATCCGCTGCCATGGACGGCGGAGACCTATCGGCTGTGACAACTCAGACCGTTGCCGACGCTCTCGACGTGGAAACACCCTATGAGATACCCGAAAGCACGGCTGATACGGGGACGACCACCGACGCGCAGACTATTCTGGATTACCTCGACCTGAACAACAACACGAATACGATAGACCTCGTGCTGCTTATTACGATATTATCCATAGCGCCGTCGCTGCTGATAATGCTCACCTGCTTTACCAGACTGATAATATCCTTTTCGCTGCTCAGAAACGCAATGTCGCTGCAGTCTACGCCGCCTAATCAGGTGATTGTGGGTCTGGCGCTGTTTCTGACGCTTTTTATTATGCAGCCTGTGTTCAGCGAGATGAACGAGGTGGCGTATGTTCCCTATAAAAACGGCGAGATAACTACCGTGGAGGCTATACAGAGGTCCTCGGAGCCCCTGAAGGAATGGATGCTGAAAAATACCGAGGAGGATTCCATGGCATTTTTCATCAATCTGACCGACAGCGCCGAGGAGCTTCAGTCCGCTACCGAGGAGGAATTTCTCGAAAAGGTTCCCTTTACGACGGTAGTGCCCGCGTTTATAATGAGCGAGCTTAAAACAGGCTTTGAGATAGGCTTTATGCTGTATATCCCGTTTCTTGTCATAGATGTCATTGTGGCGTCTGTGCTCATGTCGATGGGTATGATGATGCTGCCGCCTGCGACGATATCCATGCCCTTCAAGCTGATGCTGTTTGTGCTGGTAGACGGCTGGTCGCTGCTTATCGGCTCGCTGGTAACGGGATTCAATGTGTGAGGAGGCGGGATGATTGACTGAGGAGCTTATTCTCCAGATCTTTAAGGACGCAATGATAGTCATCTTTAAAATTGCGGGGCCTCTTCTTATAATAAGCATGATAGTGGGACTTGTTATCGCCATAATTCAGGCGGCGACGCAGGTCCATGAGCAGACCCTTACCTTTGTTCCGAAGCTGGTCATTATCGGCGTGCTTCTGTTTGTGCTGGGATCGTTCTTTACGGCTACTCTTACGGAGTTTATCCGGTACATCATGGATATGATAGCCGAAGTGAGCAGTCACTCGGGCGTTATAAGCTGACGGGAGAAGCGCTATGGATTTCTGGGAGCTTCTTTTAGGCAGCTTAGATGTAAAAATACTTGTTTTTGCGCGTATTCTCGGAGCATTTGCGTTCACTCCGCTGCTCTCGCGGGACAGCTTTCCCGCGCAGGCAAAGATAGGAGTGTCGCTGCTCATAACATACATAATCACGCTCACTATGGGCGTGACCGAGGTGGATACCGGAGTTACTGTGGGAGCGTATATGGCCGCTATTCTCAGTGAAATGTTCGTCGGAGCTGTGATAGGCTTTGTTATGAATATGTTCATGCTCATGGTGCAGATGTCCGGCGATGTCATGGACTCCCAGACAGGTCTGGGCATGGCGAAGATATTCGACCCCGATACAAAGATACAGATGTCGGTTTTCGGTTCATTTATCAGCTTTATGATGTATATGTACTTTTTCGTGACCGACTGTCATCTTACGGTGATAAATATTTTTATCACCTCCTTTGAGATCATCCCCCTCGGGGGAGGAGAACTCAATCCCGATCTTGGCATGCTCATCTGCGAGTTCTTCAGCAATATGCTGGTGATGGCATTGAAGCTTGCGATGCCTATCATTGCGGCGGAGCTTATACTCCGTTTCTGCGTGGGCGTGCTTATGAAGGCGGTCCCGCAGATACAGATCATGGTAGTCAATATCCAGATGATGCTGGCTGTGGGATTTATCGTGCTGTTTATCATTGCCGCGCCTATGGCGGATTTTATCGACGAGTACGTGGCGGATATGCTTGACAGCGCGCTGAATATTATTCCGCAGATATTTGTGTAAAGCGTTTTTCTTTCCGAAAGAGTGGTGGTTATAAATGGCAGAGAATGAAAACGGCGAGGAAAAAACCGAAAAAGCCACCCCGAAAAAGCTTAAGGAAGCACGAAAAAAAGGACAGGTCGCCAAAAGCACTGACGTAGTATCGGTAGTATTTCTGCTGGGAGCCTTTGCGGTGCTGCGGCTGTGCGCAAAGCTCAGCTACAAGGTGATAACGCAGAATATCGAATACTGGATGGGCATGTGCGGAAGAGGCTTCGGCGAGGACGGCACCATAGACGGACGTTCGCCGATAATGACTATCTTTGTCAGCGCCGCTAAGACTATTCTCGTGGCAGCAGGTCCCATGATGCTGTGCGGTATCCTGTTTACGGTAATTGCGACGGGTATCCAGACGAAGTTCCTTTTTTCGGCGGAAAGCATAAAGCCCAAATTCAGCAAGATGAACCCCATTAACGGACTGAAAAAGATGTTTTCCGGAAAGGCACTTTTCGAGCTGGGAAAATCCCTGCTGAAGCTTATAGCAGTGGGCGCGGTGGTATTTATTGAGTTCAAAAGCCGCATGCCCGAGTTTGCACGGCTATTTCAGCTTGAACCGCAGGAGTCCTTTCTTTATATCGCAGATGCGATATTTAATATAGTGATGCAGGTGTGTCTGATATTCGTAGCCATTGCCGTGCTGGATTTCTTCTTTCAGAAGCTGTCCTTTGAAAAGGACATGAAGATGACCAAGCAGGAGGTCAAGGACGAGTACAAGAACACCGAGGGAGACCCGAAAATAAAGGGAAAACGCCGACAGAAGCAGATGGAGCTGCACAATCTTATGATGCAGAACGTAAAAGGCGCTGATGTCGTTATAAGAAACCCTACTCATTATGCGGTGGCTCTCAAATATGACCCCGACGTGGGAGAAGCTCCCATAGTAACGGCAAAGGGCTCTGACCGCACTGCTCTGAGGATAATCAGGACTGCAGAGGAAAACGGAGTCGTTCTGGTGGAAAACCGTCCCCTTGCGAGGGCGCTTTACGAAAGAGCCGAGGTGGACAGACAAATACCCTTTGAGTTTTATCATGAGGTGGCGGAGGTGCTCATCTTCGTATACGACCTTCAGAAGAAGGCTCCGCCTGTAGCTAAGAACAAGAAATAAATGATCATAGGAAAGGCAGGCTGTAAACCCGATTGAAATTTGATCTGAAAAAAATAATCAGCGGCAACTTCGTGACGGTTTTCGTTATCCTTGCCGTTTTCATGATTATTATCCCTCTTCCCACATGGCTGCTGGACGCCATGTTTGCGCTGAATATCGCACTTTCGGTGCTTATTCTGCTGATAACCATGAATATCAAGGAGCCGCTGGAATTTTCCATATTCCCCTCGCTGCTCCTTATTACGACTATATTCCGGCTGGCGCTGAATATATCCTCAACGAAGCTCATTCTGTCGAACAAGGGCGACGCAGGTAATATCATCAAGGCGTTCGGCTCCTTCGTTATGAGAGGAAATGCTCTCGTAGGATTTATAGTATACATACTGATAATGGTGGTACAGCTTGTCGTTATCACCAAGGGCGCGGAGCGAGTTGCGGAAGTAACTGCAAGATTTACTCTGGACGCGATGCCCGGTAAACAGATGGCTATTGACGCCGACCTTAATCAGGGGATAATCGACGACGCCGAGGCTAAACGCAGAAGAGACAATATCCAGCGTGAGTCGGACTTCTTCGGCTCCATGGACGGTGCCTCGAAGTTTGTAAAGGGAGACGCAACGTTCTCCATTATCGCAACGCTGGTAAACCTTATCGGCGGAATCATCATGGGTCTCATTTTTGAGAGCATGAGCTTTTCGGAGGTCCTCAGCACCTATTCGATAGCAACGGTCGGCGACGGTCTGTGTTCGCAGATACCCTCGCTGCTGATATCGGTGTCAATGGGTATGATAGTTACCCGTGCGGCGTCCCAGTCCACGCTGAACGACGACGTTTCGGGACAGTTCTCCGCACAGCCGAGAGCTATGATAATAGGCGGTATCGTTATCATCGTGCTTATGGTGATACCCGGATTCCCGAAGATACAGCTTCTGGTAATAGGCGGCGCGCTCATTTTTCTCGGAGTATTTTTCTCGCGGAACCTCAATTCCGAGGAAAAGCAGATAGAAGAACAGCGCAAGGAAATGGAGGACAACAAGGAAGCCCTTTCCGAAATGGAGTATTACAAGGACATCAACAACGTTTACAAGCTGCTGAACGTTGAGCCTATAGAAATGGAGTTCGGATACTCACTTATCCCGCTGGCGGACGAAAGCGCAGGCGGTACGCTTATTGAGCGAATCGTTATCTTCCGAAAACAGTTCGCACAGGAAATGGGAATGGTATTCCCGTCTATCCGAATGAGGGATAATCAGCATATCAATCCAAATCAGTACGTTATCAAGATACGCGGCGAGGCAGTCGCCGAGGCGGAAATACTTATGGACCATTTTCTCGCCCTTGACAGCGGAAACGTTACCAAGGAAATCGACGGCATTGATACCGTGGAGCCCGCTTTCCAGATACCTGCAAAGTGGGTATCGGCGGAAAACAAGATAGCTGCGGAAATATCGGGCTATACGCTGGTAGACCCGACATCGGTCATCGTAACGCATCTTTCGGAGGTCATAAAGGCTCATGCACACGAGCTTTTATCCCGTCAGGATGTCAAGACCATGCTGGATAAGCTCCACGAGACCAATCCTGCAATAGTTGACGATACGGTACCTTCGGTAGTATCGGTAGCGTATCTGCAGAAGGAGCTTGCGATGCTGCTCCGTGAGAATATACCCATCAGGGACCTGCAGGTGATACTTGAAACGCTGTCGGACAATCAGAAGAACCTTGCAGATATGGACATCACCAACGAATATGTACGTCAGGCGCTGAAACGGACGATAACACATCGTTTTGCGGACGCAGGACAGGTAAGAGTGCTCACACTTGACGCCGAGACGGAGAACAAGATAATCTCGTCGGTAAAGAAATCGGAGCAGGGCTCATATCTTGCGATGGACCCCCAGTCGATACAGAAGCTGATAGGGTCGCTCAACGAGCAGATAGAGCGTGTAAGAGACATTATCCCATCGCCGAT
Organism: Oscillospiraceae bacterium; assembly: GCA_051882725.1. Taxonomy (GTDB): domain Bacteria; phylum Bacillota; class Clostridia; order Oscillospirales; family Ruminococcaceae; genus RGIG4694. Next base: position 28,648 of record JBJESJ010000149.1, read on the forward strand.
AGTATTAACGTCGCCGATAGTGAGGATATACTTCAAGAAGCTGATAGACCAGTTCATGCCGAACATCACGGTATTAAGCTACAACGAGATAGACAACTCGGTGCAGATACAAGCGGTAGGCAATGTGGCAATATAGCCGGGGCCGCCCCGGCGGGCGGATCCCGCGTTGTTGTTTTTTAGCTTGGGTTACATTTTTCCGCGGAAGTGACCGAAAGCCGAAGGCTCCGCAAAAGCGAACAATTACTCGTATATAACTTTTCAGCTGAGAAACGAAAGACATCATCAGCAAATATCAAGAGACCAGAAAACTTCAAAGAAGAACACAAGCACAAACGAAACGATCCCGATTTCAAAGGGGGTGAACGCCGTGATTGCCGATATTGCCGAAAAAGAGGTGCAGTCGGAGGATATGACGGAGCTTTTCCGTGTTTATAAGGAAACGGGAGATATTGAAGTCAGAAACAGACTTGTTCTGTATTATATGGATATCGTCAGATATGCTGCCATATCTACAAGGAATATGTATCAGAAGTACGCCGATACGGAGGATATCGTCAATGAAGCGACGATCGCCCTGATGAACGCAGTGGACAGCTTCGATATCGGGAAAAATATAAAATTCGAGACCTACGCTTCTATCAGAGTGAGGGGCGCTGTGATAGATTATATCCGCAGACAGGATATTATCCCACGGAATGTGCGCAGATTCGCACGGGAGTACGATAAGGCGTATTCCGCACTGTATGCGCAGCTTGACAGGGAGCCTACTGCGGCGGAGCTTTCACGGCATATGGGCTTGTCTGAGGAAAAGCTGGAAAGCTTTGCGGCAAGGTCTGCGGCAGCACAGACGCTCTCCTTTGAGGAATTGGTCTTCGAGGGCGGGTATGATATCCCCGACAGCGAGAAAAACAGCGACGGCTGGCAGCCCGAACAGCGCCTTTTAAACGGCGAAATGCATGGCATGCTCGTCAAGGCGGTGGATTCTCTCGGAGAAAGGGAGCGGCTGGTCATTTCGCTCTATTATTACGAAAAGCTGAAATATTCCGAGATAGCCGCAGTTATCGGCGTTTCGGAGTCCAGAGTGTGTCAGATACATTCGGCGGCTGTCTCTAAAATGCGGAGGAATCTTGAGGGATATATGAAATAAGCTCCAAATTGCAGAAAAAAGTCGCTGATAATCTATTGACGAACAGTAAAAAAAGTGTTATAATGATTGTGTGTAAAAAAATTTAACGGAGGCGGACAAGTTGCTCAGAGGATTCTATACTTCGGCGAACGGTATTATAAACGAAAACCGTATACTTAACGTTATTTCAAATAACCTCGCAAATGTAAAGACTGCGGGCTATAAGACCGATACGGCGATCCCGACGACTTTTGCCGACAGTCTGCTGCTTATAAGAGGACAGCATTCCGAAACGGGAACTATCCGCTACAGGACTTTGCAGGATACATATACTTCCCTTGAACAGGGTACTATGGAGGAGACAAATTCTTTCCTTGACTGTGCTATCGTGGGTCCTGTGTACTTTAATATAGAACGCTATTCCGACGGCGAGGTGCTGCTTACCAAGGATGGTCAGTTTTCCATAGCCGACGACGGTGACCTTGAGCTTGGCAATATAGGCAAGGTCCTCGACGTGAACGGAAATACTATAAATCTCGGAACGGCTGACTTCAATATCGGCGAACACGGACTTATCACCACCGCCGACGGAAGGACCTTCCAGCTTGGACTTTCCTATATAGAGGATTATACCGATGTGGAAAAGGTGGCGGATAACCTCTTCCGTCCCTATGAGAACGCCCCCCGCGGCGATATCCCCGATGATGTGGAGTATTCGCTGAAGCAGGGCTGGTATGAACGCTCTAATGTGGATATCGCAGATGAAATGACAAAGGCACTCGATGCAAACAATATTTTTAAGGCAAACGCACAGGCGCTCCAGATAATGAACAGCATTAATCAGATAGCCTGCAACAATCTTATGAAACGCGGATAATAGCCCGGGGAGATAATTATCATGAGCAGAATAGGATATTATACTGCGGCATCGGCAATAATGAGCTTTCAGATAGGCATGGACGTTACGGGAAATAATATAGCAAACGTCAATACCAACGGCTTTAAGGCTTCAAGACCCGATTTCGCCGAACTTTTATATACCGAGAGAAACGTCGATGAGACCGTTCAGACCGGTCACGGCGTCAGGGTGGATAAGACTAACCTTATGTATGAGCAGAGCACTCTCCGCGAAACAGGCAGAGGTCTTGATTTCGCCGCTCTCGATGAGGGACTTTTCGCTATAGAGACCACCGCGGGAAATGTTGAATATACCAAGGACGGCTCCTTCTATTTCTATCAGGAGGACGGTACTCTCCGCGATTCTAACGGAGGTTATGTTCTCGATTATGACGGAAATCATGTGATGGTGCCTCTTATAGACGGAAATATCGACTACGACAGCCTTGCGGATATGATAGGCGTGTACCGCTTTGAAAATCCCTACGGTCTCGACCAGAAGGGGCTTAACTACTTCGCAGCCACCGCTTCCAGCGGAGAGGCGGTCTCTGACGAGACTATCAAGAAAAAACAGGGCTATGTTGAGGCTTCCTCAACGAATATCGCCAATGAAATGTCGAAGGTCATCGAATATCAGCGGGCATTCCAGCTGAATACCAATATGGTCAAGCTCCATAACGAGCTTGAAGAGCGGATCAATAATCTCAGATAAAGCCGATAGGAGGTGCGCGGTTTGCCGCTGAACAACATAAATGAACTTAATGCCATGGAGCTTGACATTTTAAAGGAGATTGGAAATATCGGTCAGGGAAATGCAGCAAGCGCTCTGTCTGGCATGCTTAACGAAAAGGTGAATATCGCCGTTCCCAATATAAAGATACTCGATTTCAATGAGGTCGTTAATTTTCTGGGAGGTCCCGAAAATATAGCAATAGGTCTGCTGGTGGGACTGAGCGATACCATAAACGGCATGATGCTCTGCATTATGCAGGAGCCGTTTGTTAGCCATATCATCAGGGCAATATTCGGCAATGATATCAGCGATATGACAAGTCTGTCGGAAATGGAAATGTCCTTTGTGACGGAGGTGGGCAATATCCTTGCGGCTTCCTATGTAAATGCTATATCCTCCATGACGGGGCTGAATATCCAGATATCTGTTCCGCATATATCCGTGGATATGGTGGGAGCTATACTCAGCGTGCCCGCTGTAGAATTCGCGCAGATAGGCGATAAGGTGCTGTTCATCGACGACAGCTTCATCATCGGCGACAGCGAGATACAGAGCAATATGATACTCGTTCCCGAGCTTAAGTCACTTTCAACTTTATTTGCAGGATTGGGAGTAGAAATATAATGGCGACCATAAACGTTGGAATTTCAGATCTGAATATCGCCTTTGCACCCGACATGCTTGCGACCTATGCTTTAGGCTCATGTGTGGGGATATGCCTGTACGATCAGGAGAAGCAGCTTGCGGGTCTGGCACATATAATGCTCCCATGGAGCAAGGAGGCCTCAAATCCGGGGGATAATCCCTACAGATATGCCGATACGGGGATCACCGAGCTGGTTGCGAAGATGTGCGCAAAGGGCAGCAGCGTCAGCAGACTTACCGCAAAAATTGCGGGCGGAGCTCAGATGTTTGCCACAAGCTCGGCGGTGTTCAATATCGGCGACAGAAACGTGCAGGCGGTAAAAACAGTGCTCAGCACGTATAAGATACCGATAATAGCGGAGCAGACAGGCTCCAATTTCGGAAGAACGGTATTCTTCCACAGCGATACGGGAATAATGGAGATAAGAGCAGCAGTAAAGCCTACAGTAATGCTCTGATGCGGACTTGTGTCCGCTGTGCAGGACGGCAGGCTCTGCTGCTTTTTTATTATATTGATTTGCACTATGCAATAAACACAGCACAAAAAATGCTGTACCGCTGTTATTATGGCACAGCATTTCCGATGATCTGTAAACGGGCTGACTCCACAAATAATTGCACGATGCGAATATCAAAGCAGCTCCTTTTCCATGCGGATATGGGGACAGTGCTCGTCCATGTACTGCTCGCCCAGCGGATGATAGCCCAGCTTCTCATAAAAGCCCATAGCCTGCACCTGCGAGGATAAGCCTGCCCTGTGACCTCCCAGCCTGCGTATCTCGTTTTCGGCGGCTGCCATTATCTCGGCACCGAGGTGTCTGCCGCGGTATTCTCTGCGGACGGCTATCCGTCCGATGACGTACTGCTCATGCTCTTCGGAGTAAAACACCCTGCATACCGCCGCGGGGGTATCGTTGTCGTACAGGACGATATGCAGCGCTTTTTCGTCGATATCGTCAAATTCGCCGACAAAGCCCTGTTCCTCAATAAATACTTCCCTGCGGATATCGGCGCCGTCCTCAGGGAGACGCTTGAAGCATACGGTTTTCATCATTGCGCCTGTCTGCCCTCCTTAATAGCCTTCTCCTCGTCCGCCATGTGAGACAGCAGCTCGGGGAGGGTGAAGTTCTTGTTGTACTCGGTTATGACCGCCTTGAAGCGGACAGAGATATTATCCCTGCGCAGCGCATCAAGACCGCGGTCCAGAGCCTTTCTGTCAACGTTTGAGAAGATGATGAGCTCCTCTGCGATGATGTCCTCGGGAGCAGGGACGGCAGTTTCCCCGAAGCCGGGGAGCCTGAGCAGGGAGCCTATCCTGCCGCCGTAGTTTTCGCGGGGAGGCACCATGACCGATATCCCCGCCGCAGCGAGGGTCCTTTCGATAAGAGCCGCCTTTTCGCCGTCAATGAAGAACAGCGCTGCGCAGCTCTGAGGAAGTCTTACTCTTGCTTTCATGATAGTGGTTCCTTTCATATTATCATTGCGATAAGAATATAATCTATTGTTATGAAGCTGTAAGGGGTGGTATGTATTTTTATCTGCAGAAAGATACCGAAGGCGCTGTATCCTGTGTTTGCAGTGGCTGTCGTGGCATATATTTTCTACAAAAGCTTTGAGGTGCAGGCTGTGGACGCGCCTGTGACAGAATTTGCGGATATCCCCGTGCTGATGTATCACAGCGTTGCGGAGCGTCCCTCCATGACGGGGGATTATCTCGTGCTGCCCGAGACCTTTTACAGCGATATGAAGTATCTGCACGATAACGGCTATGAAACGGTGACCGCCGCCCAGACTCTTGAATATGCGAAAAACGGCGGAGATTTCCCCGAAAAGCCGATAATAGTAACCTTCGATGACGGCTTTCTGAATAATCTGACCTATGCGCTTCCCGTTTTCGAGGAGTTCAACATGTGCGGCACAGTGAATATCGTGGGCAGCTACTGCGTGAAATCTGCGGAGTATGACGACCACAATCCGAATTATGCTTATCTTACGAATGAGGAGATAATCGAGCTTGCGGAAAGCGGGCGCTTCGAGATAGGAGCCCATACCTACGATATGCATGGCATGTCGGGACGGCAGGGCTGCCGCAGGAACTATAACGAATCGGAGGCGGATTATTTCGCCGCCCTCACCGAGGACTGCCGTCTTGAAAACGAGTATCTGTTGAACGAGTGCGGCATGGTGACCGATGTGTTTGCGTATCCCTACGGCTATATATCCAAGGGCAGCGGAGATATACTGTATCAGTGCGGATATAGAGTGCTGTTCACCTGTTATGAGCGGCACAATATCGTAGAGCCCTGTTCCCTCGGAGAGAACGAGCCGCTTTATCTTGACAGATATAACCGTCCCTCGGGAATATCTACCGCAGAGTTCATGCGTTCGGCAGGAATATGATGCCTTTTCGGGCTTTCCCAATAGTATATATTATATCACCATAGATATAAAAAGTCAAACAAAACAATGCAAAATCACCAAAAAATAAAAATCCACTGGACAAAAAAGCTTTTATATGTTATAATATAATGTATTTAGTAAATAGGAAACAGGAAGTTATCTATGGAGGTAAATCCCAATGTTGAATAAATCAAAATGCAGAAAGATCACCGCCCTGCTTGCGGCGGCAGCTATGACAGTCTCGCTGGCAGGCTGCGGAGAGGACACAATTTATATAGGAACAGCACAGGATAAGGACATTCCTTCGGGTCTGTACATCTACTATCTGATGAACGCTTACTACAGCGCACAGTCCTACATGACCGACACCGATACCGACGTTTTCGCGATTACTATCGAGGAACAGCCCGCCCGTGACTGGATGATATCCACCGCAAAGAATGACCTTATGGAGTATCTCGCAGTGGAGCAGAAATTCGAGGAGTACGGTCTGGAGCTTACCGAGGACGAGACAGATGCCGCTAAGATCAATATCGACTCTATGTGGGAGTATTACGGCAGCGTTTACGAGGACTACGGAATTGCGGAATCTTCCTTCCTCAAGGCTTACGAAAACAGCCTTAAGGCAGATAAGCTCTTCGATGCGGTTTATGGCGAAAACGGAGAGCGCGAGGTGCCCGATAAGGACATCATGTCTTACATGACCGAGAATTACGCACTTATCAACTATATTTCCATGAATCTGGTGGACGGCGAGGGAAATCTCCTTAAATCCGACGGCAAGGCAGAGCGCATGGAAATGGCTAAGGATTATGTCGAAAGAGCCAAGAACGGCGAGGATTTTGATTCGCTGAACTTTGAGTATCTTGCATATGTTGATAAGCTTACAGCGGAAGCAGAGGCTGCAGCAGCTGCAGCTGCTGCAGAAACAGAAAGCGGTACTTCCTCAAATGAAATGATCATTGTTCCCAGCGACGCCGAGGAAATGGCTCCTGAGGAGGAAACAGGCGAGGTGACGAGCGAACCTTCCGAGGAGACCGACGCCGAGTCTGCTGAGGAAACATCAGACGAGACTGCCGGGGAGACTGCTGCCGAGACCACAGTGACCGAGGAAGAGACCTCCGAGGAGACCACTGCATTATGGGCAGGCGAGGAGATCGCCGAAGAGACTGAGAGTGATGTTCTTGAGCTTATCGCCGATGAAGAGGTGGAGACCTCCTACGCAAGCAACAAGCAGGTCATCACCAAGGACAGCGAATATCCCGCAGCTATTGTCTGCGAGAAGGTATTCTCCGATATGGACGCAGGAGATGTGACTATCATCGAATCCGAGGACGGAGAGTATTATTACGTTGTAGAGAAGGGCGATCTTCTTGAAGACTCCGCATATTTTGATTCCGCAAGAGAATCGCTCCTTTACGAAATGAGAGAGGACGACTTTGAAGCTCTTAAGAAGGAATGGGTTGACAGCGTTAACTTCACCTTCAATGATAAGGCTGTCGAAAGATACGTTCCCGAAAAGTTCGCAGAGGATATCGAATGATCATCAGCAATATTTCAGCGAGTAAGCTATGCGGTTGAACGCGTCCTGCACGCGTTAGGAAAGTCCGGGCATCACAGAGCAGGATAGCTGTTAACGGCAGCCGAGGGCGACCTCAGAGCAAGTGCAGCAGAGATATACCGCCTGTCCTCACGGGTAGGTAAGGGTGGAAAGGCGGGGTAAGAGCCCACCGGCGCAGGGGAGACTCTGCGGCCATGTAAACCTTATCCGATGCAACGTCTATTGGTACAGTACGTCAATGTCTGCTCGGCAGGCGTGCTGTAATGACGGCTAAAGCGTTTCGGCGACGATTCGCTCAGATAGATTTCCGCACACGACAAAACCCGGCTTATCGGCTTAGTCGCTGATCATAGCATTATATCCCGTCCGCCGCTCCCTTTATTTTATTGGGGGTGTGCGGGCGGGGTTTTCTTTTTGGTTAACAGTTGATGATTATGAGGCGGTTACTTTTTGGCTTGTCATTCATTGTAAGGCGTTCACGGCTAATTTGGCTGACTAACTGCGTTAGTCGCCACCACGCGCGTGGGAGGACAAACTTCGGGAAGAGACAAGCGGCTTACTCGTACCCCCTCCGAAAGATTAACTTTAAGTGCAGCGCCGATTTTCTCTCCACTACGTTTTTCCTCCCACACCCACTTTTTCCTCTCCCCACTCTTTTTCCCCGCTCAAATACGAAAGATTTACCAATGCTCCGCTTACTTATAGTTTGGCGCCGACACCGGGATGGTCGGCGCAGGGGTGGTTTCATCGTTTCTGCAATTGTGGAAACGGAAATACTAACAACAGGCGGCTGACGGTGCCGCCGCCCAACTACTCCACCGCGGAACACGCGGGAAATCTTTCGCAGAAGATGCAATCTTCCGATGAAAACATACACCAGCCCCGATGATATACACAATTACAAAGCAGCCGAAAACAAACCGAATTTAATCACAAGAACCGAAAAAGCAAAGAAACAAAACGGCAGAAAGCGGGATAAGATCCTGCTTTCTGCCGTATGAAGAAAAACGGAGTTTTTCATTACTTTTTGGTTTTGGCTTTGAGGGCGGCGTGGGTCCTTTTTACTTCGGAGAGGGAGGCAGTGAGGGTGGTCTCCGATTCGGTAAGTATGCTGTTTATGTAGTCATAGGCGGAGTCGCGGAGCATTTTGGTCTGCTTCTGCGCCTGCGATATGAGCTCGATACCCTGCTGACGTGCCTGTTTGGTTATCTCGTCGTTGGAGACGAGTATCTTTGCGCGCTCCTCGGCCTTGCGGACTATCTGCTCGGCTTCCTTTTTTGCGCCTGCGATTATGGCTTCTCTGTCGTCAAGAACGCGGTTGGCGTAGCTCAGCTGTTCGGGGAGAACAGCTCTTGCGTCCTTGATAAGATCTCTGAGCTGTTCGCCGTCAAGAGTTATCCTTCCTACGGAAAAGGGAACGGTCTTTGCCTCATCGACCATGTCTTCAATTGCGTCAAGGATCTGTTCAATACTCGTGTTCATGTTCAATTATCCTTTCGTATCAGTTATGCGCATTCTTTTTTCGATATCCTTTAGAATACATGCGGGAACGAAGCTGCTTATATCTCCGCCGAAGGAAGCGACCTGCTTCACAATGCTGGAGCTCAGATACATATTTTCCGCAGCTGTTGTAAGGAATACAGTCTCTGCGCCGCCGTACAGACGATTGTTCACAAGTGCCATCTGAAATTCGTACTCGAAGTCGGTGACGGCCCGCAGTCCCTTAACGATAGCGACTGCGCCGACCTTTTCCACATATTCGGCGATAAGTCCGTCGCAGATATCGACTACAACGTTGTCAAGATGACTGTCCTCGATGGTCTTGTGTATGAGGGTTATCCTTTCCTCCGGGGAAAACATCGGCTGTTTTGCCGCATTGGGCGCAACGGCGACGATGACCTTGTCAAAAAGCTTGCTTGCCCGTTTGAAAATATCCAGATGCCCCAAGGTAACGGGATCAAAGCTTCCGGGGCAGACTGCGATCTTCATAAAAAATCATTCCTCTTCGTTAAAAGGTATCCTGAATACGGTAACGGCTACCTTTCCGTAGTTATAGGTCTTTGACTTTTTGAGCCTTCCCACTTCCTCGGGAAGTTCAAGACCTCTTTCGTGCTCGCATACGACGATGCCCCGCTGTGACATTTTCGGCTCCAGAAGAGGGAGTGCCTGTTCGATAAGCCCGTTGTTGTAGGGCGGGTCAAGAAGTGCGATGTCAAAGGTATATCTTGCCATGCGGAGGAAATCCAGACTGTCGCCGTTCACGACGTTGGATTCCCAGCGGAAGCCTGCAAGGTCGATGTTTTCGTTAGTAAGTGCCGCAGATTCTTTGCTTTTGTCAACGAATCGGCAGAACTTTGCTCCTCTGGAAAGAGCTTCTATACCGAGCTGACCGGTTCCCGAGAACAGGTCCAGCACCTCAGAGCCTTCTATATCAAACTGAATAATGGAAAAGATAGCCTCCTTGACCATATCGGTGGTAGGACGGATATCCCGACCTTCGAAGTCCTTGAGCTTTCTTCCCCTTGCTTTTCCTGTGATAACTCTCATGCTGTAATATCTCCAATATATTTTCGGTTACTTAATTCTTACAGTAATTACAATTCGATTACATACTACTTTATATTATAACCGATTTATTCTCTTTTGTCTATATGGTAACACAAATTTAACAATTTTATTTAAATAAATTCAACTTTAAAAACATACTGCTTTTTGTGCAATTGGTACACTTTGTTATGGAAATGTTGTGCAAATATGAAATTTATAAAAATCTATTGTTTTTTTTGAATAAGTGTGATATAATAATAGAAACATCAGATAATCGGCGTGCGTAGCGACTTTATGCACGCGCATATATTATTTTCAGAAAAAAGGAGCGTATTATTATGAAGGCATTAGGTGTTGTATTTACCGCTTTGATCTCTGCTGCTGCAGGCGCTGCTGCGGCTCTTTATACCGTCAAGAAGCGCGAAGAGCTTGAGCAGTACGATTACGATTTCGACGATGAGGACGAGATCTATTTTGACGATGACGACGAGTGCTGCTGTTCTTCCTGCTGCGACAAGCCTGAGGATAAGGAAGAAGAGCCCGAGGAAGAGGCTGCGGCTGTTGAGGAAGCAGCTGAAGAGCAGACCTATGAGGACCTCGCAGAGGATATCGAAGACCTTGAAAAGCTGGACGGCGTTGACGAGGAACCCACAGAGGAATAATTTTTTTACAGAAACAGTCCCCGATACGATGATTATCGGGGATTTTTTTGAAATTTAAAATGAGAACGATTTGTTAAATTTCCGATAATTTTTTATATTTATGAAAAATTTTCCTGTTCAGGATTGTTTTATATACAGAAACGTTTCAAAGATACAGAACAGGAGGAAACACAAAATGAAAAAACTTTACGGACAGCTGCTGTCGGGAGCATTGGCGGCAGCAATGGTGTTCGGGGCTGTTCCCGGAACGGAAATAGCTGCTGCAAATATCATCTCCGTTGAGGAAGCAAACGCTGCCTATAGGGAGCTTAACGGGCTAAAAGCGGAATATCGGCTCTTTGTAAACAAAGAGTATAATTTTTATGAAAATCGGTGGGAATATGACAGCTTTATACTGCCTGTATATGTTTCCGATAGCCTCGTGTATAACGAAATAGACGCTGTAACAGGCGGATATACGTCATTTTATGAGGATATGGACAGATACGGAGCCTATGCGGATGTTGTCCTTGACACGGGCTGCGAAGGGGAGGACGCCGTTCTCGGACGAGCTGCGGAAGATGTCCCCGAAAGCATGAGAAAGGGACTTATCAGCCGCAGCAGCGCTCTTCGGAGGATAAAAAGCGACAGGTACATCACCCTTGACGGCGAGCCTGTTTTTCTCTCGGAGGATACATTCAGCCGCGTAAATGATTCGGGCGAAAGAGAATATATGATCTCCGTGAGCTTTGAGGATACTTCCTCCGAGGACGGCTATCGGCTCGATGTGGAAATGGACGCTTATACGGGCAATATCCTGCGGTTTGAAAAAACACGCTCCGAGGAGCATTATGAGGGGAAAAGCACCGATGTAAAGGCTGTCCGCAGCATTGCGGAAGGTGCTCTGGAATATTATCTCGGCGAAAGGGCGGAGGAATATCATTTGTCGGAATACGACTCAAAGGTGATAGGCGCGGGCGGTAATATGACCTTTACCTTTTACCGCAGCGTGAACGGTCTTGATGCGGATTTCGACAGCGCAGAGGTTACTGTGGACTTTAACGGCGAGGTCACGGGCTTTGACTATACTTACCATGACATGGATTTCCCCGAGCCCGAGCTTATCACCGAGGACGAGGCTTATGACATGCTCTTTGAGCAGATGTCACCCGAGCTTGTATACATGAGCTTTGAGGATATGCGGCAGGTCACTCATGTATATCCTGTGTACGTTTACGACAGCAGGTTTATCATCAATGCGCTGACAGGCGAGGCGGCAGATGAAAACGGCAGACCTTATCATCAGGCATAGTATATTTCAGAGGTTCAATTATGGGCGGAAAATCGGAGGTCATCATATGAAAAAAATACAAAAACAGATAATTTCGGTGGTAATGGCGGCGGCAATGATATTTTCCGCAGTGCCCGCAGGAGAAGGTATCGGGATAGCTGCAGCGGCTGCGGAAAGCGGGTCCACGGCGGGAGCTGAAGCGCTGAAAAAAGCTATCATCGACGTCAAAAAGAGGATAGATATCCCCGCGGAGCTTGATGATTTTGCTTATGAGATAGAAACCAGATATGAAACGGATTATTTTCTTCTCCAGTGGTATCATGTGGACGAGAACGGCGGTATCACAAGATATATCAATGATGAATGTATTGATAATGTGACAAAGGCAATAACCGTGGAGTATTATGACGGACTTATCACATTTTATAATAATTTCGACAGTGATTTTTCCGCTTCCGTTAAGCCGGGCTTTGCCAAGCTGTCCGTCGATGAGCAGCAGAAAAGGGCGGAGGAAAACTTTAAAAGGCTGAATCCCGATTTAAAAGGAACGGCTGTGTTTGAACGGAAAGCAAACGACAACGGGCTGTCGTCGGCGACGGTGTCCTATACGATAAAGCGCACCGAAAACGGGATAGATGTGGATAACAACGAGGGAAGCATGAGCATAGACCGCGATACGGGCGAGGTCCTCAATATGTATCTGACATGGTATGCCGACGGCGGGGAGTTTGCGGACGCTTCCAGAAAAATATCCGTCGATGAGGCGAACGCTCTCTATAAACAACGCAAGGGGTTGTATGCTTCATACAAATATTTTGAAAACTCTGAGTATAATCCCGAAACGGAACAGTGGGAAACCGAAAGATTTATACTCCCGGTATATCGTCCCGTAAATGTCGGGGAAAATGAGATCGACGCAATATCGGGAAAGTATACATCCTATTACGATGATAGAGAGAAATATTCATATATCGAAAGCTATGAGTGGAACGGCTGCTATGATGAATTTGACCTTTCCGGTTCGGTATTTTCGGCGGCGGGACTTGAAGAAGTCGGCATGAAAAATGAAAAAGCTCTTACCGAAGCGGAGCTGCAGGCAATAGACAATGAAAGCAGCTTCATATCCAAGGAAAAGGCCATAGAGCTCATAAAAAAGGATAAGTATATCCTGCTGAACGATGAGCTGGTTTTCCGTTCAAAGAGCATAGGCAGCTATACCGATGAAAATGACAGGGAGCATTATGTCCTCAACATAAGCTTTTCGTATACTCCGAACAGTGACAAGGATATTTATCTTGATGTAAAAATGGACGCGTATACGGGCGATATCATCGCCTACAACAAAAGCTATCTGAACTATTACGACGGTCAGCCCGTGGATATAAAGACTGCCGAAAAAGCTGCTGAGGCTGCAATGAAGCAATATCTGGGCGGGTTGGCGGAGCAGTATAAGCTCATTCATAAGGAATATGACAAGCAGCCTGATGAGTATGTCCATGTAGAGTTTGTCCGCGAGGTCAACGGGCTGGAAACCGATTTTGACTATGTGGATATAAAGGTGGACTTTAACGGCGAGGTGACAGGCTTCAATTACAGCTATCACGATATGGACTTCCCCGAGCCTGAGCTGGTATCGGAGGATACTGCCTATGAAATGCTCTTTGAGAATATGGCTCCTCAGCTGAAATATACGGGCTTTACGGACAAGCAGATGAGATCTCATACCTATCTGACCTACATCTATGACAGCAGCTTTGTCCTTAACGCTCTGACGGGCGAGAGGATAAACTTCTTCAGCGGCAAAGCCTACTATACCGATGAAGCTCCCGCCGAAGAAAAGCCCATGACCTATTCCGACATAAATGGCTATAAGTACGAAAAGGAAATATCTACCCTCCTTGCATACGGCATCTGTATCAGGACCGAAAACGGAAGGCTTGCCCCCGATGAGAATATTACTGTAGGCGAGTTCTACGATCTGACAGGTGAGCTTTTCGGTGTGAGTCTGCCGTACTTCGAGTCCGAGGAAGAGCTGAACGCATACCGCAGCAAAACGCTTACCTATGCGGAGCTTGCCAAGCTGTACGTGCTGAACTACACAGGCTGCGGAGAAGCCGCGGAGATAAAGGGGATCTACAGATCGCCGTTCCCGGACATTCCCGAGACTCATGCTTACTGCGGATATATCGCCATTGCAAAGGCACAGGGCATGGCAGACGGAAATGACGGCAAATTCAGCCCCAACAAGGGTATATCCAAGGGCAGGTGCTTGAAGCTGCTGTACGACTACATCGCACAGGACGAGGATATGAAGCTATACGAAATATACAAGATATAAAAGTTGATAGTTAACAGTTAACAGTTATTGAGCATAATTTAATCAACTATTCAAAAAGCAGGCGGAGACCTCCAAAGTGTTCTCCGCCTGCTTTTTAACTGTTAACTGTTTTACCGTTATTTTTTCTTAATGATGATATTATTCATATGGAAGCTCGATTCGGAGGGCTTTCCGTTGAAGGTCACCGAGGAGTGTTTCAGCTCGTCCATGCGTTTTTTGTCGCTGATAACGCGCATGACCTCGGCGGTGTTGATAGCGTCTGCCAGCGCGCCGTGTTCCGTTCCTGCGAAGTATATCTGCATGGTGCCCAGAGCGTTAGCCAGTCCCATTGACTTGTGAAGTCCCATTTTGCGCTGATATATCATCTGCAGGTCCACCCAGTGGACGTAGAACATATCATAATCGGGGTCGTCGGGACATTTCAGGTCCGCCTCGTCCAGCATAACGTTGCGGTCGGAGTCGCTCCATGTATAAAACGTGCAGGGAGTATCGCCTATCCACTCCATAAAATGGTGCATTACCTCGTTAAAGGAGCCGCATTCTGTTACCTTTTCGTTGGTGATGCCCGTCAGCTGAGTTATTTTTTCCTCGACGACATTAAGCTCGGGCTTGATATATTCCTGAAAAGCCGATATCTGTTCAAGGCTGTCGTTGAGCATAACTGCGCCGATCTCAATTATCTCATGGCGTGCAGTCTGTCTTGCGGACGGGTCTCTTATCGGATTGAATTCCAGATCCAGCACGATCTTATTATGACCCTTAGGCATAGTGTTTTTCACGCTCCTTTCCTTTGAGAATTAGTGAATAGTGATCGGTCAGCAAAGTGGACAAGCCGCCTGTCTACTTTGATGATTAGATAAGCCTCGGTTATTTTATTCGCTCATAGGTTGACCCTGATCCAAATTGGGGTTCCGGCGGAGCCTTCGGCTCCGTGCATTTGAGACGCTTCGCTGTCAAATGCTGCGCCGCCCGGATTTTGCTTACTTTTCGTTATTGTTTGCGGTTTGTTTGCTTCCGTCCGCAGTTTTTACACGTGCGGCGCTTATAGCTGTTCGCTCATTCGGCTGTCGGTCACTTTCGCGGGTAGATGTCGCTTGTGCTTGATACCCCATTCGCGGCAATGCCAGCGGGGGCTCCCCGCCCGGTGGGGGTGTTTCGCCGCGTGCGCGCGGCGACCAAAGGGCGCTGCCCTTTGGAAACTCGCAGCCTTGAAAGGCTGGCGAACTTTTTGATCCGGACTTACTGCTTGTTCGCTGTTACTCTCAGCCTCGAACCTGCCTTCGTTGTTTTGTTACTTCCGCGGGCAGATGTCACCTAAGCTGATATCTAACAACGCGGCATTAGCTGCGGGTCATCCCGCCCAAAGGACTCCGCCCTTTGGAAACCTGCAGCCTTGAAAGGCTGGCGAACTTTTTGATTCGGACTTACTGCTTATTCGCTGTTACTCTAAGCCTCGTATCTTCTTTATTTCGGGACTTACTTACTTCTGCGGCTTTATGTCACCTAAGCTTAAAACTTACAACGCGGCAATCGCCCGCCGGGGCGTCCCCGGCTTAGCTTCTTATCTCGGCACCGAGCTCTGACAGCTTCTTCAGCACCTTCTTCATTGCACTGTCCGCCTGCTCGTCGGTCAGTGTGCCGTCGTGACTTCTCATCACTATCGAATATGCTACCGATTTCTTGCCTTCAGCGATCTGCTTGCCCTTGTATACGTCAAACAGCTTCACCGATTCAAGGATGTTTCCTACCGCACTCTTTATTGCCTTCTCAATGTGAGCCGCAGGAACGCTCTCGTCTACTACAACGGCAAGGTCTCTTGTTGCTGCGGGGAACTTCGGCAGGGGCTTGTAGGTCTTGAAGCTTATCGACTCGGACATCATCTCGGGAACGTTCAGCTTCGCAGCATATACTTTGGCATTGATGCCGTAGTTCTCCGCGGTCTTCGGGTGAAGCTCGCCGAATATGCCAAGGGGCTTGCCGTTCTTTGTCACAACAGCGCATCTTCCGGGGTGGAATGCGTGGGATTCGCCGAAGATGCTGTCGTCGGTGCAGGGCTCGTAGTCAACATCGTCTATGCCGAGCACCTCGAAAAGCTCTTCGATATCGCCCTTTAATGCGTAGAAATCATAGTCAGCGCCGTAGCAGCCGAATACTATGCGCTCCGGCTCCTCGGGGAGCTCCTTGCCGCAGGGGAGATATTCTCTTGCAGCTTCAAAAAGCTTAGCGGATTCGTTTCTGTTGTTGTAGTTGGTGGCAAGCACCTGCAGCATGGAGGGCAGAAGAGTCGTCCTCATAACAGAGGTATCCTCGCCCAGAGGATTTGTTATAGTAACGGTGTTTCTCAGAGGACTGCTCTCGGGAAGACGTATCTTGTCGAAATTCTTCGGGGAGATGAACGAGTAGGTCACTATCTCGTCAAAGCCCAGCGAAGCCGATGCGTTTAAGAGCTTAGTCCTGAATTTCTGCTCGGGAGCGACGCTTGCCTGTGCAACGCCTCTGATAACGGTCTTTTCGATGTTGTTGTAGCCGTAAAGACGAGCTATCTCCTCAGCGATGTCAGCCTTGCATTCGATGTCGATGCGGTACGCGGGAGCATATGCTCTGCCGTCCTTAACGGTGAAGTCCAGCTTGTTAAGATAGCTTATCATTTCCTCCTCGGAAAGGTTCGTGCCGAGGAAATTATTTATCCATACGGGGTCAAAGGGAGCGGACTTCTGCGTGTCTGCGCCGTTTGATACGTCGATAGTCGTTCTTACGACCTCTCCGCAGCCGAGCAGCTCAACAAGCTCGAAGGCTCTGTTCAGCGCAGGCTCGCACATTCTCGGGTCAAGACCCTTTTCAAAGCGGGAAGAAGCGTCAGTTCTCATGCCGAGAGCCTTTGCTGTGGTGCGGACGCTTGCTCCGTCGAAGCAGGCAGCCTCGAAAACAACGTCCACGGTGTCGTCCATGATACCGCTGTACTCGCCGCCCATAACGCCTGCAACGGCAACGGGCTTCGTGCTGTCCGCGATCACGAGCATATTGTCGGTGAGAGTTCTCTCAACGCCGTCAAGAGTGGTTATCTTCTCGCCGTTTTTCGCACTTCTGATGTCGATGGAATTGCCCTCGATGAATCTGATATCGAAAGCATGCATGGGGTGACCGTATTCCAGCATAACATAGTTTGTGATATCGACAAAATTGTTGATGGGACGCACTCCGCTGGCACGAAGTCTTTCCCTCATCCAGCGGGGAGAGGGACCTATCTTTACGTTCTTAACAACGCCTGCGCAGTATCTGGAGCACAGGTCGGTGTTTGATATCTTAACGGAAAGCATGGAGCCGATATCTCCGTCAACGCCCTTGAATTCGGGCTTCTTGTAGTTCATGGGAAGGTCGAAGGTAGCCGCAGTCTCCTTTGCAAGACCGAGAACGGACATGCAGTCGGGACGGTTGGAGGTTATCTCGAACTCAACTGTGGTATCGTTCAGACCGATAGCTTCCCTGATGTCCATGCCGAGCTTTAATTCGGGGCAGCCCTCCTCCTGCTCGATGAGGAAGATGCCGTCTGCGATGGCATAGGGGAAATCGTGAGTGGTGAGACCCAGCTCGCCGAGAGAGCAGAGCATGCCGTTGGATTCAACGCCGCGGAGCTTGCCCTTTTTTATCTTCACGCCGCCGGGGAGAGTGGAGCCGTCCAGTGCAACGGGGATGATATCTCCCGCCTTGACGTTCTTTGCGCCTGTAACTATCTGAATGGGAGCCTCTGCGCCCACGTCAACGGAGCAGATAACAAGGTGGTCGGAATTTTCGTGAGGAACAACGCTTAAAAGCTTTCCCACAACTACCTTAGATATCTCGCTGCCTTCGGTGTCGTATCTTTCGACCTTGGAGCCGCTTAAGGTAAGACCCGAACAATAATCCTTTATGGTCATGTCTCCGATATCGACATAATCGGAGAGCCATTTCATTGATAAATCCATTTTACTTATCCTCCTGTTTGGTTTCTCGGATAACATTTTCATGTTCCGTTCCCATTAATTGGGGTAATCGTTCTGTATCGACCTGAGATAATCGAGGAACTCCCGGGCGCCTGCCGCATTCAGAGAAATTCCCAGCTCTTTGCCGTTTTTCATATGGAGCATCAGCGTTACGGCAGGTCCCTCGGTGACGGTGTACACCTGATCTATCTCTCTGTAGCTGTAGGTGGCAGGCTTTGAGAAGAGCTGTATTACGGTGAATCTGTCCGCTCCCCAGAACCATGCATGCTTTGAGGCGGAAAGTCCCATCAGCACTGACAGCGCCGCCAGAAATACGAATACAAGAAATACAAGTATCTCGGGCATTACCGCGAAATAAACGATGACCCCCGCTATGATGAGCACTCCCGCAAAGATGTACATGCCTATAGCCGCTGCAGGGCTGGACTTTATGCAGCCCTTTGCCTCATAATCTATCCTGCTGTCCTTTATGCCTTTTTCTTCTATCATTGTCATATACCCCCTGTTATGTTATCAGAACTGATTTAAAAATCTCTCGTCGTTCTCGTAGAGCATTCTCATG
Source organism: Oscillospiraceae bacterium (assembly GCA_051882725.1). Classification (GTDB taxonomy): domain Bacteria; phylum Bacillota; class Clostridia; order Oscillospirales; family Ruminococcaceae; genus RGIG4694. Next base: position 47,369 of record JBJESJ010000149.1, read on the forward strand.
TCGGTGATGTTGAATCTTCCCATAGTTATGCGCTCCAGACCTATTCCGAACGCAAAGCCGCTGTAGACCTCGGGGTCTATGCCGCAGCCCTCCAGCACCTTGGGATGTACCATGCCCGAGCCCAGAAGCTCCACATAGCCCTCGCCCTTGCACATGGGGCAGCCCTTTCCGCCGCAGTTGAAGCACTGCAGGTCAACCTCTGCGGAAGGCTCTGTGTAGGGGAAGTGGTGGGGACGAAGACGTATCTTCGTATCGTTTCCGTAGAGCTTTTTCAGCAGCAGCTCCAGTGTGCCGAACAGGTCGCCGAGAGTTATCCCCTTGTCGATGACAAGACCCTCTATCTGGTGGAAGATAGGCGAATGTGTGGCGTCGATAGCGTCGGAGCGGTAAACTCTTCCGGGAGAAATAATTCTTATAGGAGGCTTTCTGTTCTCCATTGTGCGTATCTGAACGCTGGATGTCTGTGTGCGCAGGAGCACGCTGTCGTTGATATAGAAGGTATCCTGCGTATCTCTTGCGGGGTGATGAGGAGGCATATTGAGCGCCTCAAAGCAGTAATGGTCGGTCTCTACCTCGGGACCGTCAACGACTTCAAAGCCCATGCCGAGGAATATCTCCTTGACCTCGTTCATTACCACGGTAAGAGGGTGGAGCTTTCCGAGCTCTGTTTTCTTTCCGGGGAGAGTAACGTCGAGAGCCTCGTCCTTAAGGCGTTTTTCCTCAAGGTCTGCCTTCAGCGAGGTGATGCGGCCCGTGAGTTTTTCCTCAAGGTCGGAGCGCACCTGATTTGCGAGCTGTCCCACGAGAGGACGCTCCTCTGCGGAAAGTCCGCCCATCTGCTTAAGGATAGCGGTAAGCTCTCCCTTTTTGCCCAGATATTTTACCCGAAGGTCATCGAGTATTTTCAGGTCGCCGCAGCTTTCTATCTGCTGCAGAGCGTCCTGCCTGATCTTTTCAAGCTGTTCTTTCATGTTTTACCTTTCCTTTCTCTTAATACCGTTTCCCGCAAACAGGAGCTCGGTATAATAAAAAAACCCGTTCCGCTTCTGAAACGGAACAGGGATTATCCCGGTTATACCACCTATCAGAAGAAACTCCGCGTTTTATACGATTTGTATAAAACAAGCTTTTATTTCCATGGCGGATAACGCTGCCTGCGTTCATGCTTACTTATATTATAATATATAAAATGATGTTCGGCATGACCACTAACGGAGGAAATTCGGCGAAAGCTGCACAGCAGCTTCATGCGCCTGCGGAGAAGCTTTCAGCATATGCTTCTCATCTCTGTACCGCAGGAAATTGCACCGCTTACTTTGTCCGGTCATCGTGTTTGATACTATATATTTTAATTATACATCAAAATTTTTTAAATTGCAAGCATTTTGCTGTTGAAATCCAAAAAAAATTGTGATATAATATGTTTAATTTACAAAAATGAAAAGGAGTCATGCAAAAAATGGATAATTTTCACGAGTGTCTTGTGACGAAGAAGCCTTCGGGAGCGGATATTGCCAAAAAGATCGGCATCGCTCTGCTGGCTGTGCTGCTGTCGCTGGCGGTGATGATATTTCTCATGGCGATATTTCCGCTGAATATCTTTGCCGTGGCGGGTATTTTTTATGGGGCATACTATCTTTCGGGGAATTTCAGCGTTGAATATGAATATATTATTACTAACGATGAAATGGATATTGACAAGATAATCGGCAGAAGAAAGAGAAAGCGTCTTATCACAGCGCCTGTGGGGAAATTCGAGCGCTTCGGCAGGATCGAGGACGCGCCCGATCTTCCGAACGGATATACTACCGTTCTGGCTTCCGACGGTACCGATACCGCCGATTATTACTGCGATTTCAATCATCAGAGCTTCGGAAACGTCAGGATAATATTTACCCCCGATGAACAGATCATCGAAAATATCACCGAGCATCTTCCGAATCTGCTTAAGGCGGAGATGAGAAGGAACAAGCTGTCGGATAAAACCTAAATACAAAGAACTGGAGTATTTGCAATGAACAATCTTTACACGGGAACAAGTATTATCGAAATTGAAAGGATCGAAAAAAGTCTGAAAAACACAAAGTTTCTCGCGAGACTTTTTTCTCCGCAGGAGCTTAAATATCTTATGAAAAAGCATTTCAGCGTGAAAAAGACCGCCGAGATGTTCTGCGGAAAGCTCGCCTTCGTAAAGGCTATGGGGTACGATTTCAGGGGCTGTAAGCTCTGCGAGGTTTCCGTGCTTACCGATTTTATGGACACGCCCTATATCAGCCTTTCGGGAAACGCTAAGCAGAAATTTACTCAGAAGCACTGCAATATGACTCTCAGCGTTGCCAGCAGCAAGGACTATGCGACCGCTGTGGTGGTATTCTTTAACAAAAACTGATAGTGTGAGGAGAAGTGCTCAATGAAAATACTCGCCATCGACGGAAACAGCATTATGAACCGCGCCTTTTACGGGATAAAAATGCTTTCCAATAAAAACGGCATGTTTACCAACGCCATTACGGGATTTATGAACATCTATCTGAAGGTGACTTCGGATATCGCTCCCGAGGGCGTTGTCTGTGCATTTGATATGAGAGCGCCTACCTTCCGACACAAGGAGGTGTCCTCCTACAAGGCTAACCGCAAGGGCATGCCCGAGGAGCTTCATATGCAGATGCCCTATATCAAGGAGATACTTACTGCGCTGGGAGTACATGTTCTGGAAACAGAGGGCTACGAGGCGGACGATATCTTGGGAACAGTCTCCGCAAAGGCTGAGGAAAATGGCGATGAATGTTATATCCTGACGGGCGACCGCGACAGCTTACAGCTTATTTCCGATAAGGTGACGGTGCTTCTTCACACCAATAAGGAGATCATTCATTTTACCCCCGGGCATTTCCGCGGGGAGTACGGCTTTGAGCCTGTTCATCTTATCGACCTGAAAGCGCTGATGGGAGATTCCTCCGACAATATCAGCGGAGTCAAGGGCATCGGCGAAAAGACCGCAATGGGGCTTATTCAGAAGTATACCACCGTGGAAAACCTCTACGAAAAGCTTGCCGAGGGAGATAATGTGGGCACGCCCTCCGTTGTGAAAAAGCTGGAGGCGGGAAGGGCGGACGCAGAGCAGAGCAAGTGGCTTGCGACGATAGTCCGCGATGTTCCGATAATTTCCTCTTCGGAGGAGACTAAGCTTGCCGACAGGGATAATGACAAGCTGTCACAGATACTGACTGAGCTTGACATGAACAAGCTAATGGAAAGACTGGATGTGGCTCCGAGCGAAAATGTGACCGTTTCGGCAGATATCTCCGCGATCGAATATACAGATGGCAGCTATGCCGCCGACAGGGAAGTTATCTTCGGCGGCTTATCGTCGTTTCTCCTTGAAGAGGATACTCTTAAAATAGTCTGCGGAGAGAAATATTATACAGTTACAGACAGGGCGGAGCAGCTTCTGTATTTCGCCTGCAATGGCGAGAAATATACCTTTTCCGCAAAGAATATCTACAAGCTTTGCTTTGAAAACAATACCGAACTGAAAAATATCACCGCCGACGGCGAGTTACTGGCATATCTTCTGGACGCGGGCTCCGACGAGTATTCTGTGGAAAAGTCTGCGGCGAGGTTCGGTATCCCAAAGTATGACGAAAAGGTAAAATACCTTCCGCAGCTGTGCGGGGAAATGCTCAAGGAAGCCGAAAAGCAGGGCATGACCTCGCTGCTGTATGATATCGAGCTGCCCCTCACCGAGGTGCTGGCTTCGATGGAGTATTACGGCGTAAAAGTCGATACAGACGGCATACGTGAGTTTGGCAACGGTCTCCTTGACGACATGGAGGCAGCCGAACAGCAGATATATTTCATGGCGGGACATGAGTTCAACATAGCTTCTCCCAAGCAGCTGGGAACGGTGCTTTTCGAGGAGATGGGGCTCCCTGCCAAGAAAAAGACCAAGACGGGTTATTCCACCAATGCGGACGTACTGGAAGAACTGCGTGACAGGGCGCCTATCGTTGACCTTATCCTGACCTACAGACAGCTTTCCAAGCTCAATTCCACCTACGTGGAGGGGCTTTTGAAGGCGGTATCTCCCGACGGAAGAGTTCATTCAGTGTTCAAACAGACCGAGACCAGAACGGGAAGGATATCCTCCACCGAGCCCAATATGCAGAATATCCCCGTGCGGACGGAGCTGGGACGGAATATGCGTAAATTCTTCATTTCTGCGGATAATTACGTGCTTCTCGACGCGGATTACAGCCAGATAGAGCTGCGCATACTCGCTCACATGAGCAATGACGAGAACATGAAAAGGGCATTCCTTGACGGAATGGATATTCATACCGCAACTGCGGCGCAGGTGTTCAATATGCCTGCGGAAATGGTCACCTCCGAAATGCGCCGTGCGGCAAAGGCTGTCAATTTTGGCATCGTATACGGTATAGGCGCGTTTTCGCTGTCCAAGGACATCGGTGTAAGCGTGAAAAAGGCGGACGACTATATCAATAACTATCTGAAAACCTACAGCGGCGTTGACCGATTCATGAAGAAGACCGTGGAGGACGCCGTGAATACGGGCTATGCGGAGACTATGTACGGCAGAAAGAGGTATATCCCCGAGCTTAAGGCGAGCAATAAGAATGTACAGGCGTTCGGAAAGCGTGCGGCGATGAATGCACCCATTCAGGGCACTGCGGCGGATATCATCAAGATAGCAATGGTGAGGGTATATAAGCGCTTAAAGGAGGAAAAGCTTGACGCAAGGCTTATTCTGCAGGTGCATGACGAACTTATCATCGAAGCAAGTGAGAAGGATAAGGAGAGAGCGGCGGTCATTCTGAATGAAGAGATGATGGGAGCGGCGAAGCTGACAGTACCGCTGCCCGCGGACGTAGCGGAAGGCAGCAGCTGGTACGAAGCTAAGACGTGAACGCCGCGTCGGGCGGTTGACGCGTTGTTAGTTTTAAGCTTAGGCTGCATTGATCCGCGGAGGTCCGCTCCGCCGAAAACGAACCGTGAATAGTCGGCAGATCGAAAGCCTATCCACAAAAAAGCAAATCTACATTCAAAGCAATCCGATAAACTACAGACGATACAAAGGAAGCGCATATCATGAAAGAAAAAAAGAAAAAAAGGACCGTTAAAAGTATCCTTGCCAGCAGAATGGTGGTCGTTATTCCTGCGCTGGCACTTCAGATATTCTGGATAATCGTGCTGATACGCTGGCTGACTCCGTATTCGGCGGTTATCGGGACGATACTCTCTGCACTGGCGACTCTTTTTGTGCTCTATCTTACCTCAAAAAGGGACGAGCCTTCCTATAAGATACTCTGGCTTATCGTGATATTGTCTGCGCCTGTGCTGGGCGCACTGCTTTACATCTTCTTCGGGAATAAGAAAACTGGCAGACCGCTTAAACGGCAGATAGCGGCGGCAGGCAAGAGAATGGGCGGACCTCCCAAACAGGAGACGGGTATCATCGGGACCGTCGAAGCCGATGACCTTCGCATGTCCCAGACTATGGAATATACCGTCAAAATGTCGGGATTCCCCGTTTTTCGGAACGATTCCGCCAAATACTACAAGTGCGGCGAGGACCTGTTCTTCGATTATATCGACGAGCTTAAAAAGGCGGAAAAATATATCTATATCGAGTATTTTATCATCGAAAGCGGCTTTATGTGGGATTCTATCCTTGAGATACTCACCGAAAAGGCGAAAAACGGCGTGGACGTCAGAGTTATCTACGACGACCTCGGCAGCTTCGGGACTCTGCCTTCAAGATATAATCTGGAGCTTATCAACGAGGGCATAAAATGCATGAAATTCAATCCCTTTATCATCTCCGTGACGGGGCGGTTAAATAACCGCGATCATCGCAAGATAACCGTTATAGACGGCAGGGTCGCTTTCAGCGGCGGTATCAATCTGGCAGACGAGTATATCAACAGGAACAGCCGCTTCGGCTACTGGAAGGATATCGGCTACAAGATAACGGGCCCCGCTGTCAGCAGCTTTACCTACATGTTCGCGGAGTTCTGGAACGGCTTCTCGCTTGAATCTGTCCCACAGAAATTCGTTGAGGATAGAAATCCCGCCCCCGAAGTCCCCGATGGCTATATCCTGCCCTACTACGATTCCCCCGCCAACTCCTACCACACCAGCGAGGTGCTTTTTACCGAGATACTGGCAAAATCCGAGAGGTACGCTTGGTTCTACACGCCATACCTTATTATGGGCGACGACCTGAACAATGCCTTTATCCGTGCGGCGGAGCGTGGCGTGGACGTGCGGATAATCATGCCCGGCATACCCGACAAGAAGGTCATTTTCCGCATTTCGAGAAGCTATTATCGCCCGCTTATCGAGGCGGGAGTAAGAATATACGAGTACACTCCCGGCTTCGTACACGCAAAAGCATGCCTGTCCGACGATGTGACGGGAACTATAGGCTCGGTCAATCTGGACTATCGGAGCCTGTACCTTCATTTTGAGTGCAACTCGCTGTTCTACAAGGCTTCCATTCTTGACGACCTGAAGGCTGACCTTAAAGAGTCTATGTCGAAAAGCAGGGAGATATCCCTTGAGGATACTAAGGGGAATGTTTTCCATGAGATGGTGAATGTTATTCTTAGGCTGTTTGCCCCGCTGTGCTGATAATATGGTTTGCTCCCCCGTCCGAGGACAGGGGAGCTTTTTGCAAAAAAACCTCCGCGCATCATCGAAGCGCGGAGGCTGTTTTCTCTTATTTGATCATTCTTCTTCGTCGAGTATGTAAATGGTAACGTTCTTTGCGCCCCACTGGATACATTCGTCGTAGCTCCACATGAACAGGTCAACGAGGATATCGTTCCTGCCTACCGAGCCGCCTGTGTCCGCTGCTATCGCATAGCCGTAGACCTCGCCGTCGTCCGCTACTATGTACATCTTGGTGCCGTAGGGGATAATATCGGGATTTACTGCCACATAGCCCTGCTGTACAGCCTTGCCTGTGGACATCAGCGCACCTTCGTTAGCGGTATATGCGCAGGACTTTCCGTGAAGAGCCTGTGTATACTTAAGGGGAACGTTGTTCTCATCGAGGATAAGCGTCTCGGGAACTTCAAACTGGGATACCGCGCTTACCTGTGAAGCGGGAGTGCCTTCGCCTGTGAAATCGTAGGTTCTTGCCTCAACCGTGTATTCTTCGGCGGGCTCTTCGATGAAGTCTTCCTCGTAAACGTCGTCCTCGCCGTCGTCGTAGAGGGAAATATCATCTTCATAGGTCCCGTTGGCGATGACCGTGTTTACGGGTTCAACGGCAACCTCCTCGCTTAAGAGCTTGGACTTCACATCTTCACCGTCCACTCTCTTTACGAGATATTTTCTTTCAAGTCTTCCGTCATAGCCTTCGGTAATTACCTCCGACTCGCCCAGAGGGAGAGTATCATCTTCCACATATTCGGTATCGGCGGGGATAGTCTTGGAGGTGGTTATCTTTACGTATTCAACGCGCTGTACGGTGATGACCATATTATCGGTAAGAGGAGCGTCGAGGTCGGGCGTTACGATATCGCGGCTGCCCAGCTCTATGCCTGTTCTGTTAAGTGCGTCCTCTACGGTGCCGCCTGCGGTCACGTTGAATCTTTCGCCGTCTGCGCTGACGGTGACGTCATATGTATCGGGATAGGTATCAAATGCGCCTGCATCGCTTACCGCTGTGCTGTATGCGGTGGAGCTCTTTTCGGGCACCGCGTCGGGGAGCTTTACAACGGGAACGCTGACAGAAGCTCTTTTTGAACCGGTAGCGGCTGTTTCTGCAGCTTCGGAAGCGGAGGAGCTTTCCTCTGTTGTGTACTTATATCCCGACAGGTCTGCGGGAGCCGCAGCGTCTTCGGGAGCAGCTGCCGCAGCTGCTGCGATAGATACGCATATTGCGGTCATTGCCGCTGCCGATAATACTATCGAGCCTATCCTGCGTTTTTTCTGCTGAAGCTTGTCGGAGCCGCTGAGCTCTACGACATTGTCTCGTATTTCGTTTGTGTTATTCTCTATCATATTATTCTCCGTTTCGTTCTCGGGAAGCTGTGCTTTCCTTGCTTTTGCGGCGATACAGAATGCCCGCTGTTTTTCTGTCGGAGCATTCTGTATCTCATATATAAAATGCAGATTTTCTTCGGTAACAAGATACCGTTAAAAAGTTACATTTTGTAACTGTTGTAATTATAACGTAATTATTGGGGTTTTGTCAATCGTTTTTTGTAACCTCTATTTAGCTATTTTGTACACAAAAAATAAAATTTTGTGAATTTTAAAGGGCGGTTTACGCCTTTTGTGAGGGCTTGGCTTCCGGTTTTTCTGTGGATTTTTCACAAAAAGCTCAGACGCCGCTCGAAGTGAAAACGAAAAAGCTGTATTTTTTACAAGGACAGCACCATTTTACGCCGTTTTCAGACTTTTTTCAAATTCTTGTTAACATTTTGATAATTTCTTGATGTACATTATGCACAACACAAATGCGTTAAAAAGCTCCAAAAATATCGCATATGTAGAATTATTGGGAAATTAACGTAAAAATCAGTGGAACATTGTGTGCGGAGAGGTTTTGTAAATGCGCTGTATCCGCCTTATCATGAGGATATCTGCTGTTTTTGGGTATAATTATCATGGGCATTATCCGATATCCTTTCTTACAAAAGCGGTTACGAAGCATATCCAAATTGTAACCGATTTGTAATAAATTGCTCCGAAAAATAAAATTCCCATCAGCTATTTACTTTTTTGAAAATATATATTATAATGTGTACAGAGGTATTGACCCCCGAAAGGAGATTTTTACAATGATGGATTCATTCAATAAAAAAGAAAAAATGCGCATACGCAAGTTCCTGACTATTTCTGCGCCTGTGGTGGGAGCGCTGTTCCTGTTTCTGGCGTCGGGTATTTATATAGTGTACCGCATGGTCAGCGACTACAACTATAACGAACGCTGGAAGGATTACGACGAGTGCGGTCTGGGCTGATAAGTATGTACATTTATAATGCAAGAATAGATACTGTTACAAACGGCGTTATCCCTCTCGGATATGTTTCCGTTGAAAAAGGCAGGATAGCCGAGGTCTCCGAGGGCGAGCCGCCCCGCATATCTGCAGAGGATATCGACTGCGGCGGCTGTCTGCTGATGCCGGGATTTATCGACAGTCACTCCCATATCGGACTTATCGGCGATGGTCAGGGTCCCGAGGGTGAGGACGTCAACGAGGATACCGACCCTATAACTCCGCAGCTGCGGACTATCGATGGGCTGTGCTTTAACGACGGCTATTTCCGTGACGCCGTGAAAACCGGCGTGACCTGCGCTGTGACGGGCTGCGGCTCGGCTAATCCTATCGGAGGGGATCTTATCGCCGTTAAGACTTACGGCAGATGCGCCGATGAAATGCTTATCCGCCGCGCGGCTATCAAGCTTGCGCTGGGGGAGAATCCAAAGGTCACTTACCGCGACAGGGACGAGACTCCCGTGACGAGAATGGCTTCCGCGGCGCTTATCCGCGAGGCTTTATTCACCGCCCGCCGCTATATGGAGGACAAGCTCGCCGCCGAGGAAAACGACGATGATATGCCCGATTTTGACATGAAATCCGAGGCGCTTATCCCTCTTCTGAAGAGGGAACTGAAGGCGCATTTCCACTGTCACCGTGCGGACGATATTATGACCGCGGTGCGCATCGCTGAGGAATTTGATCTCGATTATGTGCTTATCCACTGCACGGAAGGACATATCATCGCAGATATTCTGGGCGAAAAGCAGGCAGTGGCTGCGGTGGGACCCATAATCTGCGACAGGGGCAAGCCCGAGCTGGCTCATTCTGATGTGAAAAATGCGGCTGTGCTGCATGCTCACGGCGTAAAGGTCTCCATCTGCACCGACCACCCCGAGGTGCCCGTGGACTATCTGCCTGCCAGCGCGGCTTTCTGCGTGAAGGCGGGACTTCCCCGCAGCGAGGCGATACGGGCGGTGACCATTAACGCCGCCGAAACGGCAGGTATCGCAGACTGCGTGGGAAGCATCGAAAAGGGCAAGGACGCCGACCTTATCCTCTTGGACGGCGACCCCCTCGATATTATGACAAATACTGTAATGACTATCATAGACGGCAAGGTCGTGTATGTGAGAACGAATAGCTGATGGCTGATCGTTAACAGGAAGGAGAATTTCTGTGAGAGAGATCGATACTGCGGAAATTGAAGAGATCGTCCGCAGCCTTTGTATAAAGGCTAATATATATCTTCCCGAGAGTCTGGAGGAGTGCATTAAATGCTCCGCCGAAAGGGAAGAATCGCCTACCGGTAAGGAGGTGCTTTCCGATCTGGCGAAAAATATCGACGTGGCAAAAGAAAAGCACATCGCCGTATGTCAGGACACGGGAATGGCGGTCATTTTCCTTGAAATAGGTCAGGACGTCCACTTTACGGGCGGCGGACTGTACGACGCCATTAACAGAGGCGTTTCAAGAGGTTATACCGAGGGATATCTGCGCTGTTCCATCGTCGGCGACCCTCTCGAAAGGATTAACACAGGGGATAATACTCCTGCTGTTATACATACTGTAATAACCGAGAGGGACAAGGTCAGGATAGACGTATGTCCCAAGGGTTTTGGCAGTGAGAATATGTCGGCGCTCAAGATGTTCACGCCCTCGGCGACAATTGCCGATATCGAGGATTTTGTGGTATCGGTGGCTGCCAATGCGGGAAGCAATCCCTGTCCGCCGATGGTGCTGGGCGTGGGTATCGGAGGAAACTTCGAGCACTGCGCATATCTGGCGAAAAAGGCGCTTTGCAGGGATATTTCGATAAAAAATCCGAAGAAGCTTTATGCTGACATGGAGAAGAGCATTCTGGATAAGGTCAATAAGCTGGGCATTGGCCCGCAGGGCTTTGGCGGAAGAGTGACTGCGCTGAATGTGGCAATAGAGGAAGCACCCACGCATATAGCAGGGCTGCCCGTTGCGGTGAATATGGGCTGTCATGTCACAAGGCACGCGAGCGCGGAAATATGAGTGAATAGTGAAGAGTGAACAGTTAATAGTGAAGGTGCGAGGCTGAGAGTAACCTAAGCTGAGCAGTAAGCCCGAATCAAAAAGTTCGCCAGCCTTTCAAGGCTGCAGGTTTCCAAAGGGCGGCGCCCTTTGGTCGCTGTCCGCAGACAGCGAAACACCCCCACCGGCGCGTAACACAGTGATGCTCTAAGTCTAAGCCGAAAAGACGAACAATTGATAACGCCGCCCGTGTAAAAAAAACGCGGACGGAAGCAAATGCTCATCAAACAATTGCGAAAAGTAAGCTATTCACGGGCGGCGTTGCATTTGACAGCGAAGCGAATCAAATGCGCGGAGCAAAGCTCCGCCGAGAGCGAACCGTGAATAGTCGGCAAATCATAAGCATATCAACAAACAAATCGACCCGAAACCAAGCATAAATATAGTATAGAGCTGAATACGGCATCTGTTAACTATTAATTGTTAACTGTTCACTGAATTGAGGGAGGATTTATGAATATAAAAAAAATAATCGCTTTTCTGGCGGCGGCAGCTGTGCTTTCTGTGTCGATGACTGCATGCGGGAATAATGGCGGCTCTTCCGAGGACGGCTCGGAAGATACGTCCGCTGCGAGCACAGAGACTGCGGCAGAGGGAAATACAGACGCAAAGGAGGAGAATGCTTCGGAGATCAAGGCTATTTACGGAGAGATCCGTACAGAATATAACGACGCTCTTGACCTGTCCGATTATCCCCTGACTCCGAACGATGTTCCCGACGGCTATGAGGCTGTCTTTGAGGCGGAAGACGGCATACTTACAGGAAATGCTGCCGCTAAGGACGGCGGAGATCTCGCTTCGGGCGGCGGATATGTGGACGGCATCAACGTTGAGGGCGACAGCGTGACCTTCGTTGTCAACTGCGAATATTCGGGATTTTATGACCTGAATTTCCTCACTATGGGCGACCCCGGACGGGTCAACTACATAATCGCTGACGGCGAACAGATAGGCGAGATCACTACCACAACAAAGGAAAGCTTCGGGGATTCAATATTACTCAATGTATATTTTGATGAGGGAGAGCATGAGATAGCTATCAAGCCTTACTGGGGCTATATCTATGCGGACTGCCTTAAAATGACCAAGAGCACCGCTGTTACGGAGGATACCTACAATGTAACAAAGCCGCTGTCTAATCCCAATGCGGACGAGAATGCTCAGAGATTGTATAAATTCCTCTGCGATATATACGGAAAGTATAGTCTTTCGGGACAGTACGCCGACAACGGCAGGGATTCTACCGAGGTCAAGCGCATCAAGGAAGCGACCGGCAAGGAGTTTGCTGTGCTCGGCGTGGATATGATGGGCTACGACAGCACCTCGATCGCTCACGGCGACGAGGGCAAGTCCGTTGAACTGGCTTACGACTGGTACAACAATGCGGGCGGAATCGTGCAGATGCTCTGGCACTGGAGAGTGCCCGGGGATTATTGCCTTAACAATGCGGACAATCCGTGGTACAGCTCCTTCTACAAGGAGGGCGCGGCTATCGACCTCGACAAGATCATGAACGGTGAAGACGAAAATGGCTATCAGCTGCTTATGGACGATATCGACATGATATCCGAACAGCTTGCAAGACTCCGCGACGCAGGCGTGCCCGTGCTGTGGAGACCTCTTCACGAGGCGGCGGGCGGCTGGTTCTGGTGGGGCGACTGCTCCCCCGAGAGCTATAAGAAGCTGTGGAATGTAATGTACGAGAAGATGACCGTGGAGCATAATCTGACAAACCTTATCTGGATATGGAACGGTCAGGATCCCGAGTGGTACCCCGGTGATGATACCGTGGATATCGCGGCTTGGGATATATATCCGGGAAATCACGTATATACATCGCAGAGCGGACGGTTTGCCGATCTGGCGACGAACTACGGCTCGGAGAGCAAGCTTATCGCACTGACCGAGAACGGCTGCGTGCCCGACCCCGACAATACCTTCAGAGATAACGCAAGATGGCTGTTCTGGGGCACATGGAGCGATCCGTTCACTCTCAAGCTGGGCGTTGTGCTCAACGATGAATATACCGAAACGGATATGCTTATCAAGACGTACAATCATGACAGGGTGCTTACTCTGGACGAGCTCCCGGATCTGAAAAATTATCCGCTGGATTAAGCTGAATATGGGCGGCAGGGACTTGTGTTCCTGCCGCTTTGCTCAAAAGTCTTGCCGGTGCAGGATATGGAGGACATAATGAAGAAGATCTATAAATACATAATAGGTGCTTTAGCGGTTATCTTAGTGCTTGTCCTGTTTTTTGTGAGAAAGGATATATGCAGAGCTATATATGTTTCTCAGAATAAAGATATCTGTATATATACACATCCGGAGGACAGATTTGTTTATATGGCTGAAATTCCCGATGAAAGCTCTGACTCCGGCGACGCTCGGAATGAATTTCTGCTCAGGATCTACTCGTATGAAAAGCTTGGTTTCATAGATGATCATATACTTGAAGTCAACCATTATTATGATGATACGGAGCATCCTTATCATTTGGAATTTTTTACGGTGAATATTCCCGATGAATACGGCACTGCAGAAGAGATCGTCAGTATCGAAGCCCTGACGGAAGAGGATATGTCAGCCTATGGCTTTAAGAAGTATGAATATGAGTATTCAAATAATGTATTGGAGCAGATAAAGCTGTATTCGGTAACAATGAGCGATGGCTCACAGTATGTGATATACAAAAGATTTAATAAATTATATATGCGCGGTGAGCCGGAACGAGAGGGTGACAAATAGCATGATACTGGCAGAAAGCAAAAACTACATCATTACCAATGAATACGAATCGGTATATCTGACGGACAGGCATACAAACACTGTACTGTCGGAAATTGCCGATATGTACGGCGACCCCGAAGGAGCTTTCATTTCCGACGATGAAGGCTATTGCGTGGTTTACGGCTGCGGAGCTGTTGTGTATATGCTGTGTGAGCCGTTTCTCAATTATGGGTATGAGCCAAACTCCCGTCAATGGTTCGACATTATGAGGGACGGTGATATGTGGTTCACGGGCGTTGTTTATTCGGACGCGGAAAAGCTCGTGCTTCGCTCCGAGGACGGGCGGCTGTTTGAAGCGGATATAATACAGATCCCCAATAAAAGTGTAGACAAAAAATCTGCGCAAGATCCATAAATCTAAGATCTTGCTTGATTTTTTGTACACTTTTTAATTTGGGATCTGTATAAGGGCACGCAGGGTGACTCAGATCAAAGAATGTCCGTGATATTGTCTTTATAATTGTATCAATAACGGGACTTTCGGCTGCCGAAGTCCCAAAAAGGTCATATTTTCGGAAAAAATCTATTGACAGCAGGGAACGTTTGTACTATAATATAAGTATCACAGAAAATACATGACGAAATATATTGCATGTAATATACTTATAGTATAACGATGAATAACCGTATAATATTCAATATATAATACAAATTGTATAGAATATAACTCACGGAATAAACAGGGAGGAATTATCTATGGCAGCATCAAAAAAGGCAGAGGTAAAAAAATCGGCAGTTTCGGTGGCAAAGCAGCTCACCGCAGAGGAAAAGCAGAAGGCTCTTTCCTCGGCTATCGCACAGCTTGAAAAACAGTACGGCACCGGAGCGGTAATGAAGCTCGGCGAAGCCTTCAATTACAACGTTGACCATATCCCCACAGGATCTATGACCCTTGACATGGCTCTCGGCATAGGCGGCGTTCCCAGAGGACGCGTTGTTGAGATATACGGACCCGAAAGCTCCGGTAAGACCACCGTTGCTCTGCAGGTGGTGGCGCAGGCTCAGAAAAACGGCGGAAATGCTGCATTTATCGACGTTGAGCATGCTCTCGACCCCATTTATGCAAAGGCTCTCGGCGTGGATATCGATAATCTGCTCGTATCCCAGCCCGACAGCGGTGAGCAGGCGCTGGAAATTATGGAGGCTCTCGTCCGTTCGGGAGCTATCGACTGCATCGTTCTGGACTCCGTTGCGGCTATGGTAACAAAAGCCGAGATAGACGGCGAAATGGGCGATACTCATGTGGGACAGCTGGCAAGACTTATGTCACAGGCCATGAGAAAGCTGACCTCGGTCATCTCCAAGACAAACTGCGTGGCAATATTCATCAATCAGGTCCGCGAGAAGATAGGCGTGATGTACGGCAATCCCGAGACTACCCCCGGCGGACGTGCGCTGAAATTCTATGCTTCCGTGAGAATTGAAGTCCGCAGAGGCGAGGTCATCAAGAGCGGCTCCGACGTTATCGGCAACAGGACAAAGTGCAAGATAGTCAAGAACAAGGTGGCTCCTCCCTTCAAGGAGTGCGAGTTTGACATGTTCTACGGCAAGGGCGTTTCCAGAACGGGCGAGGTCATCGACCTGGCAGCGGAGCTGAATATCGTCAAGAAAAGCGGCGCATGGTATTCCTACAAGGATAACAAGATAGGTCAGGGACGTGAAGCCGCAAAGGATTATCTGCAGGCAAATCCCGATGTTATGCAGGAGATAGAAAAGCTTGTAATGGAAAAATCCGAGGAGATAGTGTTCTCCTCCAGAAAGAGCAAGAAGGACGCGGAGCTTCAGGCGGCTGCGGAAAATGCTCTTGAAGCCTCTGCGGAGGCGGCACCTGCTCCTGCGGCGGAGGAAAAATCTCCCATAGCGGGCGTGGACATCGACGCGGACGATGATTTCGAGGAATTCACTCCCCTTGAATGATATCCATTGGAGCAGCTGAAATGGAACTGATAAAAATTGCCGACATAGGCATATACAAGGGCGAAACTGCGTACATAGAGACTGAGGACGGGGAGAAATATTTCGTTCATCAGAGCATGATATACGAGTTTCATCTGAAAAAGGGCATGGAGATACCGCCCTCGGCGCTGGAAGAGGTGATGAACGAGAATCTCTACCGAAAGGCCAAGGAGCGTGCTTTGTATCTTCTTGACAAGCGGGAATACGGATATGCGGAGCTGTTCCGCAAGCTTGAGGAAAATTACGATGAGGACATCTGCTATCGGGTCTGCAACAAGCTGGCGGAGCTGCATCTCATCGACGACAGGCGCTATGCTGCGCGGCTGGCGGAGTATTACTCCTGCACGAAAAAATTCGGGAAGTACCGCGCAAAACAGGAGATGATGCGCCGTGGGATAAGCTCGTCTCTCGCCGAGGAAGCACTGGCAGAATATGAGGACAGTGCGTCAGAGCGGCTTCGTGAGGTCGTGGAGAAGAAGTACGAACGGTACCTCACCGACAGAAAGGGTGCAGAGAAGGTCAAGGCTGCGCTGGTGCGGCAGGGGTATTCCTTTTCCGATATAAAGGAAGTCCTTGACGAGTATGAATTCGACTGATGGTCGGATTAGTGTCAAATACACAAAAAAGAGCGATAAATTTTCAAAAATACGTATAAAAAATATAATGAAATTTTTAAAACGTTGTGATATAATAAGTGTTAACCGCAAAAGTGTATATTTCGCGGTGACAAACAGATAATACTGTTGTAAATCGTATTTTCGGAAGCTTTGCGATCGCTGCGGTATATCCTGATACTTCGGGGAAAGCGGAGCGGATGAAGATATGTTTATATATATCTTTGCTTTTGATGCCGGAATCATCGGAAGGAAAGACCTCCGCAGTTAGCTGGAAATGACTGCGGAGTTTTATTTGGGATTATGACTACTGTCTGCGGGAAAATTGACCGAGTTTTGTGCAATCCTACAAAACGATGAAAAAGCTATTGACATTCCCGCGGATATGTGTTATGATATTAAAGCTGTCACAGAGAGCGGCTTCTGCCGATGATGTGTGACGCTCGTGTTTTCTGAAAAAGTTGGTGGTTTTTGAAAATATTTTTTGAAAACCTCTTGACAAATCAGGAAAAACATGATATAATAATTAAGCTGTCACAAATACTGACGGTCAAAGAATTCTTGAAAATTGAACAATACAGATCAAGCAACCAAATACCCTTGAAAAATTCCTTTGGAAAATTTCCAGAGAACAGTAAGGTCAAGCAAAGACTAAAAAATAAGCAAAACGTTAGCGATAACGAGCAAAGGTTATATGGCGGCGCAAACGTCGCCTAATAATACAAACTTTAAAGAGTTTGATCCTGGCTCAGGACGAACGCTGGCGGCACGCTT